>JASJCD010000001.1 GCA_030066135.1 Desulfobacterales bacterium | reverse complement strand
GCCGGGGGCAATGCCCAGTTCGCCGGCGGCGTACCGGCCATGTGTGACGGGATTACCCAGGGGGAACCGGGCATGGACCTGAGCCTGATCAGCCGGGACGTGATTGCCATGTCCACGGTCATCGGCCTGTCGCACAACGTTTTTGACGGTGCGCTCTTGCTGGGCATCTGCGACAAGATCGTGCCCGGACTGCTCATGGGCGCCCTTCAGTTCGGGCACCTGCCCATGATCCTGATTCCGGGGGGGCCCATGCCGTCCGGCCTGCCCAACAAGGAAAAAGTGCGCGCGCGCGAGCGCTTTGCCGAGGGCAAAATCGGGCGCCAGGAAATGCTGGACGCCGAGGTCAAGTCCTATCACAGTCCGGGCACCTGCACCTTCTACGGGACGGCCAACTCCAATCAGGTGATGGCGGAAATGCTGGGCCTGCATCTGCCCGGCGCCTCCTTTGTCAATCCTGGCACCAAACTGCGTGACGCCCTGACGCGATCCGCGGCCAAACGCGTTGGCGCCATGACCCATCTGGGCGACGATTACGTGCCCATTGCCCATGTGGTGAGCGAAAAATCCGTGGTCAACGCCATGGTCGGGCTTCTGGCCACCGGCGGTTCCACCAACGAGACCATGCACCTGGTGGCGATTGCCCGCGCCGCCGGCATCCGCATCGACTGGAACGATTTTGCCGAACTCTCGGACAATATACCGCTGCTGGTCCGCATCTATCCCAACGGACCGGGTGACATCAACGCCTTCCAGGAGGCCGGCGGTATGGCCTTGCTCATCCGTGAGTTGCTCAAGGGCGAAATGGTCCATGAGGATGTCCAGACCGTGGCCGGGTTCGGCCTGCGCCGCTATCTGGATGCGCCTTTATTCGACGGCGACAAAGTGGTCTGGCGAGACGGCCCCCAGGAAGCCGCTGATCCGGACGTCATTGCAACGGTCGCGCAACCCTTTGAGACCATGGGCGGGATCAAGGTCCTGTCTGGCAATCTGGGCCGGGCCATCATGAAGATCTCGGCCTTGGCGGACGGCGAGAAAACCCTGGTGGAAGCGCCGGCCATGGTTTTCGACAGCCAGCACGAATTGGAGAAAGCCTTCAAAGCCGGGCGGCTCGACCGGGATTTGATTGCCGTGGTCCGTTTCCAGGGTCCCCAGGCCAACGGGATGCCGGAACTGCACAAACTGATCACCCCGCTGGCCGTCATCATGGATCGGGGGTACACCGTCGGGCTGGTAACAGACGGGCGCCTGTCCGGCGCCTCGGGCAAGGTGCCCTTTGCCATTCACTGCACACCGGAGGCTTTCTGCGGCGGCCTGCTCGCCAAAGTTCGGGATGGCGATATTATACGGATGGACGCCCACAACAACGCTCTGGAACTCAAGCTGGATGAACGTGAACTGGCAGATCGTGAATACGCGGCCCCTGACCTGGCATCCCACCGCTATGGTCTGGGCCGCCAGATCTTTGCACCGCTGCGCAAAGACCTGGCGGGCGCCGAGGAGGGCGCCAGTTCGATCTTCACCTACGTAAATGAAAGCTGCAAAGTGGTCGTTCCCCCGCAGCGCTGAAAACAGGCGTGTCCACCACACAAACGAACAAGCAATCCCGGAGAATACAATGTCGAATGCAAAACGCTGGAAGCTGGCACCCCTGGATGTCCTCAATGCCGGACCGGTGGTGCCGGTGATCGTGATCAAGCATATCGAGCAGGCGGTACCTTTGGCCAAGGCGCTTCTGGAAGGCGGGGTCAAGGTCCTGGAGGTCACCCTGCGCAGTGCCGCCGCCATCGAGGCCATCCGCCTGCTCAGCCGCGAGGTGCCCGAAGCGATTGTCGGCGCCGGCACGGTGGCCTCACGCGATGATCTGGCGGCCGTGACCGAGGCGGGCGCCGTCTTTGCCATCAGCCCCGGGCTGACCCCGAGCCTGCTGGAGGCGGCCAACCAGGGCCCCATCGCCCTGATTCCCGGCATCGCCACCGCCTCGGAGCTGATGCTTGGCATGGAAATGGGCTATACCGCCTTCAAGTTCTTTCCGGCCGAGGCCGCCGGCGGGGTGCCCATGCTGAAGTCCATCGGCGGTCCTTTCCCCCATGTCACCTTTTGCCCCACCGGCGGTGTTTCGCAAGCCAATTTCAATGCCTACCTGGCCCTTGCCAATGTGGCCTGCGTCGGCGGCTCCTGGATTGTCCCCTCCCGGGATATCGAAACGGGAAACTGGGAGGCCATCACCCGGCTCGCGGCCGAAGCGGTGGCCATGAGCCGGCGGTAGTCCGGTTCAGGCCATCACTTCGCTTGTCATGTCCTCGGCGAGGTGCTATAGGCGGCTCTTCGACACCGGCCGGGTAGCCACCGGTGATTTCGGCGACGAGGCTCTGTTACCCGCGGCCGTTGGTCTCGCTTGTGTCGCTCCGCCCCCATGCGGCAATGTCATGGGCCGAAGGGTTGTGGCGATGGCTTTATTTGATTTTATCGAAGGTGTTTTTCTGATGTGGAATGTACAGTCCAGCAAAGAACCGATGCGTCTTTTTAAATCGGATTTCATGGAATTTTTCACGCATATGCATCCCGCTGTTGTTTTGATCATTTGGATTCCAGCGGTGGTGACGATGGCCGTCTTCGGTTGGGTGCGGCAACCCGAGGGCATATCCCCCATATATTTTCCGATTTGCCTGCTTGGGGGTTTGGTCCTCTGGACCCTGACCGAGTATGGGCTGCACCGGTTCGTATTTCACTTCCAACCCAGGAACAATTGGCAGGCAAGGATTTCTTTTCTCTTCCACGGCGTTCATCATGCCCAGCCCATGGTAAAGAGCCGGCTGGTGATGCCGCCGGCGGTGAGCATACCCTTGGCGCTGCTTTTCTACTATCTATATGTCGCCGTTTTCGGAGAGCTTTGCGGCCAACCCCACTGGGTGTACCCCCTCTTCGCCGCCTTCCTGGCGGGCTACATTGCCTATGACATGACCCACTACGCCCTCCATCACTTCGATTTCAAATCCAACTACATGCGCATGCTTAGAAAAAACCACATGCGTCACCATTGGAAAACACCGGACAAGCGATTTGGGGTAACCAATACAATCTGGGACGTATGCTTCGGGACGCAGGTCAGGGAAGGTTAGATGCCGAGGGGCGTCCGGCGGTTAGGCGTCCTGATTGCGCATTGAGCCCTGCCCGGTGGCGCCCAGAACTGTCGACCACAGTTTGCCATCGGGGTTGACCTGTTTGCGCTGGCCTGCGGAGAGGGCCATGGGGACGTGCACAAAGTGGTTGTTCCAGTGGGCCACGAGCATTTCGGTCTTGCCTGCCATGCCGGCGTGCACGGCGTCGCGCCCCAGGAAGCCGCAGAAGACGCTATCGTTGGCATTGGCGGGGACGCTGCGGATCATGTAGCTGGGGTCGATATATTTGAGGTTGATCTCGATGTCCTTGGCTTTGAAGTAGGCCTTGATGCGGTCGCGAACGAAAAGCCCCACGTCGTGAAGGCGCACGTTGCCCGAAGCGTCCGTGCGCCGGTCCTCGCTGTCGAACAGTTCCTGCAGGGCGCCTTCGGCCACGACGATGACGGCATGCCCGCGCTCCTGCAGGCGGGTTTCGACCTTGGTCAAAAGCCCGTTGGGGCCTTCCAGATCGACCGGGATTTCAGGGATCAAAACGAAATTCACGTCCTGCTGGGCCAGGGTGGCGGTGGCCGCGATGAAACCGGAATGCCGGCCCATGAGTTTGATCAGGCCGATGCCGTTGGGGTAGCTCTCGGCCTCGTTGTGAGCGCCCTTGATGGCCTGGGTGGCGATATCCACGGCCGTGTCGAAACCGAACGAGCGGGAAACCATGTGAATATCGTTGTCGATGGTTTTGGGGATCCCGATGACGCTGATGCGCAGGTTGTGCGCGCTGATGGCCTTGGCAATCAGGTTGGCAGCCTTGAGGGTGCCGTCGCCGCCGACCATGAATAGGATGCCGATGTTCATGCGATCCAGGGTGTCAACGATCTCTTCAATCGACTGGGGGCCGCGGGAGGAGCCCAGAATCGATCCGCCCATGTCCTGGATGTTGACCACCGCAGGGGGATCGAGATCGATCACGTCGTGCCCGTAGCTGGGGATAAACCCCTGCAGACCGTATTTGATGCCGTAGATGCGACGCACGCCGTAGCCGTAGTAAAGTTCCAGCACGACCGAGCGGATAATGTCGTTCAGGCCCGGACAGAGCCCCCCGCAAGTTACCAGGGCGCAGCGCAGTTTGCTGGGATCGAAATAGATCCGCTCCCGCGGACCGGCCATCTCGAAGGATGGGAAGGGCTTGTTTTCCTGACACAATTTTTCGAGCCCCGCGGGGGTCACATCCACGAGAACACGGTCGTTGTCGCTGACGAAGTTGGCAGATTCACCGCCTTGCCGCCAGCCCTGAATGGGGGAGCCGATTTTGGCGGCGCCAAGTGTCGGAATATGGGTTTCAATTTCGCCGAAGGACATTTTCGCCTCGCTATCGATTGAGATTGGGTAATGGCGGGATGCGATCTTTTTCCGTTATGACACGCTAAGAATCAATAGAAAATATTCAAATGCTGTGGCCCTGCGCGTTAGTGTCCAATGCGGCGACGGGTGCCAAGGAGGACCGCATTCAGGCGGCGCCCCCCCCGGAAAATTCAATATGGGGGACGGGTTCATGCTGCTTTTCGGATGCAGGTGTGAAACCCGACCATCGCCTGGGCGGTTTTTTTCTTTGCCCAGGGGGTTTTTTCCTTTGGATGATAAAAAAGCTTGACATAATTTTGTATATAATTTAGTATTCGATGGTTTAGATGATGTTAGAGCCAGGTCGGAAACGGCATGTCCGCGTCTCCGGCCTTTCTATTATTAGATTACGAAGGAGGTGATACCCTTGCATTGTACAACCGTTCGCAAAGATCAGGAGTGCCCGTTCATGACCGCCAGCGGATGTTCTTACAATGGTGGTATCTGCCATGAGACGGTCGAGCACTGTGACGGCTGCAACCGGAAGACCGAATACACTTCCGGTTGGTTCTGCACCGCCTGTCCCGAGCCCAGCGTCAAATGGAAGAGCGGCCACTGCAACATGGCTACGCATGTAAGCCGCCAGGCCACTGGCAGCAAGCAGAAGATCAATCCGCTCAAGGCTTCCAAGCGCGCCAGCCGATAGATTTTCTTCGACACACCCAAGCGCCCCTTCCGCTCTGCGGATCGGGCGCTTTTTTTATTTGGGCGCCATAAAGGCTGTACTTGGGCCGATCACCTCAGGGACCGTGCCGCTATCGGTATCGGCATGGCGATTAGGCGGACCGCACTGGTTGTTCGGGACCCGCTAGCGATCCCGATGCCGACCCCGATAGACGACGGGCCTTTATCCCAAAATCTTTTCGATGCTGACGATCTGGGTGCATACGGCCAGGACTTCCACGGCGGCGTTGACGTCTTCCAGGGCGGCAAAGGTCGGGGCGATCCGGATGTTGCGGTCGCGCGGATCGATGCCCAATGGATAGGTGGCCCCGGCCGGAGTCAGTTTGACGCCCGCCTCCTGGGCCATGGCCACCACGGCCTGGGCGCACCCGTCCGGCGCGTTGAAGCTTACGAAATAGCCGCCTTGCGGGCGGGTCCATTCGGCGATCCCCCGGCCTGCCAGTTCGCGCGTCAGAATGGTTTCGACGGCCTCGAAACGCGGGCGCACGATGGCAGCATGCTTTTGCATGTGACGGTGGATGCCCTCGAGATTGCCGAAAAAACGCACATGGCGCAGCTGGTTGAGCTTGTCCGGGCCAATGGTCTGGTAAAACAGCTGCTGACGGACCCAATCCATGTTGCGCGCACTGCCGGCCAGCAGGCCCAGACCCCCACCGGGAAAAGTGATCTTGGAGGTGGAGCCGAACATCAGCGGTCGTTCGGGGTGGCCGGCTTCTTTGCAGGCCGTCAGGATATGCTTCTGGGCGGGCGGATCGCCCGCGAAATGGTGAACTGCGTAGGCGTTGTCCCAGAAGATGCGGAAGTCTTGCGCACGCGTGGGCATACGGGCCAGGCGGTCCACGGTTTCATCGCTGTAGATGTCCCCGGTGGGATTGCTGTAGATCGGCACACACCAGATACCCTTGATGGTCTCATCCTCCGCCACCAGGCTTTCAACCGCGTCCATATCCGGGCCCGTGGCATTCATTTCCACCGGTATCATCTCGATGCCCAGATTGGCGCAGATCGAAAAGTGGCGATCGTAGCCGGGGCTGGGGCATATACAACGGACCTTGGCCATTTTAGCCCAGGGCGGTTGGCCCTCGCCCGTTCCCATGAACATCGCGCGTATGAACGTGTCGTACATCAGGGTCAGGCTGGCATTGCCGCCGATGATCACCTCCGCGGGCGTCACCCCCATGTATTCCGCGAACAGGGCTTTGGCCTCGGGAATGCCGTCCAATCCACCATAATTGCGGCAATCGGTGCCGTCTGCGGCCCGAAAACCGTCTTCGCTGACGACCGCCAGCATGGGATTGGAGAGATCGAGTTGTTCGGGGCAGGGTTTGCCGCGGGTCAGATCCAGGCTCAGACCGGCTTGCTTGAAGCGCTCGAAACGTTCACGCAACTGCTGGCGCAACACGGTCAGTTCTTCCCGGGGCATGACGTTGAGATCGGACATGGCATTCCCTTCTCGTGTAATGTTGATCAGTGTTGGGGCGGCGGTGGGCGGTCATCTCTTATAGCACTGCCGCTGTGCGGCTTCAAGTCCGGGTGGCGGGACGTCTTATTTTACTTGCATTTCCCCGGACGAGTGGCTAAAAATCCTAATTTGATTTCGCTCACCTGCCACGGCAAACCCATTGCCGGCGGGGGACGCACCCTACGACGGGCATTCATGGCGATGGAGCAGATGTGGGCCTAACCTTTTTGAAACGATTGCAGCCATCGGATCCGGAGGAATTCTCTTCCCGTATATCTCGCGCCGGGAAATGGTCTTTCTACTTTCTGATCATTGGCATCATTGCCGGGCTGGGCTCCATCGTATTTCACTATCTCTGCCTTCTGGGGATGCACTGGTTCATGGATTTCATGGCCGGCTACGTCCCGCCGGGACCGGCTGGCGAACACCACCCCTGGCCCCCCACCGGAAGACCCTTCAACCGCTATATTCTGCTGATCCTTCCGGCCCTGGGCGGCATCGTCAGCGGCTGGATCGTCTACACCTTTGCGCCTGAAGCCGAGGGCCACGGCACGGATTCGGCTATCGATGCCTATCACAACAAGGGCGGCTTCATGCGCGGCCGCGTGCCGATCGTGAAAACAATCGCCTCGGCCATTACCCTGACGACAGGTGGCTCGGGCGGGCGAGAAGGGCCCATCGCTCAGATCGGGGCGGGCTTCGGCGCCTTTCTGGCTTCGCGCCTCAAACTCTCCGAGCGCGAGCGGCGTATCATGATGGCCGCCGGCATCAGTGCCGGGGTCGGCAGTATTTTCCGGGCGCCCCTGGCAGGCGCCTTGTTTGCGGCGGAAGTCCTCTACCGCGATCCGGAGTTCGAGTCTGAAGTCATCATCCCGGCCGGCATCTCTTCGGTGGTGGCCTATTGCCTTTTCTGCCTGGTTTTCGGCTGGGGATCGCTTTTCGACACCCCGCCCTTCGAATTCACCAATCCGCTCGAACTGGGACCCTATCTCGTTCTGTCCCTGGTGCTCGTGGGCACCGGCATTTTCTACGTCAAGGCTTTCTACGGGGTGACGGCATTTTTCAAAGGCATCAAAATTCCCAACCATCTCAAGCCGGCCCTGGGGGGGCTTTGCACCGGCATGATCGGTTTTTACTTCCCCCAGTGCCTGGCTTTCGGCTACGGATTTGCCCAGCAGGCCCTGTTCAATGAGTTGAGCGTTTCCTTTCTCCTGGCTCTGGCCATCGGCAAGGTCATGACCACCTCGTTTTCGATCGGCTCGGGCGGCAGCGGCGGCGTCTTCGGGCCCTCGGTGGTGATTGGCGGGGCCATGGGCGGTGCCGTGGGCCGGGTCTTCCACACGATCATGCCCGGCGTCGTCACCGAACCCGGCGCCTTCGTGGTGGTGGGCATGGCCGGTTTCTTCACGGCCGTATCCAACACCCCCATCTCCACCATCATTTTCGTGAGCGAGATGACCGATTCCTACCAGCTGCTGCTGCCCAGCCTGCTGGTCTGCTCGGTGGCCTACCTGGCCGCGCAGCGCTGGACGATCTACGAGAAGCAGCCCAAGAACCGCATCGCTTCCCCGGCGCATGCCGGTGAATTTTTTGTGGATATTCTGCAGGCCATCCGCGTGCAGGATCTGGTCCCGCATATCCGCAAGGTGCGGATGATTCCGGAGGATATGCGCTTTGTCGACTTCAAGCGCTTCTTCGCCAAGACCAAGCAGCACTATTTCCCGGTGATGGACCAGAACGGCCGCCTGAACGGGATCTTCTCGAGCACCGATATTCGCAGTGTCCTCTTCTCTTCCGAGATCGAGAACCTGATCGTGATGCGCGATATCGCCACTTCAGACATCATCTTCACGACGCCCGAGGAAGACCTGAACACCGTCCTTACCAAGTTCACCAAGAAGAATATCGACAGCCTGCCCGTTGTCAAAGCTGATGATCACAGCATATTGGTGGGGATGCTGAACCGCCGCGAGGTGATCGCTTTCTACAACGAGCGGATCCAGAAGATGAAAGGGCCGGCGCAGGCCACCTGAACGCCGCCGGCCCCGTAACGGGGACCTCAACACGCGCTTCTCGACTAACCAAGTCAGCCGGTCGCCCCCCGAATCCCTATCACATAATAAATATCGGTTCCCGTTCAAGACGGCCGGGCGTTCGCACGCTGCGTCCGGTTTCTCTTCCACTCCGATGTGACTGGCGGGACCAAACCGCAGGGACACCTTGGTATTTCGGGGGGCCCATGAACGCCCGCCGCAGATCGCGGTATAGAAGATAATTGAGGATGTTTCTTAATATGTGACCTGCATCAGAAACAGGCCGTGGGGCGGGGCCGTGGCCGCGGCCTGCCGGCGGTCGCCCGACGCCAGGATCGTTCTGACCGCGTCCGGTTCGATCTTTCCCAGACCCACCGACACCAGTGTTCCCACGATATTGCGGACCATGAATTTAAGAAAACCGTCGGCCCGGATTTCGAAGACCAGGTGTTGCCCTGCGCCGCGTTCCCAGCGGGCGGTCATCACGTGGCGCACGGTGTGGGGCCGGGGGCTGCCGGTGGCTTCAAAGGCCTTGAAATCATGACGGCCTACGAGGTGGGTGCTGCCGGCATTCATGGCCTCACGATCGAGCGGCCGCCGGATATGCCAGGCGTACTGGCGGCCGATGGCCGCTTTTTGGGGGCGGTTGAGGATGCGATAGTGGTAGGTTTTGTGCCGGACCTTGAAACGGGCATGAAAATCGGAACCGACCTCCTCGCAGGCCTGGATGGCGATGGCGTCCGGCAGCAGGCTGTTCATGCCCTTGAGCAGTTCTTCGCTGGAGAGCCGGGTCACAGCGCTGAAATGGGCGCACTGGCCGAGGGCATGCACACCGGCGTCGGTGCGGCCGGAACCGTGCAGGGTGACCGCCGTCCGGGTCATGCGGGCCAGCACGTCCTCGATGGCGCCCTGGATGCTGGGATCGCTTTTCTGCCGCTGCCAGCCGCAATAATCGGTGCCGTCGTATTCGATGATCAGTTTGAAATGGCGGGCCGTGTCGGTTGCGGCGGTGGTCATGGGGTTATCCCCTGCAGGGTTTTTAAAAGTAAATCAGCACCAGTGAGAGGGATATAAACGAAAGCACGGTCGAGACCACGATGGAAGCGGCCGCCAGGCGGGTGTCGCTGTTCAACTGGGCCGAGAGCACGTAAAGTGCGGTCGAGGTCGGCAGGGCGAACAAGAGCATCCCGATCTGCAGGGGCGCGCCCTGAACGCCGAAGAGTTTCAGAAATCCCAGACCGACCAAGGGTAAACCAATCAGCTTGAAGGCGGCCGCCGCCAGCGACGGCGCCAAATAACCGCGGGCCGTCCGCATCGTCAGGGCGCCGCCTATGGAAAGCAGGGCCAGCGGCAGGGTTATGGCGGCCATCAACTTGAGGGCGGCGGCGGCAAAGTCGGGTAGATGACCGCCGGCCCGGGAGAAAAGCATGCCGGCCAGACACGCCAGGATCAGTGGGTTGGAGACCAGCGCTTTGGCGGTCAGGCGCAGACGCTTGCCGCGCGCATAGGACTGGCCCGAAAACCAGATCAGCGTAGAAACGGCCAGAACGTTGATAATCGGTATGATGAATCCCACCAGCAGACCGAAGGTGCGGGCGCCCTCAGGGCCATAGGCATTGATGACGATGGCCATGCCGATGTATGTGTTGAAACGGTAGCAGCTCTGGGAGAAGGTCCCGGCCTGATAGTCCGTCACACGCCAGCGGATATAGACCAGCGAAAGGGCATAAATGGTCAGCACCGCCAGAAAGGCGGCACTGAAAAGCCCCCAGTCGATCGGGCTGGTGCTCGGCGAACCGCCGATTTTCCAGAACAGCAGGGCCGGGAAGAAAATATAGTAGACCAGCCGGTCGGAGCGGCTCAGAAAAGCCTCGTCGGTCAGACCGTAGTACTTCAGCGCGCGCCCCAGCACGATCAGCACAACCACGGGGAACAGGCTGCTCAGCACCATGAGGGGTCAGATCCGATCACAGGGGATAAGGGCCAGCCGTTCTTCGAGTTCGTCGTCGATTAGCTGGGCATAGGCTTCCATGGAATAATCGACACTGCACACCCGGCAGTGGAGATAAACGCGGCGTCAGGCGCGTTTGACGGTCAGCGGCTGGCCGCAGCCGGCGCAGGTCGGTCGGGAGTTGTCCATTGAGAATCCTTTCATGCGGTCAAGGCGATGTCGGGAAGGTTTATGCCCCTGATGGCGCCTTGTCAAGCACGGCGTTCAGGGCCCAGCGTTGACATGCGCGCGCCTTTGGGGCAAAGAGCCTCAAGCGGCGGAAATTCAGCCGGCATCCAATTTCATGAAGAGGGCAATCAGAATGAACACAGAACAATGCTTGGGGTTCAAGGCCGCCGGGGTGCACGCCGGTTTGAAAAAGGAAGGCGAACTGGATCTCGGCCTGATATATTCGGAAACACCGGCCGTCCTTGCCGCCGTTTTCACCCGCAACCAGGTCCAGGCAGCTCCGGTGGTGCTCGACCGGCAGCGTGTTGCCTCCGGGCGGAGCCGGGCCGTCATCGTCAACAGCGGCAATGCCAACTGCTGCACGGGGAATCGCGGACTGCAGGATGCCGAGCGCATGGGGGCGGCCGCGGCCGGCGCTTTGGGGATTGCAGAATCCGATGTGCTGGTGGCCTCGACCGGCGTGATCGGGCAGCCCCTGCCTGTCGAGAAAATCGAGGCCGCCGCACCGGTGCTGGTTGAGCATCTTGCGGCTGACGGCTTCGACCATCTGGCCCGGGCCATCATGACCACGGACACCGAACCCAAACAGGTTTTCCGCGCCGGCCGGGCTGGTGACCGCCCTTATCATATCATGGCCGTGGCCAAGGGCGCCGGGATGATCCGACCGGACATGGCCACCATGCTCTGCTTCGCCTGTACCGACGCCGAGGTGCCGCAAGCCTTTTTGGGCCAGGCGCTGCGCCGGGCGGTGGATGCTTCCTTCAACCGCATCAGTATCGACGGCGACACGAGCACCAACGACACGGTCATTCTCATGGCCAATGGACAGAGCGGGGCCCGCCTCGCGACCGCGGCGGATGAAGAACATTTCGCGGCCCTGCTGGAGGACATGCTGCTGGAACTGGCCCGCTGGATCGTGCGTGACGGCGAAGGGGTCAACAAAACGGTGGAGATCAGGGTGCAGGGTGCCCGCACCCCGGCCGAGGCGCTGCAGGTGGCCGATACGATCGCCCATTCGCCCCTGGTAAAGACCGCTTTTTTCGGCCAGGATGCCAACTGGGGTCGTATTCTGGCAGCGGCCGGGCGTGCTGGTGTTGCGCTGGATCCCGATCGTCTCGCGCTCTATTTCGATGATGTCCAGATGGTTGCTGCCGGTGTGGGCTGCGGGCCGGAAGCGGAAGCCCGGGCCACGGCGGTATTGAAACGGCCCACCTTTGCCGTGACCCTCGACCTGAATCTGGGAACAGCAACCGCCCGGCTGCTGACTTGCGATTTTTCGCTGGATTACGTCAGAATCAACGCGGACTACCGCACCTGATGGAAGAAGGCCATGGGCTTGATGCGTCTGCAAAAATTCCTCTCGGCGGCCGGTGTCTGCTCGCGCCGCAAAGGCGAAGCGCTGATGGCGGCGGGACGTGTACGGGTCAACGGGCAGGTCGTGACCGTGCTGGGGACCAAGATCGACCCGGACACCGACCGGGTCGAAGTGGACAACCGGCGGGTGGTCGACCGCTCCGGGCTGATCCATCTGGCCCTCCACAAGCCCGAGGGGGTCGTGACTTCCTGCGATCAGGACGACACCACGGTCGTGCTCGACCTGATCGACCTCGAGGCGCGGGTCTATCCCATCGGGCGGCTCGACAAGGATTCCACCGGCCTGGTGCTCCTGACCAACGACGGGCCGCTCCACCATCGCCTGCTGCACCCCTCCTTTGACCATGAAAAGGAATACGAGGTAACCGTGGACCGGCCGATACCGCAAGGGGCGCTGCGGCGACTCGCCCAGGGCATGCCCCTCATGGGCACGCGCACCCGACCGGCCCGGGTAACCCGCCTTTCCGCCAGCCGGTTCAAGATCGTCCTGCAGGAAGGCAGGAACCGCCAGATCCGACGGATGGTGCGCAAGGTGGGCCACAAGGTGCTGCGCCTGCACCGCATGCGCGTGGCCAACATCCATCTGGGTGATCTCAAACCCGGCCAGTGGCGTCACCTGACGTCGGAGGAGGTCAAAGGGTTGACCGCACCGTCGAAACCACAGCCGGCGGTCCGCCCCAGGTCGGCCGTCCCGCCAAAAAGCACCAAAGCGCGTCCCCGGCCAAAGGGCCGCACGCCCCGCAAGCCGTAGATCGCTCCCGCGTGAAGGTTTCAGTAATCAGGCGTCAGCCAATTCTGTGAACCCCAACTCAGAACCTGGAACCCCGAACCCAGAACCCACAAACTACCGCATCAGGCCGGGCAGATAGAGGGCGATCTGGGGAAAAGGCAGCATCAGCAAGGTGCCGACCACGAGGGCGATCAACAGCGGGACGACGCCTTTGAAGATCACCTGCAGGGGGATATCGCGGGCCACGCCGCTCACCACGTAGACGTTGACCCCCACCGGCGGGGTGATCACACCAATCTGGGTCACCAGCACGATGATCACACCGAACCAGATGGGGTTGTAGCCCATGGCGGTCACCACCGGGTAGAAGATCGGCACGGTGAGCATGATCAGGGCCAGGGCGTCGATCACGCAGCCGCCCACGAGGTAGGCCGTGATAATCATGCTCATGATGGCCCAGGGCGGCAGGTTGAACCCCGCCACCCAGGCGGCGATGTCGAAGGGAATCCGGGTGACGGCCAGAAAATGGCCGAACACCGTGGCACCGGCCACGATCACCAGGATCATGCAGGAGATGCGGGTGGTTTCGAAGAGGGACTGGATGAAGCCCCGCACCGTAAGGTTGCGGCGCAGGACGGCGATCAGGATCGATCCGAAGGCTCCCACGGCGCCGGCCTCGGTGGGGGTGAAGAAGCCCAGGAAGAGCCCGCCCATGACGAGGGCGAAGAGCAGCAGGGTTTCGATCAGGCCCGCCAGCGAAGCCAGGCGTTCCCGCAGGCTGGTGCGCGGCCCCCGGGGAGCGATCTCCGGGGACAGGGATACCCAGACCACGATGGCGATGACGAAGAGCACCGCCAGGAGCAGCCCCGGTATGATGCCGGCCATGAAGAGTTCGCCGATGGATTGTTCGGTCATGATCCCGTAGATGATGAAGATGACGCTGGGCGGGACCAGAATCCCCATGCTGCCGCCGGCCGCCACGACGCCGGCGGCCAGGGAATCGTGGTAGTCATACTTGCGCATTTCCGGCAGGGTCACGGCCGCCATGGTGGCGGCCGTGGCGTTGGTGGAGCCGCAGATGGCCGCAAAACCGGTGCAGGCCCCGATGGTGGCGATGGCCAGCCCCCCCGGCCAGTGGCCGATGAACTTGTAGGCCACATCGAAAAGCCGTGTGCTGATGCCGGCATGAAAAGAAATCTGTCCCATGAGGATGAACAGGGGGATGACGGTGAGGTTATAAGAGCCGAAGACATCGAAGATATCCTTGGCGAACAGGCTCAAGGCGGCATCCCAGGAAACGACCGTGCTGAAACCCGTAAAGCCGATCAGGGCCATGACAAAGCCCACGGGCATGCGCGAGAAGATGAGAACGAAGAGGGCGATCAGACCCACCACGCCGATTGCGGTCGGGGACATGCGAATCTCTTTCCACAACAAAGGCGCCATCCCGATCGGATGGCGCCGGGTTCAACGGCCGGGATTCAGATATTGAATCCGCGGCTTGCGGTTTAAGGTTTCAGGGTGACCGCCAGGTTCTTCAACACCCGCACAGCCAGCACCAGCACCAGCAGCCAGCAGCCCGCGGCGATACCGTAAACAAAGGGATAGACCGGCATCTGCAGGGTCATCGACACTTCGCCGAAGGATCGCAAATCGGCGGCATAGCGCATGCTCTGGCGGGCCAGCAGACCAAAGAGCACCGCGCAGACCGCGGCATTTACGCCGTCCACGACGGTCTGAACCCGGGCCGGCAATTTCTGGACGATGAAATCAACGGCAATATGCCCGCGATTGACAGACGTGTACCCCAGTGAGAAGGCCGCGAAAACCGCTCCCAGGAATCCCACGACTTCATACGTGCCGGGGATGGGCCGCCGGAACAGGCGCAGCACGATATCCATACAGGTCAGGAGCATCATGCCTGTTACGGCTGCCGCCGCAACCCAGTTGAAGACTTCGGCGGCCCGTGCGGTCCATTTTTCGAGGCGCTGAATCACTTTTCCTCCCGGTGCCGGGTTGATTGCTGCTTCAGCGGGCGATCAACTCATTCAGGGTTTTGATGTAGTCGTCCCCCGCAAGCCCCTTGCTTTTAGCCGACTGGACGTAATTGTCAATGATGGGCTGCACGGCGCCCTTCCATTTGGCGCTCTCCCCATCCGAGAGGGGGATGACCTGGTTGCCGAGACTCAGGGTAAAGGCCCGGCCCTCTTCATCGTTTTTGTCCCAGGTGCGGCCATGCACGTCGATCCATTCCTGACTCGTCTCGGTGAACACCTTCTGAACATCGGCGGGCAGCTTTTCCCATTTGCTGCGATTCATGACCACGAACATGGCCGTCGTGTAGCCCACGCCGCGGCAGTCGGTGGTGGATTTGACCACCTCACCCTGCTTCCAGCCTTTGAGCACCTCGATGGGCCCGAAGGTGCCCTCGACGACGCCTTTCTGCAGGGCTTCGTATGTGGACGGCTGGGGCATGGCCACCGGCACCCCGCCCAGTTTCTCGACGATCTTGGCACTCAAACCGGTGGAGCGGATCTTCATGCCCTGCAGGCCGGCCATGTCTTTGACCGGCTTTTTGGTGTGCAGCAGACCGGGGCCGTGAGCATGCAGATACAGGAGTTTGACCTGGGCCAGTTCCTTGGGCTGGAACTTGGCATAAAAATCATTGGCCGCGCGGGTGGCCACCAGCCCGCTGGGGTAGCCCAGGGGCAGGTCCAGGGCTTCCATGACCGGGAAACGGCCGCGCGTGTAAGCAAAAACCGACATGCCGATATCGGAGATGCCGTTGACGACGCCGTCGTAGCATTGCTTGGCCTTGGTCAGGGTGCCGGCCGGAAAGACCTGGATCTGCACCCGGCCGTTGGTGCGCTTCCCGATCGCCTCGGCCCAGGCGACGGCTGCCTGGCATTGGCCGTGGGAGGGTGGGAAAAAGATGCTGTAGGTCAGTTTGATGGTCGGGGCGGCGGCGTGACTGGCCGGTGCCAGGGCTGCCAGCATCAACACCATTAACGTCAGGGCAACGATCGAATGCAGTTTCTTCATTGGGCCTCCTTGGTTCTGCCGGTTTGAGGTGAAGAATCGAGCGGCTTTAACAACCGATTCGTCTGGGGGCAAGCCGCATGACGCGCTTGGGTCGTGTGTATTGATGGGGTAAGAGACGGGCCGCTGGTGCGGCGTTCACCGGTAAGGGCCTGCGTGCTCGCGCCAAGATGAGCAGCAGGCCATTAATAGGCATAATCGTAGGAGCAGCAGCGAAGATGTCGCCGGAAACGTCTGGGCATAAAAACCTCAATTAATAAAGGTTGTTATGAAGTAATCACCGGTGGATTGTCAAGCCTTTTATCCAACCTTGACTTTACCGCGCGTTTTTATTCAAATACAGTCGTAATGCACGCGTGGCGCCGGCCCTGGGTTCCTATCGCCATGGTGACCGCTGCTCATCCAATCCCAATAACCACCAAAAGGACAATCTCGATCCCATGCTGACGATTCAATCGCTGGATGCACGCGAAGACCGCATCGCCGTAGTCGGGTTAGGTTATGTCGGCCTGCCGCTGGCCGTTCACCTGGCGCGCCATTTTGAAGTGGTGGGCTTTGATCTTAATGAACAACGGGTGGCCGAATTGCAGGACGGCCTGGACCGCACCCTCGAAGTGGACGTCCAGGATCTGCAGACCGTGGATATCAACTTCAGCGCCGATGCCTCCGTCCTGAGGGAATGCCGGCTCATCATCGTGGCGGTGCCGACGCCGATCGACGAATCGCGGATTCCGGATCTGGGGCCGCTAAAGGGGGCTTCCGAATCCGTGGGCGCCAATATGGCCGGCGGCAGCTGCGTGGTTTTTGAATCCACGGTCTACCCCGGGGCCACGGAGGAGGTCTGCGTTCCCCTGATCGAAGCGCGGTCTGAGCTGGCATTCGGAAAAGACTTTGCCGTGGGCTATTCCCCGGAGCGCATCAATCCCGGCGACAAGGTCCATACACTGGACAAGATCGTCAAGATCGTAGCGGGCTCCGACCCTGAGACGACCAGCCTGTTGGCCGCGGTCTATGGGCGGGTGGTCACGGCCGGTATCCATCAGGCACCCTCCATACGGGTGGCCGAAGCGGCCAAGGTCATCGAAAATACCCAGCGCGACCTGAATATCGCCCTGATGAACGAGTTGGCCATGATCTTCGACCGCATGGGGATCGACACCCGCGACGTGCTGGCGGCGGCCGGTACCAAATGGAATTTTCTGAACTTTCATCCCGGGTTGGTGGGGGGGCACTGCATCGGGGTGGATCCCTACTACCTCACCTTCAAAGCCGAGTCGATCGGCTATCACCCCGACATGATCGTCGCCGGGCGGCGCATCAACGACGGCATGGGCAAATACGTGGCCGAGAAAGCCGTCAAGCTGCTGATCAAGGGGCAGCGGCAGGTACGCGGGGCCACGGTGGCGGTTTTGGGCCTGACCTTCAAGGAAAACGTTCCCGACCTGCGCAACACCCGCATCGTGGACATCATCAAGGAGCTCCAAGACTACGGTATGAATGTTCTGGTCCACGATCCCCTGGCGGACCCGGAAGAGGCGCGCCGCTATTATGACATCCAGCTGGTCAGCCGGGCACACATCCACAACGCGGATGCCGCCATCCTGGCCGTTCGGCACGATGCTTACCTGGAGGGCGGTTTGGAAGCATTGGCCCCAATGCTCAACCCGGCCTATCGCCTGCTGTTGGACATCAAGGCGGTTTTTGACCCGGCTGAAGCCGAAGCGATGGACATCCGCTATTGGCGTTTGTGACCGGCCAATGGCGGCCGTTTATCCCCTATGCGGCAACCAGCGATCGTGCAGGTTGAATGCTGATCCCAAAAGATGAGGGCGCATCCATTGCAAAGTGTGCTTCGACGGCTTTACAGCTTCTACAAGTGGTTCGTGGTGATTCCCATGCTGGGTGTAACGACTTTCGTCTGCGGAATGTCGATCGTGGCCCTGGTATGGTTTGTACGGCCGTCCACCCTGTCCAGAATTTTTGCGCAAAGCTGGGCCCGCATCAACAGCTGGGTCACCCCAATGCTCGTCAGCGTGCAGGGGCGACACCATATCGATCCCACGCAGTCATACGTGATTGTGTGCAATCACCAGAGCCAATACGATATCTTTGTCCTCTACGGCTGGCTCAACATCGATTTCAAGTGGGTGATGAAACAGGAGCTGCGCAACATCCCCGTGATCGGTATCGCCTGTGACAAACTGGGGCATATCTACGTGGATCGATCCCGACGCGAAGCGGCCCTGGCCTCGATCGAAGCCGCCAAGACCCGGGTAACCGACGGGACTTCCGTTCTCTTCTTTCCGGAAGGCACCCGCAGCCGCAACGGTCAGTTGAAGTCCTTCAAAAAAGGTGCCTTCCATTTCGCGCTCGATCTGCAGCTGCCCTTGCTGCCGGTAACCATTGAGGGGACGCGCCAGATCCTCCCCTCGGATACACTGGACTTATTTCCCGGGCGGGCAACCATGACGATCCATGCGCCCATCGACATCCAGGGCTACCGGCGCGCGAATATCGATGACCTGGCCGCGCTTGCGCGTCAGAAGATAGAATCCGGAATACGCCCGGGGGCGTAAACCACCGGGCGGACGAGCACCCATCCGCTGGCAACTGCAGCGATCAAGAGACCCCCTGCCCGTTTCGCCGCCGGCACTGCGACAGCTTTGGGCGTTGCTCGGGATCATCGCCCTTAATTCGCAGCACTGCCCGGGGTTTCCGCAGGAGACGGCATGACGCCGAACACCATCATTTTTCTCATGGCCCCCCTGCTTCTGGCCGCGCTGCTCACAAGCGAAAAAAACGGCCGGACGGGGTACAAGATTGTCTTCAAGTTTCTACTTTCCTCCCTTTTTATCCTTCTGGCCGCAATCCAGACGGCCAAACACCCGGCCTATGCGGGCGCTGTGACGATCGGGCTCACGCTGTGCCTGGTGGGGGATGTCTGCTTGGCGGTCCCGGGTCAGGTGGCTTTTCGTGTCGGGTTGGTCGCTTTTCTCCTGGGGCATGTCGGGTATATCGCGGCCTTCATGATGCTGGCTCCACCCGGAAAGGCCATGTGGATCACGGCCGTCCTGACCATTCCGGCGAGTACCTTTGTCTACGCGCGTCTGCTGCCGTTTCTGGACGGCATGCGGCACGCCGTCATGGGGTATGTGGTGGTCATCACCCTGATGGTGATCGCGGCCGGGGCCCTGTTCGGCGTATCCGGCTTATCCTTTACGGGCCGCCTGCTGGTGCTCAACGGGGCCCTGGCATTTTACATTTCCGACCTGTTCGTGGCCCGTCAGCGGTTTGTGCATCAAACCTTCTACAACCGTCTTATCGGGCTGCCGCTCTACTACCTGGGACAGTTTCAGATCGCGTATACCACCGGTCTGATCGGGTGAAATCAGGGTTCAGGGTTCTGGGTTCTCAGTTCAGGGTTGACCGGATAGCATCGAGATATCTCAAAACCTAGAACCTCAGAACCCAGAACCCCCGAACCTCAGAAACGAATGCGGATGCCGCGCCCGGTGCCCAACCCGTGGGATTGATTCAGGCCCACGTAGGCGCCGCCGTTGCGTTCGCACAGGGCGCGCATCAGGGTGGCGAAGCGCACGCCGGTGATGCCCCGCGGATCGTCCAGTACGGTGGGGAACCCCACCGCGTGGATACGCACCCGACGACGGCCTTGTTTGTCCGCGCGGTTGATCCGGTCCACCGCCTCGATGGCCCCCTGCATGTTTTTGCCGCTGTACTCATCCCCGAAAACATAGAGGCTGATGCGAAGGTCGGGATCGTAATAGGTTCGTATGGCTTCGGTGATGCCTTCCACGGGGCTGCTGTTGCTGAAGGGAAACCAGGTCCGCAGGGTATCGACGATCCGGTTGCGGAACCGCGACGTGTCGGGGATCCATCTTCCCCGGTAATGGGGAAACATGTATTCGCCCATATCGTTCATGACCTGAATCCCCTTGACCTTGGGGTAGATGTCGAGGGTCTCGCGGATTTTGTTCTGGACCGTCACCCAGGCGGCGCGCTGCATGCTGCCCGAGGTGTCGATGATGAAGATGATGTATTCGCTGTCCACGGGGATGCCGCCCACACGGCGGTCGATCCTTTTGCGCGGCGCCAGGGAGAGTTTTTTCATTTCTTCCGTGAGCTCCTGCAGGGCGCGGGCCATGCGACCCTCGATGATGTTCTGGACCTCGGCATCGTCACGTGAAGCGGCGAATTCACCCTCGATGGCGGTGAGGTCACCCTGAAGGCGGGCCAGTTTCTGACGCGATTGGGACTGCACCACACGTTTGGCGGTGAGCTCCCGGTCGAGGAGCACGGTCTGCCCTCTGATTTCATGGCGTTCTTCTTCCATCCGGATGATGTCGGCCCGCAGGTCCGTGCGCACCTTTTCGATGACCGTCGGTTCGGAAAATTTGGACAGGACAAACAAAAGAATGATAGCCCCGAAGGCGCAGCAGATGCAGTCCAGAAAGGACAGGCTGAAAATTTCGATTTGGCGTCGTTCGCGGGCCATGGGCTTTCGCCCCCTTCAGGGCCAGTCCGCCGCCGGGCAGAAATAGCTGCCCCGGGTGCGGGTGGCCAGCCGCCAGAAAGCGCTGGCGGCCATGGGGTCCCCCCGCAGGGGGAACTGGATGACGTTGACCGGCACCTTGGCCGGCAGCTTTTCGACGGCATCGTTGAACAGGCTCAGGCGCTTTTTGCTGGAGACCTTGCGGCGCCAGGGTTTGCCGGCCCCCATGGTGGGGAGCCCGTCGGTCAGCAGAAAGATATTGTCCGGCGGCGGCGTCAGGCGATTGAGGGCGTCGAAGGCGTTGGCCAGACTGGTGCTCTTCTCCGGGGCGGTCTCATAGAGTCGTTTCACCGCTTCGTCCAGGCGCTTGCTCTCGGCGGCCGGCAGCCACTGGTTGCGGGTACCGGGCACAAGCGGCTGGGCACTCTCATTGAAGGTGTAGATCTGGTACTTGCTCTCGGCCGGCAACTGGGCCGTAATCCAGTCTACTGTGGCAGCGGCCTGGCGCCACTTGGGCGATCTGATTTTTTCCGCCGCGGGCATGTTGCGCCGGCGGATGATGCCGACGATGGTGTCGTCGAGCATGCTGGCCGAGGTGTCGACGAGGATGAAGATACGGCGGCCGCCCACCTTGAGATCGGTCAGGTACTGACGGTCGCCCTCGCCGGCAAAAGTGCGAATGGTGTCGCCCCGGTCGTCTTCGGCCTGACTGCCGGCCTTGAGTCGTTTGACTTCTTCCTCCAGGGAGCGGACGTCGGCTTTGAGTTTGTTGAGGTGGGCTTTCTCCGCCAGGTTCTCCTTGTCGTAGTGCGCGATCTCGGTGCGGCGTTCTTCCAGGCGCTTGAGAATACGGCGGCTGGCCCCTTGCGTGCGCGCAATATCCGCCTCGGTTTTCTCGAGTGCGTTCCTCAACTCCACCAGCCGCTTGCGGCCCTCCAGGACTTCGCGTTCAATGCGCGTGGCCTCGCTGTGGACATCCCGGGTCACTTTTTCGCGCTGTACGGCGCTTTTGGCATTGACGATGACGAAGAGCAGGATAACAGCCCCCAGACCGCAACAGATGCAGTCGATGAAAGACAGGCTGAATACATTAAGGGATCGTCGTTTCATGGTGCGACAGGCAGGCAATGGCCTGCAGGGTTTCCCCCGGTTTTCCGATGCGTATGATTTGACCCACCATCAGGGCGCGGCGGTCCATCACCGGCACTTCATCCACGAGGGTGCCATAGCTGCTGGAGTCGATCAGCAGGACCTGCTGATCCTCGCGGATTACCGAAAAATGATGCCGTGAAACACCTGCCAGCCGGCCTTGGATAAGAATACCGCGTGTACCGGCCGGCAGCTCACGACCCACCACCAGGGGCTCGTCCACGATGGGGTAGGCCCGGCCGCGGTAGAGCAGGTGGGTGGGCAGGTCAGGTTCGTCTTCCGCCGGGGCCGCGGCGCGCACCGCGGCCGTGTCCGCCGGCGCCCTGGGAACGCGCTTCAGGTAGGGTACCCCGTGTGCTGTACTGCCTTTGGAGAATAGTTGGGCGTAGGCCAGGGCGTTGGCGGCGGCCGCACCCGCAGACAGCCGACGGGCTTTCAAACCGGTAACATTCTCCAGGGTGTCCACGAACCCCGGCAGCGCGGCCACCCGATGGGTCAGCACGAGACGGGAATCATCCGGCGACACGGAAAGCGCTCTCTGCCAGTCGCCGATGGTGTGCCCGAGATTTTCAATCCAGGGGGCCAAAGGGGCCATAAAGGCCTGCTGATCGAGCTGGATGCGATGGGTCCGACCGTCGGCCTGCATTTCGACATGGATCGGGTCCTGCTGCCGCGCATCGGCGATTTGCGGCAGGCGGTCGTGCAGATCCTGTTCGGCATCGGCCGCATAGAGCGGATCAAACCGGGTCTGGTGCACGAAGGCATCGGCCAGCATTTTGACCCACTCGCGGTGGACGGCCTCCCGGCCCTGATCGATGATGGTTTCATGCCGGACCACTTCCGGGCGGGGGCGGCCATCGACGGCCGTAAGCACCAGACGGTGGAGATGAAGATCAACGTGGAAGTCGGTGCCCTGATCGGTTTCGGGAGGGGTACAGGCCAGCGCCTGGGAGATCAGTCCGCGGATCGGCAGGCCCAGGACGGAGGCAATGCCCAGCAGCAGGCCCAGTTCACGGTCCTCGTAGTGGTCGGGAACGGTGAGCACCACCTCCGCGGCATCGGCGCTAACCTGGCGCCATACCTGTTCCAGGTGCCGGTATGCCAGCTCGGCATGATTGTAGCCCTCGAACTCCGGGCTCAGTAGCGGCTGGGTGTTGAGCTCTTCCCAGAAACGGCAAATGACCTGCCGGGGACGCCGCCGGGCCTGGTGCAGCGCGGACATGCCGAGCTGTAGATTCTGGCCGTGCACGAGGGCGAATCCCGGACTCTCCAGGGCCTCCGCGTCCGTGGGGTGCAGCCGGCCTTCGGGGCCGGCACACAGGATGCCGGTGTCGTGTATTTCCAGTCCGATGATGTTCACCTGCGTATCCTCTAACGGGTGTGCAGCCGACGGGTCAGTTTGTCTTCACAGTAAGCTTCCGAATCCAGAATATAGCGTTCCTGCAGCAGTTGCAGCTGATGGAGCAGAAACATGAGCACGATGCTGATGAGCAGCGCGATCAGCGTGGAGTTGAACGCTACGCCCAGGCTGCGGGTAACCTCCATGATATCGCCCTCAAGGGCCTTGTGGGCGTGGCCCAGGGCTTGACCAATGCCCCGCACGGTGCCGATAAATCCGACCGAAGGAATGGCCCAGGCGATATAGCGGATCATGGCCAGTTCACTGTCCAGGCGTTCGCCTTCGCTCGAGCAGTAAGCATGCATGGCATTGGCCACATCCTGGATGTTGCGCGTCGAGCTGAAACGCTGCAGGGCGGCCAGCAGGGCCCGCGGCAGAAGCGATTGGCGCTGTTCGGCAGGCAGGGCCTGGATACGGCGGGACAGGGCCAGGGTGTCTTCGGGCAGCACGCGGACCCCCTCGGCCAGGGGGATCAGATCCTCGTTCAGCAGCCGCCGATGGCGGATGGTGGTGATGCTTTTATAGGCCATGATGGCCAGGGCCCAGAACATCAGAATAAAGCAGGCCTCCTGCTCATAATCCCGGATCATCACAAAAATCGATTGCTCCGTTTCCGCCGGCTGCCCGCTGGCCACGCGTTCGGCCTGCTGCTGCAGGAAGGTATCGGCCGCCGGACGAATGGCGGCCACGTAGACGGCGTGCACCGCGATCACAATGATGATCAGGGCAAACAACTGGTAGATAAATTCAAACGAAACAGGCAGATTGTGTTTCATCGGCGTATCCGCAAAGGGGTTGATGATGGTTGCCGGGGGCCGGATACGCCCCCGATAAAAACCTATCTCAAAAATAATCCAAGTGCCCCGGGCAGCGTTTTCCGCTTTGCTGGATTCCTCACTGGTTTTTATTCATGGCGGTGAGTCCCCGCGATGCGGGATTCAGCATCTTGATCTACAAAAAAACGGTGCATCGTGAGCCGGCTTTGATCAGAATCGCAGGGTCTCTGCCCTACGAGCCTGCATACATACTTGCGTGTATGCTCCGCTTTATCGCCGTCGCACGCCGTCCAGGAACCCTAATCTTAATTTTGAGATAGTTTCTAGTGTCATATGTCCGCCGGGAAATCCACCGCTTTGTCCACGTGGATTTCCTCCGAGGGCTGGAAAGGCTTGCGGTTGCGCGGCGTCGCCGGGGACCGGTCCGGCGCTTTGGCGGCCGGCCGGGCTTGTGCCTCCGCAGATGATTCGGACGCGGCGTTTTCCGGACGGTCTTCGTTACTTTCCGCTGACTGGCGGGGGGGCGGGGAAGGCGAGACGGCGGCATCGTTCTCAGCCCCGGCCGGATGAGCCGCCAGCAGCCAGACCACCAGCAACAGGCCGACCCCCCATCCTCTGGCGGCCGCCGGCATCAGTCTGTCTCCTTGTTTGGCGCGACATAGCGGCCGATACGGAATCCCAGATCCAGGCGCTTCTTCTCCTGATAATCGCGGTGGGCGGCGCGCAGGGTCTGGATTGAGGCCTGCTTCCAGCTTCCCCCCCGGATGACGTGGTGGCGTCCGGTTGCCGGACCGGTCGGATCGGTGACCACCCGGCCTTGGGTATAGGGATAGATCATGTAATAGTCGTGGCACCATTCCGAGACGTTGCCCCCCATATCGAACAGACCCAGGTGATTAGGCTTCAGACTGCCCGGCGGGGCGGCCACCGGATGCCCGTCTTTGTAGTTTTGCAGAAACAGCTGCAGGATCGTCTGGGCGGACTGATCGGCCAGGTTCGCGGTTCGGTCCTTCGGCGGGAATTTGTTCCCCCAGGGGTATTTGACCACACTTCCGGATGCATCCACACGGGCACAGAAAGCCCATTCGGCCTCGGTCGGCAGGCGGTAGCCATGGTTCAGGGGGATCGCCGGTTTCAACCCGCCTCCTCTTTGGGAAACATAGGCCGGGGGCAGCCCCTCCCGCTGGCTTAACCAGTTGCAGAAGGCGGCGGCCTGCTGCCATGTGATCCGGGTCGCGGGCTGTTCGTTGCGGTTCAAACTATAGTTTTTGAAGATGCCGGCGTCGTGGGCCGCCTGAAATTCTCGAAACTGGCCGTTGGTGACCTCTTTCAGGCCCATGTAAAACGGGTGGCGCAGGCTGACATCACGCAGGGTTTCATTGGCCCGGCGGCCCTGCTCGCGGCGCGATGACCCCATGCGGAAAGTTGCCGCCGCCGGTTGGATCAGCTTAAGACGGTAGCCGTTGGGGGCCTGGATGATGCCGGGGACGTCGGTTTCATAGGGGCGCTTGAGTTTGACATTGAGCTCCAGAGTGTAACCTGGGCGGGGGGTAATCTGGGTGCGGTAGTCGCGGTAGCCTTCCCTGACGATCTGGATCTGATGGCGGACGGCCAGGAGATCCAGCGACGCCGGCACCCGGCCGTATGGCTGGCCATTTACCAGCAATCGGGCTTCCGGTGGGGACACCTTGAAGCGAATCCTCCCGCGGCGCGGCACCAGATCGGCCGCCACAGAGGCTTTGCCACCGCTGGCCACCCGCACGCGGTGCGCGGCCGTTTTGTAGCCTGGTTCGGAAATGCGCACCACGTATTCCTGATCCGCCGGCAGGGCGAGGTCGATGGGAGTCTGCCCATAGAAACGGTCGCCAACCGTGACGTTGGCCCCCGTGGGGCGGGAGGTGACGAACAGGCGTCCTGCGACCTTTTCAAGCGCTAGGGGCGGAACCGCCAGGGCCTGGCCGGCGATCACATGAATGCGCGTGGAGGCCGGTTTGTAGCCTTCCCGGCGGATTTGCACCTGATGGTGGCCGGCTTCCAGGGGTGCCGTCAGAGGGGTCTGACCCAGACGGCGGCCAGCCAATTGAATCCAGGCGCCGGGCGGGTTGGTCTCGAAACTGACATCAGCCCAGTTGGGCTCCAGCCCGAAGGCGAACGTCTGCTTCTGGCCCTCTCCCGCCACATCGATATGCGCCTGCCGCGGTTTGTAGAGCGGCGCCTGCAGGCGGAGCGTATGGCGGCCCGCGGGCACCTCGACCGCCACCAGCGGGCTCTGGCCGAGAATATCGCCGTCGACTTCGACAGCGGCGCCGTTCACGGCTTCGGCTGGCTGGCCTTCCCGGTGCGTGGTCAGGTGAATCACGCCCGGCAGCTTTTCCATGGTGAACTTGAGGGTCTGATGCTTGTCCGCACCGATCTGGAAGTCGGTTTCAAGGTCGTGGTAGCCGGCGCGAACAGCATGCAGGCGATAGTTTCCGGGTCGCAGCAGGTAGGCTTTGCCCACGCGGGGTGTCAGGAGACCGCCCTGGATCGTTAGTTTTTCAGGCGCTGGCACAATGTCGAGCTCGAGTTGGCGGGCGGTAAAGACAAACCAGGCCAGGACGGCCAATACAACGGCCGGCAGGCCCAGGGCAGCCAGCCAAAGCCGGCCGCGTCGATCCTGACCGGAAGAGGATTTTGCGCCGCGGGGTTCGAAAGCGACCGGTTTGACAGTCGTCGCGCCGACGACATCCGGCGGCGTGGTTTCATCGGGGCGGGTGGTATTATTCAGATCTTTTCTTTGCATGCGATCGACACCTGCAAGGCCTGCTGATCCGCTTCAACACGGATGGTTTGGCGGACATCTTTGTAACCGTTGCGCGCCCCGACGACGGTATAGATGCCCGGGCGCAGATCAAGGGTCCGGCGGGTGATGCGACCCAGACGGGCCACACGCAGCACAGCCACTTCTGTCAGACCGTCCGAAAGCAGCGTTACGGGGACGATGGTCTGGGCGGCCTTGATTCGGGCTTCCAGGGTTTGGATCTCCCCGGACAGACGGGGACCGCGCGGTTCCAGCGCCGCGATCGCCGTCAGCAGCTGACGCGCTTCCTGCAGATAACGATCGGATGCCAGAACCTCCGGATTGTCGAGATAATAGCGCAGGCGCTTGTCGAGGCGGATGCGCTCGCGACTGCGCACGGCACCATCGCGGGCGAATTGGAGGGCCGGATCGATGGCGAGTGCATTTTCATAGGCTTTCAGGGCCTGATCCCACTGTTCCCTGTTTTCGGCGTTGTTTCCTCTCTGCCGCAGGCGTGCAATGCGCTGATTGCGCGCCGCCGTGTCGATTTGCCGCAACGCTTCACGGGCTTCATGGCCGCCTGGCCGATAGAGCAAGGCCTCCTTGATGTGGCCGCGGGCCTCATTCAGCCGGTTCTGGTGATAGGCACTCAGGCCATCGGCCACCAGACGATTATACTGGGTTGCGGCGATCTGTTCCCGCAGGCGGTCCACGGCTTCCCGGGCCGGGATAAAATCGCCGTCGATCGCGAGCACGGCCTCATAGTCCGCCAGCGCCAGCTCGTAGCGCCCCTCCCTTTCATGGGAGCGCCCGGCGTCCATCTGCACCATGACCTTTGTAAGTATATCGGCGGCCGCTAGACCCTGGCTGGCAGCGGCATCGCCCGGCTTTATCCTGAGGGCCCATGAAAAATGATCGCGGGCCTTGGCAGGCCGCTCCGCCTGCAGGGCCTCCGCGCCGGCCTGCATTGCGGCCGCATACCGGGTCTCGCGTTCGGCCAGCAGGGCTTCGCCTTCCGCGACGGCGGCGCCATAGGTTTCCGCGGCCCCGGTATAGTCGCGGGCCATCATGGCGGCATCGGCGGCTTGCGCGCGCGTTTCAATTTGTTCGAGCCGTTCCGCCGCCCAGTCTGCCGCATGTGCCTCTTTGAGCTGTTCGTTGAGGCGCAGCCAGAGGGCCATGCTCTTTTCGGCCGTAATGAGATCCGGTCCCGGCGCCGTTTCCTGGGGGGCGCGTGTCAGACGGGTTCCGCCGTCGGGGCCTGCGGATGGTGCCGGCGGTGCAACCGCTGCCGGCCCGGGGGACGCCGCCGGCGTCGTGGCGACCGGCGGCTTGGGGGCCAGTACGGTGATGAGCCAGATACCGGCGGCCATCAACCCCACGGCCGCCATGACCAGGCCCAGTCCCCAGTATGGGGGCGGCCGCCGTGAGGGCGGGGCTGAGATGTCTTTACCGGGCGTGTACGATTGCGGCGCGACATGGTCGGCAGTCCTTGACGTCCGGTCGTCAACCAGCGGGTGGACGTCGGCATTCGGCGGCATGGTGCTCTCAGCCGCAGCGGCAAGAGCGGTATCGATGGTATCCCGGACAACGGTCATGCTGGCGGGGCGCGCGCGGCGGGAAGACGCCTGCATCTGGGCGGCCAACTGCAGCAGTGCGCCAGTGTTCCAGGCGGCTGAAGGCGCGGGCGTCTCTATCTCGGGAACCACGGTTTCGTCAGACCCGGGGAGGTCCAGGGTGACAGCCGGGTTGGGGCCACCGGCCAGCGTCACCTGCAGCAGTACCCCCAGAGCATAGATATCGTCGGCCGGATCCGGAGGGTGGCCTTCGCGCTGCTGGGGGCTCATGCCCGCGGCGGATCCTCCGGTCTGGATGTTCAGCATGTCCTCCTGGAAACGCCATAGACCGACAATGCCAAAATCGGTCAATTTCGGCTGCCCGTGCGGGGTCATCAGGATGTTGCGGGCCTTGACATCGCGATGCACCAGCCCCTGCCCATGGATATGGTCCAGGGCATCGGCCACCGTGCCCAGCACGCGGACCGGTTGCAACTGATCGGTTCCGTCAGAAAG
The DNA here is from genome assembly GCA_030066135.1 of Desulfobacterales bacterium. Lineage (GTDB taxonomy): Bacteria > Desulfobacterota > Desulfobacteria > Desulfobacterales > UBA5852 > JABZFP01. The sequence goes on along the minus strand of JASJCD010000001.1, from coordinate 15,958 downwards.
CATCCAGCGATCAAAGGTGGGACCCTCGATCCACTCCATGGAAATGAACGCCAGATCGTCCTGCTGGTGGAAATCGTAGACACGTACGATATTGGGGTGGGTCAGACGGCGGGCGGCCCGGCATTCGTTTTTCATGAACGCAACTGCGCCCTCGGCGGCGGCCAGACGCGGATGCAAAAGTTTCAGCGCAATGCGGACCTCCAATTCGAGATCCCGTGTGAGCCAGACCTCCCCCATGCCCCCCCGGCCCAGAAGCGCGAGCAGCTCGAAACGATCGCCGAGAATCTGTTGTGGACGAATGGATGAAGGGATTGGAGGCGGCATAGGTCCGACCTGGGCACTCAGCAGCGGGCAGCGGCCGAAAGGCGGCCTGAAACAGTGATGGCGTCCACGGTTTTAATCGGCCACGCTCACGTCAGGGCCGTCGTCCGCGACAGGTTCGAAACCGGTTTCCCGCAGGTAGATCTGACGCAAGAGCGCCCGCCATTGCCGATATTGCTCTTGGGCTGAACCGGTCAGTTCATAGGTTTGGCCCTTGAGCTCCAGATTGACCGGTTCCATATCCGCCCCGAACGATTCGCTCAGCTCCGCGATGGCCGCCGAGTGCATTTCCGCTTGCTTGGAGAGGTTGATACCGCTCATGAACACCTGCCCGCCGGAAACCGCCATCACGCCCTGAAGCATATTCCCGGCCCCCGACTGGGTCACTTCCAGCAAAATGGCCAGGGCCACCAACATGGCGCCGCCGGCTTTGCGCAGCATGGCGGATTTTTCGATTTCCTCCCGGGCCAGCCGTTCGGTCAGATCCAGCTTGCGCCAATTCTCGTAGGCCGGCCACATTCCGGCATAAAAGCCGTCGTAGTATTGATTTAGCGTGTCGATATACATGTGGTCACGCTCGCGGATGGTCATCAGGCGGGCCATCTGGGGATCGTCGTCCGCCGGCAGGCGGTTTAAAGTCACTTCCTGATCGTCATTTTCGACGAGGTAGTCTTCGTAGGCATCGGGGGCGAAGTCCCGGGCAAATTGCAGTTTGGCGATCGAACGGATCCGGTCGACTGAACCGGCCGGGAGTTTCTTGCGATGGTCGGCCAGATCGTTGGCAATCGTATTATAAAGGTTTTGATAGGCATCCTGCTCCCACGGGATATTGTCTTTATAGGAGACCCCGGTGGCTTCCTGACGATAGGTCTCCTCGTACCAGAGGCGGCCGCGGGCATCGGTGGCCTTGATTTTAATGACGAGTTCCTGGCCGTTGGATTCCAATATGGTGCCGGTGAGCAGAACATCATGGGTGCTGCTTTCTTCCGGTATGACGCGTACCGCTCCCCACTGAGCGCTGCGCTGCAGAGTATTGCGCAGGTGGCAGGGAATGAAATGGGTCTCGGATTGCCGAATTTCGTTGTTGGTGCCCTTGTCCTCGATGTCTTCCTCGGTAAGCTCGGCGCTTTCAAAAACGACGATCCCCACGTCGAGCAGATCCGCTTCGGGAATCTCCTGCTGGGCGATCTGGATCGGGGTGGCCTCCACATTGCGGGCATTGTAACTGTGGCTGGCGCAGCCGCTTAAAGCCGTGACCAATATACATCCCAGCAGGGAAACCAACACAGGACGCCGCCGTCGATTTTGGCGCTTACCGGTCCTCGCTGTAAGACTGGCGTCGGGAAACCCTAAATACTCTTTTTGTAGTCGCGGTACTCTTTCCACAGCTTTTCTTTCAACTCGGGATCGGTTTCCTTTTCGGCAGCTTCCCGCAACTGGCGGGCGACAATATCGTCATCCTGGGTGTTGATGTTATCGTCTTCGCCCGGTGACCCCGCTTCCCCGGAGGCGGTGCCCTTGGTTTGCCTGTTCTCTGAGCGGGCCAGATCGGTTCCCTGGCCACTTTCTTTCTGGCTGGCCTCGGCGTCACGCTCGCCCGCGGCCCCCCCGGCCGGCTGTTGTTCTCCTTGCCGGTCGCCTTCCATTTTTCCGGTTTCATTCCCGCTGCCAGTGGAGCTCTGGCCTTCTTTCAGTCCCTGCTCGGTGTCTTCGCTGCCCTCCATCTGGCCTTGGTCGCGCAGTGACCTGGCGGCCCGGGCGGCCTCACGGGCCAACTTCTGCATTTTGAGCTCGGATTCGACGCGGGACTGTTCGATTTCTCGCAGGAGCATGTCGTCGAAGGCCGCCAGCGAGCGGTCGAGTTCCGCATTCAGGGCCCGGATCTCGTCAAGTTCCTGATCTTCAGGAATCTGGGGATCGTATACGGGCTGAGAAGGTGACTTCGTTTTAGCACCGCCCGAATGGGCCGACGCCGATCCTTTGCTGCGGTCGCCCTGGAGGGCATCCAGAAGCTTGCGTTTTTCGGCGGTAAGGCGCCGCACGCGATCCAGATAGGTTTCGTAAAGCTGGACGACTTCCGGCGAGGCCTGGTCCGATGATTTATAGCGGGCCAGATCCTCGGCAATCCGCCTTTCGGTGGCCAGGCCGACCAGCCAGTCCCGGCGGGCCTGAGCGATGCGTTCGTCTCGACTGAGGGCCTCGGCGTTCGCACCGATCAGAAGGCCAATGCCGAATACGCCCAGGATCGTCACAGCGATTTGTCTGTACGCAGCTGATCGGAACAATGTTTTCATCATTTCAAACCTGGGATGTATTAACCTTGGACGGGAGCATGCAAAGCTCACATCCGGAAATAAGAATCGGGCCCCCATGTGTCAAGTTGCCGGCCAAGGCTGTCAGTGGGTATGTTCCGGCGGGGGGCCTGAAAGTTAACATTATGAAATATCAGCTGATATGTTGACTGAAAGTATACACGAACGGCCGGCCTTTCGCAAAGGGCTTCAATCCAAGGCCCCCATTTCCGGGTGGATTCCCAGGCATCGTCTTATTCCCCACCCTCGGGGGGATTCCCGGGCCTGGGGCCCGGGATGATGCGACCGGCCGACAGCAGGCAACGGCGCGCAGCTACCGGCGCGGGCGTTCAGCCCTTCGCCGGCATGCATGCCCCTCTTTTGATAGCCGCTGATTTCGCGGTTTAGGCGGCATCCTTACAAACCTGACACCCGGTTTTGAGGCTCAGGTCGCCTCGCTGTCGTTGAGGGCGGCATGGGCTGCGGCCAGACGGGCCACCGGCACCCGGAAGGGTGAACAGGACACATAATCGAGCCCCATCTGGTGACAGAGCGTTATGGACTGGGGGTCGCCACCGTGCTCCCCGCAGATGCCACACTCCAGTTCCGGCTTGATGCGCCGCCCCTTATCGACGGCCATCGCCATGAGTTCGCCCACACCGTCCCGGTCGATATTGGTGAATGGATTGTGAGGCAGGATCCCGTTCTCCATATAATCCACCAGGAAGCCGGTTTCGGCGTCGTCGCGTGAGATGCCGAAGGTCGTCTGGGTGAGGTCGTTGGTGCCGAAGGAGAAGAATTCGGCATGGGCCGCCATCTGGTCGGCCGTCAAGGCGGCCCGCGGGATTTCGATCATGGTGCCGAACTTGTAGTCGATTTCCATATGCTGGGCTTCCATGACCTTGTGGGCTTCGGCCTCCAGAATGGCGCGCTGGGTTTTGAGCTCGTTGACGTGGCTGGCGAGCGGTATCATGACTTCGGGATGTACGACGACCCCCTCGCGGGATACGAGACAGGCGGCCTCGAAAATGGCGCGTACCTGCATCGTGGTCAACTCCGGCACGAGCATGCCCAGCCGGACCCCGCGCAGTCCCAGCATGGGATTTTCCTCACGCAGTTTTTCCACGCGTTTGAGGATGTGCTCCTTGCGGCGGTACTGCTTGAGGAGTTCGTCGATGGCCTGCAGATCGGGGGCATGCTGCAGTCTTATTTTAAGATCCGAGAGTTCGGTCAGCAGCTCGATGTGGTTAGGCAGAAATTCGTGCAGGGGCGGATCCAGCAGCCGCACGATCACCGGCAGGCCGTCCATGACCCGGAACAGACCGGCAAAATCGTCGCGTTGAAACGGCAGGAGAGCCTCCAGGGCCTCCCGCCGTTCGATGGGCAGATCGGTCATGATCATCTTCTGGATGTGGGGCAGACGCTCGGGTTCAAAGAACATGTGCTCGGTGCGGCACAGGCCGATGCCCTGGGCGCCGTATTCGCGCGCACGGCGGGCATCGTCCGGGTAGTCGGCATTGGTCCGCACGCCCAGCCGTCGGAATTCATCGGCCCAGCCCAGCAGGGTGATCAGATTGGCATCCTTGATGTCGGGCGGCGTGGTCGTCAGTTGACCCTTGTATATTTTTCCGGTGGTGCCGTCGATCGAGAGCCAGTCGCCTTCATTGATGGTCTCGTCACCAAAGGTGATTTCGCGCTTGCCCATGTCGATTTTGAGACTCGCCACCCCCACCACGGCCGGTTTGCCAAACTGGCGGGCCACCAGGGCGGCATGGCTGGTGCGGCCCCCTCGACTGGTGACGATGCCTTTGGAAGCCAGCATGCCGTGAACATCGTCGGGTTTGGTTTCGGGCCGCACCATGATGACATTGCGGCCCTCCTTCTGGGCCCAGTGTTCGGCCAGGTCGGCATCCAGGGCCACCACGCCCACGGCGGCCCCGGGGGAGACGTTCAACCCCTCGGCCAGCATCTCGCCCATTTCCTGGGCTACCTGGACGGATTCCAGGCTGAACTGGGGATGCAGGAAAAAATCGACCTGTTCGGGCGCTACCCGCCGCACGGCTTCTTTCTTGGTGATCAGGTCATCCCGGGCCATTTCGACCGCAATTCTCACGGCGGCCTGGGCCGTGCGTTTGCCGTCGCGGGTCTGCAGCATCCAGAGTTTACCGTTTTCGATCGTAAACTCCATGTCCTGCATTTCACGGTAGTGGGTTTCGAGCCGCGCGGCGATATCCACCAGTTCGTCATAGGCCGCGGGCATTTCCTCCTTGAGCTGTGTGATGTCACGGGTCATGCGAATGCCGGCCACTACGTCCTCGCCCTGGGCGTTGGTGAGGTAGTCACCCTCGATCATGTTTTTACCGGTGCTGCCGTTGCGTGTCATGGCCACACCGGTGGCACTCGTTTCGCCCATGTTGCCGAACACCATGGTCACGATATTGACGGCCGTACCCAGATCGTGGGCGATGCCGGCGGCATTGCGGTAGTCCACGGCGCGTTTGCCGTCCCAGCTCTTGAAAACCGCTTCGGTGGCCAGGCGCAGTTGTTCCATGGGTGCCTGTGGGAACTCCATCTTGGCCTGACGGTAGAAAATTGATTTGAAGTCCGCGGTCACGCTGTCCAGGAGTTCCACCGGTAGTTCGGCATCGTTTTCAACCCCCGCTTTGGCGCGGGCCGCGCTCAAAATGGTTTCAAAGGCCTCGTCCGGTATTTCCATGACGACGCTGCCGAACATCTGGATCAGGCGGCGGTAGGCGTCGTATACAAAGCGTTCATCTCGAGTGAGGGCGATCATGCCCTGGGCCGTCTCATCGTTGAGGCCGATATTCAATACCGTGTCCATCATGCCGGGCATGGAGAACTTGGCACCGCTGCGGCATGATACCAGTAGGGGGTTTTCACGATCGCCGAAGGCTTTGCCGCTGGCGGATTCCACGGCTTTCAGGGCCGCACACAACTGGTCCCACATGTTTTCAGGAAAGACGTTGCCGGCGGCCAGATAGGCATTGCAGGCCTCCGTGGTGACCGTAAAACCCGGGGGGACGGGAATGCCGATGCGGGCCATGTCGGCCAAATTGGCCCCTTTGCCGCCCAGCAGCGTGCGGACCCCTTCCCACTGCCCTTCCACCGAGGCCTGAATCTCATCCACTTCGTTAAACTGATAAACCCATTTATGCGCCATAGCGATTCCCTTTCCAGCCGATGCCGGCCTCAGACGGTGCGGCCGCGGCAATTTAGCCAACCCCTGCCAGGATTGCCTTGATTGATTCTTAGTCGGGCGGAATGCATAAGGTCAGGCCGTGCGTGAATTCAGATCGAATGCGCAACCAACAGGCCGTGACCACCAAGATAGAATAGGAATAAAATACCTGTCAAACCTGAAGTGCCGCCACTATCCCGGCGGGAAGGCCAGGATTCCTTTTTTTGTAACCTTCTGGCGGTCTGGTGATCAGTAGATACCAGCAGCGACAATGGGCCTGGCGTTTGAAAAAAAGGCCTTTTCCCCATCGCATGAACGGTCGGATCGCTGCCCGACCCGAATTGAGACAAGGAGACCCTATGCAATCGAATACCTGGAACCCGTACATCGCCGGCGCATTGACTGGTGTCTTGCTGACCCTGTCGGTGCTGGTGGCTGGCAAGTATTTCGGAGCGTCCACCACCTTTGCCCGCACGGCGGCCAAAATTGAAGCGGTGGCCGGGATCGATACCGGCCGTATCGAATATTTCACCACCAAAGGCGGCAAGTTCGGCCCGGATTCGATCCCCAACTGGCAGGTGCTGTTTGTCGTGGGCATAGCTCTGGGAGGCCTGGGCGCCTCGCTGGCTTCGGGCACCTTTAAATTGCAGCCTGTTCCCACCATGTGGGCCGAGCGCTTTGGTGAGCGCCCGCTGTGGCGCAACCTGACCGCCTTTGTCGGTGGTGCCATTCTGATTTTCGGCGCCCGCCTGGCCGGGGGGTGCCCCAGCGGCCACGGTCTCAGCGGATTGGCCCAACTTGCCGTCAGCGGTTTTGTGGCCCTTACCTTTTTCTTCGTCGGCGGATGGATCACCGCCAAACTGCTCTACCGCGATTAGACCAAGGAGAATACAATGAGCTTGCTATACGGACTGCTAACGGGGATTTTATTCGGTATCTTGCTGCAGCGCGCGGAGGTATTGCGCTACGACCGCCAGGTGGGTGCCCTGCGTCTGAAAGACATGACCATATTTAAATTCATGCTGTCCGCCATCCTGGTGGCGGCCGTCGGAATCTATGTGCTCAAAGATCTGGGAATGGTGGCGCTCAGTCTCAAATCGACGTCAATTGGTGCCCAGGTCGTGGGGGGCACCGTCTTCGGCATTGGCTGGGGGCTTCTGGGCTACTGCCCCGGAACGGCCGGGGGCGCCCTGGGCGAGGGACGTCTGGACGCCGCCTGGGGTTTGGTGGGTATGGTGGCCGGGGGTGCGCTGTACGCGCTGTTCTATCCGGTGGCCAAAGCCACTGTCATTTCCTGGGGGCAATGGGGCAAGATCACCCTGCCCCAGGCGACGGGCCTGTCGCCTTGGATCGTGATCGTCGTCTTGGCATCTTTGTGTCTGGCGATGTTCCGGCTGTTTGAGAAAAAGGGGGTCTAACCGGCCGTCGGTCGCATGCGCACCTGCCGGAGAAAACGTATCCAACAGATTTTCGTGAGGGTCTGTTCCCCGAGGGGTGATTATTTCAAGCTATGGCCATACAGAAGTAAGCAGGCGGACCAGGGTTTGCGACCGCCTTGGTCCCAGGTCGGATTCCCATCGTGGCGATGCGCCTCCGGTCTTCCATCCAAGAACTGCCCACCATTTGTAGGGATTCCCTCGCCGGTCCCTGAGTGTTACGGACTTGACCGCACCTCTAATTCAATCTAATCTCAGGGTGTTCACCTTTGTCGACGCCCCCCACGAGCGAGGTTAGACGATGACGACGCCTTCCAAATCCCAAAAAGCACGCATGGCGATCCGCAGCTTCAAGACGGTGGCCGATGCCATGGGGCTTCGCGGCCACTACCGGCCGTCGGACCGTTTCGGCCAGGCGCTGGCCGACAGCCTGCGCAATCTGGACCCGGAGATCTATGGCTCGATGAACGACCGGCGTGTGGTGGAACTCAAAGGGCTCGAGTACGTGATCGACCGCCTGCCCGAGGGGATCGAAAAGTGTACGCGTATCATCCTGACGGAAGAAGAGGGCTTCGATGAAACGCATTTCGAAAAAATCGAGCCGCCCAAACGGCGGCGGACATCCTATCGGGTCACGGACCGGGAAATCTGTTTCGTCATTACCCGGGGCATCAGCGAAATCTACGATATACTCACCCATCTCACGTTCCTGTGCATCGAGGCCCAGAAGATCTCCGAACGCATTTATGACGAATCCGGTCATCAGACGGTTGAATGGGTCGATCTGGAGAAACTCGTCCTCAGCGGCAAGACGCCCGCGGGCGACGATCTCGACCAGGCCCTGTGGAACCTGAGCATCATCATCGGCCGGTCCTTTCTGGAAACGCGGGCCACCCACGACTATCTGGTGCAAAGCCGCTCCAGTGGACAGGCCGACGGCGGGCTCTTTGCCCTTGTCTATCATCTGGGCAAACGTGTCGAAGCCGAGCGGGAATCCAAAGAGGATGCCCTGATTATCTATATGACCCCCTCCCTGATGAACAACATCGGCCACCATAAATACGGCAAGCAATGGGCTGCTACGCTTAAAGACAAATTGATCGAACTCGGGCTTCAGGCACGACCGGTGCACATCATCAGCGCCAATCTGCACAGCGTGGTCAATATTTTCTATGGGGCCGGCGCGCTGGGGAAGGCAGGCCGCAAAATACCCGAGGATAGTATTCCCGCAATGGTCGCGGCGCTGTTGGCGAATCAGATCGATGCCGTCGATTACGGTCGCGAACGAGGGTTGTTTGTCATGCCCGACGGGGCCGGAACCCACGTAGACTGCCAGATCATCGATACCGCCCGGCTGGATCCCGATGGCGTCCATCCACAAGTCCGTTTTTCTTCCGAGGCGGTTGAAAAGGACCAGCCTGTCATCCTGGTCATGGACTACGCCTTTGGCGCCCAGGCTTTCGAACTGATGGAGAGCCTGCTCGAGCCCTATACGGTTGATGGAAAAAAGCAGTATTTTGACTTCCGCTCGATCGCCATCATGGGCAAGGCCGGCATCCTGACGGGCAATAAAGGCGATGTTATGCTGGCCAACGCCCATGTCATCGAGGGGACCACGGACAACTACCTTGTGCATAACGACCTGGCGGTGGAAGACTTCGAGGGCCGCATCAATACCTTCAATGGACCCATGCTGACGGTGGTGGGCACCTCGCTTCAGAACAAAGACATTTTGCGCCGTATCCAGCGCGGCTGGAAGGCGATCGGTCTGGAAATGGAGGGCGGCCATTACCAGCGTGCCATCAACGCCGCGCTGATCAAAGGCCACATCAGCAGCGATATCAAAACCCGCTATGCCTACTATGCCTCCGACAATCCCCTCAAGAGCGGACAGACCCTGGCATCGGGCCCCATGGGGCAGGAAGGGATTGCCCCCACTTACCTCATTACCCAGGTCCTGTTGGAAAAAATCTGCAATCCGTCGTGACCGTGAATTGGTATCCCACGCGACGCACGACGCCCACAAGCAACCGGGAATCCAACCGTACCCAGACGGCTCGGACCTGATTGCGAAAACGGTTGTCCTTTCCGGGCGACCCTGTTAAGGGGTCATCCCGACAAGCGCGGCAATCCGTATTCGATATTTCAGGGTAGCAAGGGGACGCAAAGGGCAAACGAGGGTGAAGCGGGACCCGGACATAACCACGCGTTACTTCCGTGATTACGAGGCCCTCGAAAATGCCTTCCGTCGCCGGATCGCGACCCTATTGCCCCGCAAGCACGGCGGCACGGCCCTCTTCTGGCGGGATTTCCAGCGCCTGTTTGACGCCCTGCCGGAGGCTTCGGCCCGCCGCGCCGAGCACTACATCACCAGTAACCCCCGCGATTGCCTGGCGTTCGGAACCCCCCGCCAGGTACTTCAGGCCGTTATCATGACCGCCGCACCGTCATCGACCGAAGTGACTGCGGACCTGGAGGATATCGCTGTGCGCTTCGGCCTTCGATCGCACTTGAACCAACCGGTACGCTCACTTTCGGGCGGGGAGACCGTCCGCCTGGCGCTGGCCAAGGCCTTCACCGCGGCGGTTCACGCCGACCGCCTGACATTGGCAAGCCCTTTCAGCTGGCTGTCGCAGAACAATCGACGTTTTTTCTATGCCCTGGCCGATCACTGCCGCACGCTGGGCAAGCCCCTGGAGGTCTTCGCCCTGGAAGGCGAGGATGATGCCGCCACGCCCGATCTTCGGACCGGGTTGCCTTCCGGACCGGAATTCCGACTCGTCTTCTGCCGGGCGCGGGTCATCCTGAATTCGATCTTCGACCGCCTGCATAACCGGCAGCTGCACGCCTTGATTGCGGATGGTGAATTCAATCTGCGTTCCCCCTGCCTGATCCAGGGCGACAACGGTCAGGGCAAAAGCCTTGTGGCCAAGATATTGGCCCGGGCCATGCCCCATGAGGGGCAGGCCGATTTGGAGACCGTGCAATCGAAAGGGCGTGTCCGCCTCCTGCTTCAGGATCTCATCAACCAGGCCATGATGCGCAGTTTTCGACAACTCGCCACGGGCACCAATCCTGGCGGCGGCGCACGGGTAGGGCGATTCTACAATGCAATCCGGGCTGACATGACAACGGTGGACGAGGCGTTGACGCCGGAGGCGATCAGATCATTTGAAGATGCTTGTCGTGTGCGCACGCCGGCGTCCTTGGTCGAGCTCAAAATCCTGCTGGCCGCCTTGCGCCTGGCCGCCGGACCGGCGGCGATCGTGATGGACGAACCGGACTGGGGCCTGCGGCGGGCCACGGCGCTGGCCTATGTGCGCGGGGTGATCCGGGCGGCGCATCAGGAGGGCATTCCGGTGCTGCTCATTTCTCACAAGCCCTGGTGGCGGCCCTGGGCCGGAAGCGGTCTGGCGGTCAGCAAAGTTCACCCCCACCAGACGTCCGGTTCGATGGAACTGTTCCAAATCCAGATGCAAAGGGCAAATCGCTTGCAATGATCTGGCAAGGCCGCATTCTGATTTTGATGCTGGTCGGGATTCCGGCCTTTACGGGGGTCTATCCCCTGTCCGGACTGGGGGATGCGCTGCCCGGTGTGACCTGGAGCGCATTCATTTATGCGGCCGCAGTGAATCTGGCGGTGGGACTGACCTGTGGCGGAACCTTCGCCGCCGGCGCCCTGGCGGTGAGCGTTTTGATTCTTCTGCCGGTGGTAATTGGCGGGGCGGCCATTACATGGTGTCTTGCCTGGCTGGCTTCACCGTCCACCATTCCGGCCGATGCCCACGGCGGACATTATGTACGCCTGGCGTTGAACATGCTGAGCGTGATTCCACTGGCATTGAGCATCGTGGCCACCATCCCCTTCGGCCGCCTTGAGCAGCATCTGCTCAGGAGCGCTCGCGGCGTTGCGTCCTGGGAGAAGAAAGTTCTGATGGCCGTGCGGGTCTTTAATCACATAACGTTTTTTGTTATACCCAATCTCCTCGAAGTCGTGCGGGAGGAAAGACCTTTCGAATCACGGGGGGCGCGTTGGCGAAACGGTGTGGATCGTAAAGCCACGCCAGGTGCCCTGATGGCCGTCCTGGTGCAGATCGGCGTTGCCGGCATCTGCGCCGCATTGCGTTTCATCCCTCTGTGGGCCCGGGAAATTGCCGATCTGCCCGATCGGGAAATACAGCAGAACAGGAGATCGCGTTGAAACCGTCCAACCAGATGCAGCAGTTGTTCCGTGTCGGCGTTACGGTGGCATTCATCACCCTGGCTTTCCTGGGAACGACCGTCATTCGGATCCCGATCCCCGCAACAGGCGGGTATTTCAATCTGGGCGATACATTCGTGATGGCGGCCGCCCTGCTCTACGGACCGCTGGTGGGCGGGGCCGTCGGCATGGTCGGCCCGGCCCTGGCCGACGCCGTGGGTTTTCCACAGTTCATCCTGGCCACCGGCGTGGTCAAGGGCATCGAGGGGCTCCTGATCGGGCTTTTGAGCCGACGCAATGCCTCCACGGGCCGTATTCTCCTAGCGCTTGCCGTCGGTATCGTCGTGCTGGTCGGGGGGTATTATCTCTTTGAGGCCCATATCTACCCCCTGCTGGCAAAGCGGATTCCCTTCTTCGGAGTTACGGACCGTGCGGCCGCCCTGATCGAGATCGGTCCCAATTTTCTTCAGGGGGGGCTTAGCGCCGTAATCGCGTTCGGGATCTGGAAAGTGCTTTCACGCCGTCCGGCATGATCCGGGCGGGCGGGGGCACGGTCCGCAGGTTTAAAATCAATCGTCGGACTTAAGCTGCTCTTCTTCGCGCAGTGCTTTCAGGAAGGCCTGCTGGTGAACCTTGCCGGCGAAATGGACCGGGCTCTTTCCGTGGATGGGATCCCATCCGGCCGGGTCGGCCACGCATATATACTGGACCTCCAGGCCGATGCGCACGGCCGCCTGGTCGGCTGGCATGCCGATAACGCGCGGTGCGGCCTCCCAGGTGGCGCCACAGGGGGCGCCGCGTAAGACATCCACCGTTTCAACCTTGCCGTCAACCGTCGTGACCCTGAATGCCGGGCTGCCAAACTCACGACCATACCGTCCCAGACAATCCTGTCCGGGCAGACCGCATCAGGTGGGCGGTGTCAGGGCCTGCAGGATCTTCTTGCCGGAGGCCACCACCGGTATGCCCTGCCGGTGTGCCATGTGTGCCAGGTCGGTGGAAAGATCCGGGTGTTTGAGGAAGTCCAGGATCAGGTCGGCTTCCAGACGGGCCGGGAGATACGGGGTCGTATCATCGATCAACTCGGGCAGGGGGGTGTCGATGTCATGGGTTTTGATCTTGAACAGGCGTCCGCCGTATTTGCGGATACCGGCTATCTTGGCTTCGCCGCTGCCGTTTTGCTGGCAGACCAGGATGGTCTGATATTTTTTTTCAGGTGCCATGGTTGTGCGTCGCTTTCTCGCTGAGGTTCGGTGGGCCAAGGGGTCGCGGCCACTGGTCACGCCATTTCGATCTGCGCCAGCTGGGCGTCGTATCGGGCCTTGGTGGCTTCCAGTTCGGTGTTCAATCCATCCAAACGTTCAAAACCGGTCTCGATCGTCTGATCACACTCCTTGATGGCGCGCGCCAGTTTGGCGATCTGCTGGCCGTCGCGGCGCGCCGTGGCCTTCTGCATGTCGGCATGCAGGCTGTGGAGCCGTTGTTCGCAGGTATCAATCACACCCTCGATTTCGGCCATTTCTTTTTCCAGCGGCCGCAGGGCCCGGTTCTTGCGGGTCAAGATCTGCGAGCGTTCGCGCCGCGACTGCTTCTTGGATGATCGCACCGGGCTGGTTTTGCCGCCGCCGGGCTTGGCGATTTCTTCTTCCAGGTACCAGCCCCCCGACTCCAGAAAACGCTGATAGCTGCCTTCGAAGACAACGGCCTGATCACCCTGGAAGACAATCAAACGACGGGCCACGGCGTGCAGGAACATTTCGTTGTGGGTAACCAGGATCACCGCGCCTTCGAATTGATCGATGGCCGCCAGGAGGGCATCGCAGGATTCCATGTCGAGGTGGTTGCTGGGTTCATCCAAAAGCAGCAGATTGAGCGGACGCGCCAGCAGCTGGCCCAATAGCACGCGACTTTTCTCCCCCCCCGAGAGGACCTGGATTTTTTTTAAGGCGGCGTCATCGGAGAACATCATGGCACCGCAGATGCTGCGGGCGACCTGGCGATCGAGGTCACCATTGGCGGACATGATTTCCTCTTCCACCGTGCGTTCCGCCACCAGACGGGTGGTGTGGGTTTGTTCGTAGATACCCAGACGAACATTGGGATTGAAGCGGGTGGTGCCCGCAACGGGCGCCAGATCCCCGGCCAGCACCTTCAGAAGGGTGGTCTTGCCCTGGCCGTTGCGGCCGATGATACCAATGCGATCCCCCTTGCTAAGGCTAAAGGACAAGTTCCGGAATAGGTTCTGACCTTCCGTATAGCCAAAAGCCAGATCATCGACGACCATCATCTGACGGCCGCGATAGGGGTGATCGCGAAAGGCGAAATCGAGGCTGCGGATCGCTTCGAGGCGATCCTTCTTTTCCATCTTATCGAGGGTTTTGACGCGTGACTGGACCAGATTGGCCAGGCGAGCCTTCGCCCGGAAGCGGCTGATGAACAGTTCGATTTCCTTGCGACGCCGCTCGTCGTTCTGGCGCGTCTTCTCATAGATTTCTTCGTCCTGGGCCACCTGGTCGTAGTATTTGGCGGTGTCGCCCTCAATTTTGCGGGCCTTACGACGATGGAGACCCACCACGTGCGTGACGACCTGGTCCATAAACGAGCGGTCATGCGTAATCAGCAGCACCTCGCGAGGCCAATCTCGCAAAAACCGGACAACCCAGCGGATGGAAGTGATGTCGAGGTAATTGGTGGGCTCGTCGAGCAGGAGCAGATCCGGTTCGGAAATGAGTACCTTGGCCAGGTTCAGACGAACCTGGTAGCCGCCGGAAAATTCCGCCGGCGTACGCTGCATGGCGTCGTCCGAAAACCCCAGGCCCGCCAGAATCCTCTCAGCCTTCCAGTGCTGATCGGCCTCGTGGGCCGGTAGACCGGTGATGGCCTCGGCCAGAATGGTGGGCTGGGTAAACGCCAGGTGCTGCTGAACGTATCCAATGCGGTAGTTGCGAGGTCTTACCACGCTGCCGGCGTCGGCGTCCTCTTGCCCGACGATCAGGCGCATGAGGGTTGTTTTGCCATGACCGTTGCGTCCGACCAGACCAATTTTTTCTCGTGTGTTCAGGCGGAAACTGACGCCGTCAAATAGTTTATATTGGCCATAGGCTTTGTGAATGTTTTCAATGCTGAGCATATTGGTCTTTTATGTATAAATTTTCGGCGTGTTTCCAGCAGGTGTCGATCACGGCAGCGAACTTCGGGTGAGGGCCGCCGGTCGGCGTCACAAGTTGCCGATAATATAATTGACTTTCAATTTCAATGCGAATATTTTGTGATAATTTTTGCCCTCGTTGTCCGTCAACCCCGTTTTTGCCTGTGGAAATCCCCACCCGCAAAGACCCGAAGGCATATCGCAATCATCTGCTGGATGGCAACCGATGACAGGGACGGGTACCACATTGCCGATGTTCACGCACTTTGGCCGGCTGATCATAAAGCGCATCCGGCTGCTGGGCCAGTACGCGCTTTTTGTGGGCGACAGTTTTGCCCAACTTTTTATCTGGCCCTGGCAAATCAAGAAAATTATCCACCAGGTTTATTTCATTGGCATGAAATCCGTCTCGGTGGTGTGCCTTACAGCCGCTTTCACCGGTATGGTGCTGGGGCTTCAGGGCTATTACACGCTGGTAAAATTCGGCTCGGAAGGTGTTCTGGGGGCCGGTGTGGCCTTGACCCTGATCCGCGAGCTGGGCCCTGTGATGACCGCCATCATGATCATCGCCCGCGCCGGGTCGGCCATGGCGGCGGAACTCGGTATCATGCGGATATCCGAGCAGATCGACGCCCTCGAGACCATGGATATCAATCCCGTCCGGTTCATGGTCAGTCCCAAGCTGGGCGCAGCCCTGATCAGTTTTCCGCTCCTGACGGCCATGTGCGATGTGGTGGGGATCATGGGGGGGTATCTGACCGGTGTGGCCATGCTGGGCATTGATCCGGGGATTTTTTTCGCAAGGATTCATTCAACCGTTCAGCTGCATGATGTCACCGGTGGTTTTATCAAGTCATTCGTGTTCGCGATCGTCGTCACGACCGTCTGCTGCTACAACGGATTCCATGCCCATCGCGGGACGGAATTTGGCGCCAAGGGTGTCAGTATGGCCACGACGACGGCGGTGGTGGTTTCCTGTGTGCTCGTGCTGGTGACCGATTACATCTTAACTTCTCTGCTGCTGTGAAAAGATGAGCGCACCTTTAATAAGATTCGAGAAAGTCAAGAAAGCCTTCAACGGTAATCTGGTTCTGGACGAGATCGATCTCGAGATTTTCCACGGCCAGATTACGACGATCATCGGTAAGAGCGGCGGCGGTAAAAGTGTGCTCCTCAAACACATCATTGGATTGATGCAACCGGACAGCGGCCGTGTCTATATCAACGGCGACTGCCTGGCGTTCATGAAAAACAGGCAGCGTCGGCTTTTACGCCGCAGGTTCAGTTATATGTTTCAGGATTCGGCCCTGTTTGATTTCATGACGGTGGCCGAGAATATCGGGCTGCCTTTGAGGGAGCACC
>JASJCD010000042.1 GCA_030066135.1 Desulfobacterales bacterium | reverse complement strand
TGAACAGCCTCGGTGGCAGCGAGTTGCATGCGGGGATCGAGGGTCGTATAGACCTTGAGCCCGCCATGGTGAACGATGTCGGCCCCATAGTTCGATTCGAGGTCTCGAATGACCATGTCCAGAAAATAGCTGCCGGCTGTATCCGCGCGCTCCCGTGGTGCCACGAGGTTGACGGGGGCCAGGAAGGCCGAATCCGCCTGGGTGCGCGAAATATAGCCTGCGGCGACCATACGCATGAGGACGACTTTCTGCCGCCGTTTGGCGCGTTCCCAGTGGCGGTAGGGGTTGTAGCGCGTCGGTGACTTGGGCAACCCGGCAAGGAGGGCGGATTCGGCCAGATTCAATTCCGAGGCGGTTTTACCGAAAAAGGTGCGGGCGGCCTGTTCGATACCATGCGAGCGGGCATCAAAGGGGATCTGGTTGATATAGGCTTCCAGAATGTCTTCCTTCTCAAACTGGGCCTCGATCTGCAGGGCCACCAGGAGTTCGCGGAATTTGCGCATATAGCTGCGCCTGAAAGAAAAGAACAGATTTTTGGCCAACTGCTGGGTAATGGTGGATGCGCCCTGGATCTTGTTCGGAACGAACAGCGTAATGCCGAGGGCTTTGACGATGCGGATCTTGTTGATCCCGTGGTGTCGCCAGAAGAGGTGATCCTCGGTGGCCACCACGGCATTGATGAAATCCTGGGATACGCGGTTGAGCGGTATGGCCTCACGCCCACCGATGATCATCATGCGCTCCCCGCTGCCGGCAAAGATCTCGGTGGGAGGCGTTTCGATGATGCGGCTCAGAGGCTCGGGCACACGGGGCAGCTCCTGGAGGGCCACGAAAAAGAACACCACGCCGGCCATCGTCATGATGCCCGCCAAAGCGAGACCGGTATAAAAAATGATGCGCAAGAGCCTAATCATGCCCGTCAGCAATCCTCATTCGGGGTTTAGCCGCCCGTCAGAACTCGATTTCGTTTTGAAACGCTTCGCCCTCCAGGGCCGATCGCAGGCGGGCGACGGCCCAGTCGCGTCCCTGGATCAGAATGACCCGGGTCCGCTGGGCATCCTCCATTTCTAAGCCGATTTCGATGTAGCCGGAGAGCACCTCATCGGATATGCCTGCCCGGCGGGCACGGCCCGGTGCCTTGAGAAGGTTCTCGGGCCAGGAAATGATATTGCGCCGAATGTCTTCGGGCATCTGTTCCAGGGCGCTGAAAAAAACCTCAGCGGTATAGATTCTTTCGTTGAACTGCGGCAGATGATCCAAACTCTCGCGGCGCACGGTTTCACCCTGTTCGATCTGTGCCAGCAAGCGGGCGTCGATCTGGAGCTGGTGCAGGACGCGGTTGTCCCGATTGAGGAAATAGATGTTCAAACCCTGGTCGGCCGGTTCGAAAAAGGTTCGGTCCCACTGATCCTGGCTGTGCATTCGGATAAGGGTGTAGGGGGAGAGCAACTCACCGGCACGTTCCGTCGGCAGGGCATTGTAGAGCATCTGAAAATGCGAAGCCGCCAGGATGACGTCACGGCCCTTGGCCAGGGTCTGGGCGATCTGCGAAAAGCTCTGGGCTTCGCGGGCCTCCCGCTGAATGGTCTGCTGGTCGGTAATGATTTGATTGAGGGTCTGCAGGGCGGTCGCAGTCCGGTGGCCTTTTTCCCAGATCGCGCCGGATTCTGGCCGGTGGGCATTGGTGGTTAACAGAAATCGTCCGATGAGCTGCTCGGTCCAGTCAAAACGCAATTCCGAGATGCCCACCAGGCCGAGGACGAGCACGAGCACCAGCGGTCGGAGGCTGAAACTCCGCCTGATCCAGGCGTTGAAGTCAGTCGGTGCGGTCCAGGAATCCATCAGTCCGGCGGCGTTATTCCTTTCGGGAGGTATAATCGAAAATCACTGGTACGGGGCCGTATCGACGGGCGCCCACCGTACGGGGAGGTTTGATGGTTCTAACGTCGGCCAGTGCCGCCTTGCAGGACCACAGCCCCCCACATTCGATGCACCCCTTTTATTGACGATAGAAGACCGTCATCGTCAGGTTCCAGGCGTTCTCGGCGCCCTGGGATTCCGATTGCAGGATATTGATGATTTCAATATCGGGATTTTCCTCCAGCCACGTATTTATCTTGTGTTCGAGGTTGGAGATGATGGATTCGAAGCGGTCGCTGGGAATATGGCCGCCATCGTAGAAGATTTTCACGTGCATGGATTTCATCGATATGGGTTTCCTTGGTTTATAAATTGGGCCGTTTACGGGGCCGGTGACGGAAAGCGAAACCAATGAAGAGGGCCACAATTGATAAAAAATACCACGGAAGCACTTCAAATGACAGTATAAAAACCCGGGACTGGACGGCCCCGGGCGGACCGTCGGCACCCTGGCGCAGGTAGGCCAGCACCAGGGCGTAGACAATGCCTACCAGGCCATAGCCCACATTGTAGGTGAGCCCCTTGAAACTGAGTACAGTGGCCCGTTCGGCCGATGGGGTGACCTGATTCAAGTAGTGGCTGGTGAAGAACTGGTTGAAAACCATCACGCTGTAAAGCAACACCAGGGGCGCCAGCCCCCAGAAAGGGATGAAAAGCGCCGCGCCGGCCAAGCCCATGAAGGAAGTGACCACCAATATGCCGAAGTTGAATCGCGGCTGGCGGTTTTCAGCCATATGGCGGGCCAGGCGGGGAATAATAACGCCCAGCATTGAGAAGCCGGCGGCGATGACCCCGAAGGCGGCCTCCGGCAGGGCGATATGGCGCAGATACTGGCTGTTGAGGGTGATGACCAGGCGAATGACATGGTCGAAAAGCAGACCCGCCAGAATAACGATCAAGGCAAACCGGGTCTGCAGAATCCATCGCCCGGCCCGGAAGGTTAGGATAAAGGCCTCCCGCAGGGTGGGGCGCTGTGTTTCCGGCGCGCCGTCTTCCGAGGTACGTGCCGGTACCTGCTCCTGCATGGCCAGCGCCTGATAGAGAGTGGCCAGCGCCATGACCAGTGTCAGGAAAAGAGGCAGCCGCAGGGTCATGCCCTGGTCGACCCGCAGGGACGCACCCAGCCATGCCAGCAGGCGGTTGACCAGGTCAGGGTCATAGACGGCGGCGCCAATGGTCATGGCCGCCACATAGCCGATGGCCTGATAGCGAATCTGGTGTTCAAGCACAAGGCCCCAGCGCTCCGCCCGCCCGGCCTGCTTCAGGGTGTCGTAAGCCAGGGCCTCATCGGCGCCACTTGCCGCCGCCTCGGCGGCCCCGCTCAAAACCCGGTTGACCAGAAAAAAAAGGAACAGGACCGGCGGATTGCCCCTGGGTGCCAGGCAGATAATGGCCATTTCGCCAACCATCAGTCCGGCCGCGACAATCAACAGACGTCGCCTGCCGATGATATCCGCCAGAGCGCCCGAGGGCACTTCCAGCAGTACGATCGTCGCGGCCCAGACAGCATTTAAAAGGGCGAACTGCTCGAGGGAAAGCCCGAAATCGAGAAAAAGAATGGCAAAAACGGGATAGTAGAAACGGGCATTGAAGCAAACCCGGAACGCAAGGAAATGCCGGATATTGGGCATGGCCAGTACATTCGCCGTCGCATGGGCAGGCATTTCCACCCCATTGCGGGATCGTCGCCGGTTATTATCCCCTGTTGTCATCGTGTCTCGAATCGGACGGATGAAAACGAGTGTCCGCCTGGGGTTTCTGGGCCCAGAGGCGGCAAAGGTGCAGCATGACTTCCGTACTTTTCTGCAGGGCCACAACGGGGATCCATTCTTTAAGGCTGTGGAAAAGCAGGCCGCCGGCGAAAATGTTGGGGGTGGGCATGCCCATGAAACAGAACCGGGCGCCATCGGTTCCTCCCCGGATGGCCTTGTCGATCACCCTGACATCGGCTGCTTCGAAAGCCTGTCGGCCCATGGCCAGCACATCGGGATGCCGGTCCAGGACTTCTTTCATGTTGCGGTACTGCTCCGCTACCGTCAGGCTGATGTCGAGCCCCGGATAGCGTTTTAGGTAGGTTTCGCGCAGGCTTTCCAGGATCTCGGCCCGACGGCGGTTGCGGTCGGCGTCGAAGTCGCGCAGGATCAGTTCCAAACGGGCCTGGCTTTCGTTGCCGTCCATGGCAGTCAGATGAAAAAAGCCCTCGCGCCCCGCGGTGTGCTCCGGTGTTTCATGCGCGGGCAGGTCGGCAACGAAACGCGCTGCGATGGCGGCGGCGTTGATCATGCGATTTTGGGCATATCCGGGATGCACGTTATGACCATGGAACCGGATGCCGGCCTTCAGGGCGTCGAAACATTCGGCTTCCAACTCTCCCAGATCACCGCCATCGATGGTGTAGCCGACCGCTCCTAATTTTTCCAACTGCACATGGTCGGCACCCTCGCCGATTTCTTCATCCGGCGTAAATACGATCCGCAGTTCCGGGTGCGGCCAGTCATCGACCGTCTGAAGGTATTCGAGGGCGGTCATGATGGCGGCCAGGCCGGCTTTGTCGTCGGCACCGAGCAGCGTGCGACCGGACGCGGTCACGATATCTTCGCCGACGTATTTCAGCAGTTCAGGTGAATCCTCCGGGGAAAGGGTCAGATCGGGATTGTCGGGGTATCGCAGGGTGCCACCGGCATAGGACCGATGCACGACAGGCACGACATCACGGCCGCTGAGCGCCGGGGAGGTGTCCAAATGGGCACAGAATGTCAGGGCCATCGGGCCCGCCGCGCGGCGGGACGGTTTATGCGCATAGAGATAGCAGTGGTCATCCAACTCGACCGTCAGGTCGTCCATGGCCTCCAGCTCGGTCTGCAGGATGCGGGCCAGATCCCACTGACCTTCCGATGAAGGGTGTCGACGGCTTTCCGGGTCGGAGCGCGTATCGATGGCGGCATACCGCCGAAAGCGAGATAAGGCGCGCTCGCGAATGAAGAGCTGGCGTTCAGAGGGGATGCCCATGCGCTATACCGGCCGGGTCAGCCGCCGCTACCGGAGGAGACGTTTGATATTCGGGTTTTCAAGGCTGGCGGCATCGACATACCATTCACCGTCTTCGGACCGGGTGCCCTTGAGCAGGCCTTTTTTAAGCCAGTCGCGAACGCCGAATTCAGTCAGGTAGGTCATGTCGGCGAGCTTCGCCACGCTGTAGGTGCCACCCGGGCGGACAGCGGGCGCGGATTCTTTGGCGGCTGCGGCCTTCGCCTTCCGGGGTTGGGTTTTCGGGGGTACGGGGGCGGGCTGGTTGGCTGCCTTGAGTTCACTCGCCGGGATCATCCATTTTCCGGCTATTTTCTGCCCTTTGATGCTGCCGTCCCGGAGCAGCTTGGTGACTTTGGATACGGGAAGGCCGGAACGGTCTGCAAATTCTTTGGAGGTCAGGAGATCTTTGCTTGCGCCCATGGGATGCGTCCTTTCGGTTGAGAACTGCTGCTTTCAAATGATCAAACGCGACCGCAAAACCAGTGCACCGCCAAATTGCGGTGGCAGACAGGATGGCCGTCAGAATCGGCGATGGAAGGTACCATACTAAACTCATGGAAATTCGTAAACGCCTCTCTTGCCGGCGAGGGGGATGATCATGATCGTTGGTCTTTTAATTGACAATAAATCGTAATCACGATTGGCGGTTTATATTTCTGGGAAAAATGATGTGGTATTGATGATATCAATACGATCGTGCGTTAATATCAATTCTAACAATTGGATTAATTGACGCGATTTCTTTAAAACGAGTGCTGACGGAACCGTCCGGAATTATTCCTTTCAATGACCATGTGCGACCGCCTTGGCGGTCTCGTTACGATGGAAGGGGCTCCATGCGTATTGGAGACTATTTATATCCGCTCTGCCGCTGGGGTGTTGGCGGTCTATTTATTTATGCCGGCAGCACCAAGTTGCTCGAGCCCGCGGTTTTTGCCGTCCTCATTGATGCTTTCGGCATCGTCCCCGAAAGCATCCTCATGCCGGTGGCCGTAATGCTGCCGCTTCTCGAAGTTGCGGCCGGCATGGCCCTGCTTTTCGACATCGAAGGCAGTCTGGCGATTACGACCGGACTGATCATGCTTTTCATCGCCATTTTAGTTTACGGCATCCGCATGGGCCTGGATGTGGACTGCGGCTGCTTTGGGCCCCAGGATCCTGAAGCCCGGGCGTTTCACGGGCTCAGGGCGTCCTTGTATCGCGACCTGATCATGCTGGCGGTCGTGATCTTTATCTATGGATGGCGCCGCCACAGGGGTATCAAGCCGGTACGCTTGTGGGGACGCTGGTCGGAAGACCGTAACGGTAATGCTTTTCAACGGTTTTAAGGAGATCGAAAGATGCGTTTGCTGCGTTCACCTCTGAAGTTTGTGTTGGCCGCGATGTTTATACTGGGTCTGGCCGCACCGGTCATGGCCAAGGATAAGTTTGAAAAGGAAGTCGAAAAGGAGACCGGGGCCATCAAACTCCTGCGAGAAGTCCAGCAGGGCGGTTACGACCTGGTCAGCACTGCCGATCTCAAGCAGTGGATCGATGCCGGCAGAGATATGGTCATCGTGGACACCATGCCCCTGGAAGCCAGTTACAAGAAAAACCATGTGCCCGGGGCGGTCCAATTCTTGTTTCCGATACCGGAAATGGAGGCCTGGAACACCAAGGAAACGGACGGACGCACCCAGGCGGACTACGGTGCTCTCCTGGGGACCGACAAAGATAAAACAATCGTTGTTTATTGCGGATTTGTAAAATGCACCCGCAGCCATAACGGGGCGGCCTGGGCGGTTAAACTCGGTTATAAAAACGTTTACCGCCATCCGGGGGGGATATTTGCCTGGAAGGGAGCCGGTTTTCCAGTGGAAAAGGGCGACTAGACAACATGCATGCCGTAGCATGCTGCAGCCCTCCGGCTATTGCCGGGGGCTGCTGGAGATGTGTCATGACCGTCGTCGCGTAGAGGCATTTGAATAGGAAAGGGGGACCTTTGGCGGAATGCTTAAGCGAACTGCAAAGTCTGATTCAGCGACGGGTGGAAAACGTCTTTGCCACCCGCCAGTTGGAGTGCGCTGAAGCGGTTCTGAGCGTCATCAACCGCACTTTCCGGGGAGACTTGCCCGATGCCCTGGCCGTCAGGCTGGCATCTGGATTCCCGGAAGGTCTGGGGCGCAGCGGATGCTTATGCGGTGCTCTGAGTGGTGCCATAATGGCCCTGGGCCTCTTTCTGGGCCGCAGTGGCCCGGGGGTCGGCAACGGACGTGTTGTTAAAGCTGCGGTGGCCGAACTCCAGCAGGCGTTCAAAGCTACCTATCAATCGACGTGTTGCCGTATGTTAACCCAGGGCGTAGACTACGGCGGCCGGGCCCATCGGCGCCAATGTGTCCGGATCAGCGGTGAGGCGGCCCGAATTGCGGCCGGCATTCTGATCGATACCCGGCCGGAGCTGAAGTCGCAGGTGGATTGGGATTACCTGAACCGCAGGGATTCCGTTCCCACGGCGGGCCTGAGGATTCTGGCCGGCACCTGGGGCTAACCGAAGGCGCGCGAATATGAGAGATCCGATCAGCAATCTAAATGCATGAGGTCAAGGCCGTGCTGAAACAGCTTTTTCAAAAACCTACGTTGTTGAGTCTGTCCAAGACCTGCGGGTGAGCCGCCAAGATCGACCCGGTCGGGCTCGGCAGACTCCTGGCGCAGATACCGCAGCATGAGGACCCCAATCTGCTGGTTGGTTTTCAGACCAGCGACGACGCTGGGGTCTATCGGCTGACGGACGAACTTGCGCTGGTCACCACGGCGGATTTTATTACGCCCCCGGTGAACGATCCCTTTCTCTTCGGCCAGATCGCGGCCGCTAATGCCCTCAGCGATATCTACGCCATGGGCGGCCGTCCGGTGACCTGCCTGAACCTGATGGCCTTTCCGTCCGGTAAACTGCCCACGGAGGTACTCAACCAGATCGTGGCCGGCGCCCTGAGCAAAATCACCGAAGCCGGGGCGGTGCTGGCCGGCGGGCACACGATCGAGGATGAGGAGCCCAAATTCGGCTTGGCCGTAAACGGGCTGGTTCACCCCGAGCGCTACTGGGCCAACAATACGGCCCGCCCGGGGGATGCGCTCATTCTTACCAAACCCATCGGCAGCGGCGTGCTGTTCAACGCCAATATAAAAGGATGGGTCAGCCCCGGGGCCATGGAGACCTGCATTGGCCATCTGACCACGCTCAACCGCTCCGCCTGTGAGGTGCTTAAAGGATTTGCCATCAGTGCCGCTACCGATGTTACGGGCTTCGGTCTGGCCGGTCATGCCTTTGAAATGGCCCGCGGCGCCGGCGTCACCCTGAAGATCGCTATGGCGCAACTGCCCATTATGCCTGAAGCACTGGAAATGTATCGTCGCGGAGTAACCACCGGGGTCAACGCCCACAACCGCCATATGGTCAACGAAGGTATCGTTTTCGAGGGTGATTGGCCCGACTGGCACCGCGAGATCCTTTACGACCCGCAGACCAGCGGTGGGCTGCTGGTGGCCGTGGATTCAGAACAGCGCGATGCGGTCCTGCAGGCCCTTCATCAGGCCGGTGTCGCCTCGGCGCGCCACGTCGGCGCGGTCGCCACGGGCGATAACGGCGGAGGGCTGCGCTTGGTTTAAACGGCTGGAATTTCATTATTCAATAGTATTAACTTGCCAACAATTGGATAAGACCGCTTCAACCGGAGCCAAAACAGGTATGCGCGTTCTTTTCTGGTTCTGCGATCATATCGGCTGGCGGCCGGCTTTGAAGACGCTGGCAGATGCGCCTGATGCCGAACCTGGCCGCTTTGAGCAGGTTGTGGCCGCTTTCGTTCATGTTGAACCGAATGATGTCCTGCCCGGCAGCAAGACCGAAACCAAGCTGGTTAAAAATGCCAAATGGCTGGCGCGCAAGTGGCAGAGCACAGGTATCATTCTGCATTCTTTCACCCACCTGGCCGATGCCAAGGCCGAAGCCGCCCAGGCCCGTGAACTTCTTCAGCGGGTTGGTCGCCGTCTTATGGATTCCGGTTACACGGTCAATCACACCCCCTACGGCTATTTTCTCGATCTGGATCTCAAGGCGCCCGGCCATCCCCTGGCACGCATATTTAAACACTTTGAATAGGGCCCATCGCCAACCGACGGCCAAAAAGACCGAAGCGTGGGCAAGCGGCGCTAGACCCTCCTTATGGGGCGCATAAACAGGTCATAACCTATGGTATTCCGATCGCTTGGGCCACCCTCCGGGAACCGCATGGAATCATGCGATCCATTCGATCTACCCCCTCGTTCTGATCACCAGGAGTAGGGTGGCCGCGCGAGTGACGATCGGAAAACCCTATCGTGGCACCTGGATCGCAAGGGGGAGGCACCAGAGTGGGTTGGCGCGGCGATTGGACAGCTCAGCGGGGGAACAGCACAGCCGGGTTCAACCGGCCCAGGCGATCTGATCGACATGCCTCCCAAACCATGAAAATTAGATGTAATACCAACTGGTTTGCTGCTTCGTCCGTAAACCGGGACGCCAACGCTTTTTACTTGACCAAATATCGGATTTAACTTATGTAGGATTCATCAAAAAAAAAATAGCGTTCAGGAGATAAATCACATGGGGATTCAGGAGCGTAAGGAAAGGGAAAAGGAACGCCGGCGGCAGCAGATCATGGTGGCCGCCAAGCGTGTTTTTTCCGAAAAGGGCTTCAACAAGGCCACCATGGAGGATATCGCCCACGAGGCCGAGCTCAGCCCGGGGACCCTGTATCTGTATTTCAAGAACAAAGAAGAATTGTATGCTTCGCTATCGCTTCGTATCCTGCAATACCTGCTGATCCGCGTCGAGCACGTCAACAATGAGGACGTTTCCGGCCCGGAAGAAAAAGTCAAGGCGCTGATGGCGGCCATGTATGATGTCTACGAATTTGATCCGCTGATCATCATCAACATGTTTCACCTGCAGTCCAGTGAAACCCTTAAAAACCTGTCCGACGAACTCATGAACGAGATTAAAACCCTTTCGCAGAAATCGATCAGCGCCATTGCCGAGATCTTCGATGAAGGCATTCAGGCCGGCAAATTCGTCGATCATCATGCGGTGGCCCTGGCCGATATTTTCTGGTCGCTTTTCTCCGGTGTTGTACTTTGGGAAGCCAGCAAGAAAATCATAGATGAGCAGAAGGATTACTTGCGCAAGACGCTGGAGGTGGCCTTTGAAATTTTTTACCGTGGTCTAGTCAAAGAATAGTTCCTGTCCAACGGCGCCGCGCCCTTTACCTCCCGCCTGCGGCCTGACCGCTTATTTCCTGACAACCGGCGACAATCAGAACAAACGGGTCAGTTCGTCCACCGCAAATGACGGCCAGTCAACCGCCCGGCCGCAGCGCCGTGCTTCGATGCCTTCGCCGGGTTCGAGAACCCGCCCGATCCGGGTCACCGGAATCCCGTCTTCACGGATGGCCGTTTCGAGGGCCGGGCTGACGTCGGGGTGGCAGGTGAGCAATAGACTGCCGGAGCCGATCAGGCCCAAGGGCTCGATGCCCAACAGCCGGCAAATTCTGGCCGTCTGGGGATAGATGGGGATGGATTCCATGTTGATTTCCAAACGCTGGCCCCCGGCGACCCCCAACTCGGCCAGGGCTGTCGCCAGACCGCCTTCGGTGACATCGTGCATGGCGGTCACGCCCTGAAATCGCCGCGCCGTGGCAGCTTCCGGCAGTATGCTGATTTCCTCCGCAAAGTGCTGGCATTTGCTGATAAACGCCGTGCTTACTCCCAGGGTCTGGAGGCGTTCCTGGAATTCATGGGCGATAATGGCCGTGCCTTCAACGGCGACCCCTTTGGTCAGGAGGATATGGTCGCCGGCCCGCATGCGATCTTTGTTGATCAGATCTTTTCTCTCGATGGTGGCGGTCAGGGTGCCGATTACGATCGGGCGGGATACGGCATCTGTAATTTCCGTATGGCCGCCGCAGAGGGTGATATCCCACTTGCGGCAGGCCTGGGCAATGTCCTGCATGACCAGCCGCACCGCCGAGGCGCTCACCGCTGGCGGGAAGAGCAGGGTGGTCATGAGCCACTGGGGCGTGGCGCCCGAGGTGGCGATATCATTGGCATTGATGACGACCGTATAGTAGCCCAGCCGGTCGGTAACGAAGGTGATCGGATCGGATGTGATCACCAGGGTATCGCTGCCGGCGAGATCGAGCGCGGCCGTGTCCTCGCCAATGCCGGGTGTAATCAGCAGTCGCGGATCGCTTTGGGGCAGACGCCCGAAATAGTCATCGAGTAGATCGGCCGGAAATTTTCCCGTCGGCAGGGGCAGGCCGTAACGCACGATCATCTTGACATCTTCAAGGGCCTTGACCGTGAAATCAGGCTGTATGTCCGCTACCGGATGGCCGGTGTCCCCGTTGTCCAGCAGAACCGTCAATGCCCCGGCGCTCTGACCGGCCTGGATGTCAAAATGAAAATCACCGACCAGCAGGAGTTCATCCGGATCGATGTTGAACCGCCCCGCGGCCTGCAGTACGCCTTCCGGGCTGGGTTTGGGGCTGACGGGATCGTCGCGCGTGATAACCAGGTCGAAATCGGCCGAGCGGGTATGCGCGAAATTCTCCAGCGTTCTTTCCACCGACGCCCGGCTGTTGCGGGTCAGGATGCCCACCGGAAGCCCCTGGGCTTTGAGGAAACGAATCAGGTCTTCGGCGCCCTCGTGGGGGTGTGAGTCGGCCGCGGCCTCCATCTCCATGGCGTGAAGCGTGGCCCGGCTCTCAAGTCGCCGGGCCTTGTCGGGCAGGGTGTCGATGAATTCCAGAATGGTCTGGTCCGGGGGGCAGCCGATGGCGGTCTTGATGGCCTTGAAATCGATGGCAAAAGGGCGCGTCAGCGTGCCGTCGAAATCGAAAAGAACGCCTTTTATGCAATATGCTTTGGGTAGCGTGATCATATTCCCCGACCGCATGTGAAAATGCGGCGGCCGATGGTGCGACCGCCGGAGCTGTTAAAACGTCCGCTTATTATTGGGTTGACCGTATTATGTCAAGCGCTTCAAGCGCCGGCGGATGGCTGCATGATGTCCGGCCTGAACGCGAGGGTGGCCAGATAATCTTCGATCCGCTGCTCACGACGGATCAGTTCGACCCGACCGTCGGTTCGCAGCAGCAGTTCCTTGGGTTGCAGGCGTCCATTGTAGTTGAATCCCATGGCGTGGCCGTGGGCGCCGGTGTCGTGAATCACCACTAACTCACCGGCGGCCAGTGCCGGCAAGTCGCGTTGAACGGCAAATTTGTCGTTGTTTTCGCATAGCGCGCCCACCACGTCCACGGTCTGCCGTGGCCCGCCGTTATTGCGACCCGGTACGCTGATATGGTGATAGGCCCCGTACATCGCCGGCCGCATGAGCGCTGACATGCAGGCATCCACGCCGACGTAACGGCGGTAGGTGTCCTTGTGGTTGATCACGCGGGTAACCAGGACGCCGTGGGGGCCGGTCATGCATCGGCCGCACTCCATGAATAGCTGCGGGGTGTATCCGTTGCGGCGGCGAAAGTCCGTGAAGCCCTGCCGGATTTCCCGGGAGAGGGCCGCGAGGTCGAAATCGGCCTGGTCCGGTTGATAGGGGATCCCGATGCCGCCGCCGATATTGATGAATTCAAAACGGATGTCGAGCGCTTGGCCAACCAGGGCGGCGATATCCAGTAGCATGCGGGTGGTCTCGGCGATGTGGCGGTAGTCGAGTTCATTGGAGGCCACCATGGTGTGCAGGCCGAAACGCCGGGCACCGCGCTGAAGCGCCTGGCGATAGGCCGGAACGATCTGGTCGTGGCTGACACCGTACTTGGCCTCGACCGGATTGCCGATAATGGCATTGCCGGTGCGCCGCGCGCCCGGGTTGTAGCGAAAGCAGATCCTTTCAGGGAAGGGGTTCAGCTTGTCGATCAGGCTGATGTCATCCAGGTTGATGATGCTGCCGCCGTCGGCACGGGCCGCCTCGAATTCTTCGCTGGTCGTGTTGTTGGAGGTGAACATGATGTCATCCTCCGCGGCGCCGACCATACGTGCCAGCACGAGCTCCGGAATGGAGCTGCAGTCGAAGCCGATTCCTTCGGAAGCCAGGAGTTCGAGGATGCGCCGGTTGGGGAGCGCCTTGACGGCGAAGTACTCCCGGTATCCTTCGGGGGTCTGGAAGTGTTGCGCAAAAGCCTTGGCATTATCACGGATGCCTTTCTCGTCGTAAATGTGAAACGGGGTTCCGAAGTGGGCGGCGATGTCGTCCAGGATCGGCTCCAGGCGCCGGCGGAGGTCTTCTGACATGGGCATGGGGTATTCCTTTCAATCCAATATTTTAACGACGGCGGCGGCGAGGGGCGAAAGCATCGCCCGGCGCCGGGAGGGCCGTAGTGACGTTAAGCGTTCAATGGGCTTCGGGTTTCACATTCGGTTTTCCCCGGTCGGGTGAATCGTCCGGGTCGATGGGGATATGGGCACTTTCCTTGATGGTCGACAGGGCAATATGGGTGCGAACGGTCTGCACTCCCTCGATAGGTCGAATTTTTTCCCGCAGCAATTGATCCAGCGCACGGGTGTCGGCCACGCGCAATTTGGCCAGAAAAGCATCCGCACCGCTGACGTAATGAATCTCCTGGACGGCCGCCAGGGCGGCCAGGCGGTTGCCGACCGATTCGATGGCGGCCGCGCTCTGGGGATGCACCCAGGCAAACACAACCATCCGGCGGTTGAACCGGGAGGGGTTGAGACGTACTTCGTAGCCGTCGATATAGCCCTGATGCTCAAGCTTGCGGATACGCTCGAGTACCGCCGACGGGGCCATGCCAACTTGCCGGGCCACCTCAACATTGGGTATGCGTGCCTTGCGCTGCAGAATTTTCAGAATTTGGACGCCCACGGGGTCTATCATTTTTTAATATCTCCATTTTTTCGAATAAATTAACATAAAAAATGGCAAAGTCAAGTATGATATTCTCAAAAATACAACTTATACCGAATTTAATTCTGTTTCACTCATTGTCGATCGTTTTCAAGATCTATTTGGACCTCAACGGTACCCATGCTATGAACACAGCCACCGGTCCGAATAGCGGGGACCGCCCGGTGTGAGCTTCCGGCCGGCGGGCGAGGCGCCAAGCGAAAACAGGCCCCAAGAAAGCGATCCGATGCGAATACTGTTGGTTTATCCCTATTTTCTGGAGGCCAGGGTCCACGAGGACGACGTCTGGGCGATGCCCATGGGACTCTACGCCATCGGGGCCGCGCTCAAGGAGGCCGGATATGAGGTGGCCCTTTTCAATGGCTACGGCCTCCAGGGTCAGACCGAACGGATCCGGGAGATGATCGCGCGTTTTAAACCTGATGTTGTGGGTTTTTCGATCCTGAATGCCAACCGCTGGGGGGGGATTGAAATCGCCCGTTTGGTCAAGGCGATCGATGCCGGCATCGTGACGGTTTTCGGGGGCGTGGGGGCCAGCTTTCTGTGGGAGCATTTGCTGACCCACTATCCCGAAGTGGATTTCGCCGTCATCGGCGAAGGCGAGCGGACCATCATCGAGCTGCTGGCGCGTATCCGCACCGGGGACGAAGACGGTCTGCAGCATGTCGGGGGGCTGGCCCGACGGATCGACGGCCGTCCGTGCGCGACCCCCTGCTCGCCCCCGGCGGCCGAACTCGACGATCTGCCCGACCCGACCCGCTACTTTACCTTCCAGCACATCGCGCTCACGCGGGGCTGTCCTGCGGCCTGCCGTTTCTGTGGCTCTCCGGCCATCTGGGGACGTCGGGTAAGATTTCATTCGGCAGCTGTATTCGTGGATCGGTTAAAGCGTCTCGTCGACCGCAACATTCGCTTTTTCTACTTCTCGGACGACACGTTCACCCTTCGCAAAGAGTTGGCCATCGAGGTCTGCCGCCAGATTCTGGAGCGCGGACTGGACATCCAGTGGGTGGCCATATCGCGCGTCGACGCGGTTGACGCGCGCGTGCTGGCCTGGATGCGCAAAGCAGGCTGCATCCAGATCAGTTACGGCATCGAAAGCGGCGACGCCGAGATTCGCGCCTATCTCAACAAGCAGATCAAGGCGGCGGATATCGAAAAGGCGTTTGCTTTGACCACCCGCTACGGTATTCTGCCGCGGGCCTATTTCATTTACGGCAGTCCCGGCGAGAGCGATGCCACGATCCAGGCGACCCTGGATTTGATCGGGCGCATCCGGCCGCTCGACGCCATCTTCTATATTCTGGACATCTTCCCGGGAACGGACCTTTACCGGGACTATCTGACACGCAGCGGGAACAATGACGATATCTGGTGCCAACGGATCGAGGACCTGCTATATTACGAAACCGATCCGGGCCTTAGCGCTGAACGGGTGCGCGCCTGGGGCCGGACCCTGCGCGAGGGATTCTACCGCCGGCTGCCGGATTTCGTGGCGCAGATCGACCTGGTTGACGACCCCGCGTTTGACCGCTTGCATGCCGATTTCCTCTCCCGGCTGGGGCTCACTTTTCAGCAGGGTGACTTCGCACGCATCGCGGTCATACCCGGCAAGCAGCGCATTGCCCGCAGCCTCCACGAACGTGCTTTGGCCTACCATCCCGACCAGCGGGCGTTTCTGGGCCTGGCGCTCCTCGAGCAGCAGGAAGGCCGATTTGACCAGGCCGTCGCCCGGACAATGGAGGGGCTGGCCCGCAATCCGGAAAGCGTCCTCCTGAAAACCTGTCTGGCCGTCAACCGCATGAACCTGGGCCAGTTTGACCCGGCACTGGAAGTATTGCAACAGATGGCCCCCACACCCGAAACGGTCGACATGATCATTGCCTGCCTCGAAGCCCTGGGGCGTGACGCCGAAGCGGCCCAATGGCGGCAGCAAAGGGCCGCGGCGGGGAGAGACTGAAAGCGCATGCCGATTGCCCGCGACGTCAGCCTGCAACCGTTCAACACCTTCGCCGTGGCCGCCTCGGCCAACTATTTCGCTGCCATCACCAGCAGTGAAGATCTGCGTACCGTTCTCGATGATGCCGCGGTCGCCGGGCAGCCGCATCTGATTCTGGGGGGCGGGAGCAACATCCTTTTCACCCGTGACTTCGATGGCCTGGTGCTTAAAAACGAGATCCACGGGATCCAGGTCGTGAAGGAGGATAACGCGCACGCCTGGGTTCGGGCGGGGGCTGGTGAAGACTGGGATGCCTTCGTGCGCTGGACCCTGAAGCATCGATTCTACGGGCTGGAGAACCTGGCCCTGATACCGGGGGCCGTGGGGGCGAGTCCGGTTCAGAATATCGGCGCCTATGGTGTCGAGGTCGGTGAACTGCTGGAACAGGTCGACACGGTCGAGATGGCCAGCGGTGAACCGCGCCGCTTTCATGTCTCCGAATGTGAGCTGGGCTATCGCACCAGTATTTTCAAACAGCCGCCGCGGGACCGCTATTTCATAACATCGGTAACTTTCAGACTCCGCAAGCGGGCCCGCCTGGTGACCACCTATACCGACGTGGCCCGGGCGATCGCAGAGGAAGCCACCGACGCCCTGACGGCTGAAAAACTGAGCGATATCATTCGGCGCATCCGGCGGGGCAAGCTGCCCGACCCGGCCGAGCTGGGCAATGCGGGCAGTTTTTTTAAAAACCCGGTGATCAGCGTGGCCCGGCTTGAGCCGCTGGCTACGGAACATCCGGGTATGCCACATTTTCTCCAGCCCGACGGCCGAATAAAGATTGCCGCCGGATGGCTGATCGAGCAATGCGGCTGGAAAGGCAAACGCACGGGGTCGTGTGGGGTCTATCCGCAGCAGGCGCTGGTCCTGGTCAACTACAGCGGTGCCGCGGGCAGTGAGATCCTGGCACTGTCCCGGACCATTGCGCACAGCGTGAAGGCGCGCTTCGGCATTGATCTGGAGCCCGAACCGCGAATTCTGTAGGGGTTTAATCCACCTGCGGCGCTGGCCGGTCACCGTTCTCGAGGGGGGGGGCGGCGATTGACGCCCGAGCTGTCGATGATAATGGTATTAGCGTCCCGGCAGAAGCGAAGAAGTCCGCATGATTTGCACCCATACGGATTTTTACAATCTTGAAAGGAGATATTTCGAAATGATCAGTGACAAAATGAATGCCGCCCTGAACGAGCAGGTCAACAAAGAAATGTACTCCGCATTTCTCTACATGGCCATGTCTTCCCACAGCAACGTCATTGGCCTCAAAGGCTTTGCCAAATGGTTCATGGTGCAATACCATGAGGAGATGTACCATGCCATGAAAATCTACGAATACATCCACAGCCAGGGCGGTAAGATCACCCTTTTGCCGATCGCCCAGCCCCCGGACACATTTGAATCCCCCCTCGACATGTTCACCAAGACGCTGTCGCACGAACAGATGGTGACGCAGTCCATCAACAACCTGATGGACCTGGCCATCGAGCAGAGGGATCACGCCACCCGCATATTTCTCCAGTGGTTTGTCACCGAACAGGTGGAAGAAGAAGAAAACGACAACGAAATTATCGACCAGCTTCGATTGATCGACGGCAATCCCCAGGGTCTGATGATGCTCGACCGCGAACTGGGTCAGCGCGGCGCCAACGTGCCCGTTGATTTCAGTATG
>JASJCD010000041.1 GCA_030066135.1 Desulfobacterales bacterium | reverse complement strand
CCGATGGCCATCCACATCAGGCCGGGCAATGCCAGGGCCTTGCTCAGGGGCCAGATGCCCACCACGATCACCCAACCCATGAGGACATAGATAAGGGTGTATACGGCACGCGGCGCCTCCAGCCAGAAGAGCTTCATGACCAGTCCGGCCAGGGCGATACCCCAGACGGTTCCCAGAATTGACCAGCCCCAGGCGCCCCGCAGCGTTACCAGGCAGATGGGTGTGTAGGAGGCGGCAATGAAGACGAAGATCATCATGTGATCCAGTTTGCGCATTATTTCGCGGTGGCGTCCCTCGACAGGCAGCCAGTGGTAGAGCGTGCTGCAGGTATAGAGCAGCACCATGGCCCCGCCGAAAACCGCAAACCCGGCGGCATGCCAGGCCGTGAACGGAAGGCCGTCCCGTGACAGCAGTAGGACCAGGCCGATGGCGGCCAGAATGATGCCGATGAAATGGGTGAGCCCGCTCATGGGGTCGCGCAGTTTGATGGTCATGGCTTGTTTCCCCCTTACGTTGAAAAGCCTCCGGGTCGATAGGGCCAAACGCTCTGATAATAAGGATGAAACACGCTGCGTGCTGTAAAAGAAATGTCAAAGAGGGAGATGACCGCCGGGAGGGCGGGATCCCGCGCACCTCGCGGCAGGCGGGCTCAGGGGGTCTTGAAGATCAGGCACGAGCAAAGGCCGACGGCATGCACGCGCCCTTCGCGATCACACACCCGGCCTTCGCTCGTGGCCAGGCGCCGGCCCGCGTGCACCACCCGGGCCTCACAGGTCAGTGTGCCCGTGGCGGCGACCACCGGCCGCAGGTAGTTGACTTTGATTTCGGCCGTGGAGCAGCTCTGCCCCCGGGCCAGGGTCGCGATCACCGCGGCCGTCATGGCTGTGTCCAGGAGCGTGGCAATGATGCCACCATGCACCGTGGCGAAGATGTTACAGTGCTCTTCGGACGGGGTCAGTTCGTAGCGTACCTGCCCTGCGGACACGGCCGCGAGGCGATAGCCCAGCAGGGACGCTGCCGGCGGCATGTTGAGCTGCCCGTCTTTGAGGGCCTGGAGATATGCCAACCCGTCCATCGCGGCCGCATCGTGACGGCCAGCTTCCGGAGGATGCCAGCTAATGGTTTTATGTCGCGTGGTCATGCCCATTTCAGATGCGCGCGCGGGCGCTCGAAGGTCGCGGCGTTTCAGTTGGCCGTCCGCCAGCTGCTTTCGGCGCTTTCCGCCGCCATCGCGAGTGACGCTTCGCGTAGCCGGTCTTTGAGTTTCTCGAGCTGGCAGAACAGGTCGTGCTCGGCAGGCGCACCGGCCGGCACGGTCGGGCTCTTGAAGTAGAAGGACAGCCATTCCTGCGGCCCGCCCCAGCCGCAGCGCCCGGCCAGGTCCATGAACAGGGCCACGTCCAGGATCAACGGGGCCGCCAGTATACTGTCGCGGCAGAGAAAATCGATCTTGATCTGCATGGGGTAGCCCAGCCAGCCGAAAATGTCGATATTGTCCCAGCCCTCCTTGTTGTCGCCCCGCGGCGGATAATAGTTGATCCTTACCTGATGATGCATGTTGCTGTAGAGATCAGGGTGCGCTTCCGCATTCAGGATATGCTCCAGCGCGCCCAGCTTGCTGATCGCCTTGGTTTTCTGGGCCCGGGGATCGTCGAGCACCTCGCCATCCCGGTTGCCCAGGATGTTGGTCGAAAACCAGCCGGAAACTCCCAGCATCCGTGCCTTGAAGGCCGGGGCCAATACCGTTTTGAGCATGGTCTGGCCGGTTTTGAAATCCTTGCCGCACAGGGGCACCCGCTTTTCCAGGGCCAGTTCCTGAAGGGCCGGGATATCCTCGGTCAGATTGGGGGCCCCGTTGGCAAAGGGAACGCCCTCGCGGATCGCCGCATAGGCGTAGATCATGCTGGGCGCAATACCGGGATCATTGTTTTTCAATCCTTCCTCAAACCTGGTGAGCGACTGATGGACGGAACCCGCCTCGGAGTAGACTTCGGTACTGGCACACCAGATCATGACGAGACGCTCGAGACCGTGGGCGCTTTTGAACTGCTGAATGTCGGCGCGCACCTGATCGGCCAGATCCATCTTGGTGCGACCGGTCTTGATGTGCGGCCCATCGATACGCTTGACATAGTTGCGGTCGAAAACCGCCGGCATGGGCCGAATGACCTCGAGGCCCGAACGAATCTGTTCCAGGGTGGCCGGTTCCAGGACACCCGCATCGCGCGCAGCGGTGTACATGTCATCGGCGAAGATATCCCACCCGCCGAAAACAAGGTCTTCCATGCGTGCCAGGGGCAAGACCGTCCTGATAAGCGCCTGGGTTTCTCCCGGGGACTGATCGAGCGACAGCGTCGCCATCTGGGAGAGGGCCCCAATCGGTTGACCAAGGGCCTGGCGAATGGCCAGGACCCCGCCGAAGAAGGTGGTGGCGATGGCGCCCATGCCCGGGGTCAATACCCCCAGGCGGCCCGGGGCGCCGTCGTTTGCGCTGGCCGCGTCTGTTCTCGTCTTCTCGGTACTTAATCTATCGTCCACGTTTCCTTGCCTGCGTTCTAAGAGTTCGCTGCAATACCGCCCCACTGTGCTCGGGGGTTGGTCGGCCCGGACATTAATCCGCCGTTAAAGCGGCAGGCCTACCCGGTGAAAGCCTTCAGCCAGTTCAAAATCCGTCCCTGCGGCCATTTCGCGACACCGTTCCCGCAGCCATTTGACCGGGTCCGAATGCCTGAACTCCTTCATCTGGCTGGCATGACAGCGCAGGGCCGCGATTTTGCGATCAAAGCAGGCCGTGATGTCGGAGCGGTAGTTGATGTCATCCGTTCCCCAGAAGTAAATTTCGGCCACCTTGTGCGGCTCCAGACCCTGTTCCAGTAAATCGGGGTAGGCCAGGTGATCGCGGGCATAGGGGAAAACGGCGTCCATGGCCACCTGGCCGATAATGCGGTGATCCCGATGCCAGAGGTAGCGCCGATAAGGATCCGAGGTGACCAGGATGCGGGGGCGATAGAGCCGCAGCAGCCGAACAATGTCCTTGCGCAGGTCCGCGCTCTCCTCCAAGCCCTGATCGGGATAGCCCATATAGACGACTTCACGCGCGCCGATGATGTGGGCGGCCTGCGCCTGTTCGTCCCGGCGGATAACACTCAGTTGTGCCGGTGTCAGATTGCGGTCGCTGGTACCCTTGTCGCCGTTGGTGGCAATGGCGTAAACGACGCTTTGCCCCTCTTCCACCCAGCGGATGATCGTACCGGCGGCACCGAACTCGGTGTCGTCCGGGTGAGCGGCCAGCGCCAGGATATCGCAGGGCGGTGGGGCCGCTTCTGGTATTTGTTGGTGAATCGTTATCGTCATCGCAATCCTGTCAAATCTTAAGGTTGATGCGCTATTTGTCGAGCGCGGCCATTCTCCGGGGGCCTGAATGGGACGCGGGGGAGCCCCGATCGTGGGGCGGATCGCAAGCGGCGTCCGAGGGGCGTTGGCGGATGGCGCCGCGGTAGGCCGCAAGGGCCGCGGCGGCCGCGCGCGGCCAGCTGAATTCCCCGACAGCCTCATGGATCTCTTCAGGCGTCCAGACGAAGGCATCATCGCGCAGGGCGCGGACGCCGGCTGCCAGGGCGGCGGGCGAGCCGTCCGTCAGGTGACATCCGGGCTGCTGCCGCTGCCCCAGTGTGGCCATGATGCCCACCGGACTTGTCACCACCGGTCGGCCGCTAGCCAGGGCCTCGAGGCCCACGAGTCCGAAACTCTCGTAGTGCGAAGCCTGCACATAGACATCGGCCGCCGCATAGTAGGCGGGCAGTTCCCTGTGGGGTATGCTGCCGGTGAAGACGACCCGCGCGGCCACCCCGGCCCGTGCGGCAAGCTGCTGGAGGCGCTGCTGTTCGCGATCCGCCGGTCCGTCACCGCCCACGAGCACGAGGCGCACGTCATCGTCGCATTGCGCCAGCGCCGCGATGATCTGCGCCTGTCCTTTGAGCGCTGCCAGCCGCCCGATCGAAAGCAGGATGAAGTCCTTGCGGTCAAAGCCCAGACGCCTGCGGGCCGCCGCGCGATCCTGGGGATGAAAGCGCTCGAAGTCCACCCCGCCGGGCACCAGGTTGATCCGCTCGGGGTCGGCCGCGT
Source organism: Desulfobacterales bacterium (assembly GCA_030066135.1). Classification (GTDB taxonomy): domain Bacteria; phylum Desulfobacterota; class Desulfobacteria; order Desulfobacterales; family UBA5852; genus JABZFP01. The sequence goes on along the minus strand of JASJCD010000041.1, from coordinate 13,074 downwards.
AGCATTTTTCCAGATTCTCTTTTTCGCGCTGGCAGGCCACCAGCAGCGCATCGGCCGAGTGAACCAGTTGCCGCTCCGCCCGCTGGCGCTCGACCGGTTCCGGTTTTCCCTGTCTGGTGCTGTTCTTCATTGCCGCGAGGGTGTGAAAGGTGATGACCTGAGGCCGTTTCCAGCGTTCGCCCAGCAGGCGCCCGACCTGCCCGGAAACCCAGTAATGGCTGTGGATCAAATCGTACGCCAATCCGTTGTCCGACCGGAAGGTCTCGATGGCCGCGGCCAGATCATCCGCATGGCGATGGAGATCGTTTTTGGCCGGCGGCACCGGTTGACCGCTATCGACGGTCACAATGCGGACATTGGACGCCAGGGCGCTTACGGCCCGCTCATCGGGATGCCGTCGCAGGGTGAAGATATCCACCTCGTGTCCGGCGCGGCCCATCTCGTGCGCCAGGGCAAGCACGTAGACGCTCATGCCCCCGGTATCCCGCGTCCCCAGGTTGCCCACCGGACTGGAATGAATGCTGAGCATGGCGATGGTCAGTGGCTTGGGCATCAAGTTGCCGTCCGTTTTGGATGCCACGTGATTTCCATTCGGTACAGATCCACCGGCAGGCCCCCCAGACGCTGCTTGTATTTTTCCGCGCCCTTGAGAAAGTCGTAGCCCCGGCAGCCGGCGCGTATGCTTTCGCGGATCGAGAACACCTTGCCGAGCAGGCCGGCGCTCAGGGCGCGGAAGGCGTCGTTGTAGCCGTTGTTGTAGAGATAGACGACCGCGTCATGTTCGAAGCACAAGCTGGCGGCAATCGGTTGGTCGTCAAGCTCCAGGAAATACAGTCGCAGCAGACCGGCCGCGGCCATGCCGGCGGTCAGGTCACGAAAATACTGCGGCCGCGGACCGGTCATAAAGGCCGCTTTGTCGGCCCGGTTGGCCCTGAAGAGCTGCATGAAGGTTTCCATGGCCGCAGGCAGCCTGTCGGGTGTGCGCACACAACGCACCACGATGCGCCCGGCCGCTTCCAGACGCCGCAGTTTGCGCCGGGTTTCGTGGCGTTCCTTGCCGCTGAGCCGCTGCAGGTAATCCTCCCATGTCCCGGGCAATGGCATGGCAAACAACTGCCCGCGGGGCTCGCAGTGCACCCGGGCGCCCCATCCCTCGGCCGCCGGGCGCAGCACGGTCATGGCCGAAGCATCTTCACGCACCGACCACAGGGTAAGGCGTTGGATCCCGTCTGCCGCCAGATGGTCGCGCAGGCCGCGGTAGAATGCCTCCGCATGCGCCGGCGCGACCACGAAATCCATGTAATCGCAGAGATCCGGACTGCCCATCATACGGGCCTCACGGCCCCGGCGCATCAGCGGGGCCAGCCCGGCAAGACGGCCATCCACACGGATCGAGAGCAGGTACGGCGTCCAGCTTTGACCGCAGGCGGCCCACCAGGCGGAAAGCCAGGGCGGAAGCCCGAAAGGATCGGGCCAGACCAGGGACGAATCGTCAGGCCGCCAATAGGCCGCATAGCTTTCGAGTGTTTCGGCCTTTACCGCGGCGACGACCGGCGCTGAGTGCGGCACCGCTATGCTTCCGGCGTTATTCATGGTCGTCTTCGGGTCCGTGGTCTTTGAGGGCGATGCGCCGGCCGCTGCGGGCGGCGGCGGCCAGCGCGTCCAGAATGCGCATGTTGGCGATGCTTTCGTCGGGCGTGAAAAACGGCGGGGCATCACCCCGGACAACGTCGGCGAAGTGCTCCACCATGAGCTGGTATTCGTCGGCGCCGGCGACCCGATGCCGGGTGCCGGTTTCCTCGTCCCGGCCGCGGTGAACGAACTCAGCATCCTTCTCCCAGGGAATGAAGGCGTCATGGGGCAGATCGATGGCACCGTTTTCCCCCACCACGGTGTAGGTCTGCTGCAAGGCGGAGATGAAGCTCGCCTCCACCACGGCCAGGCGCCGGGGTCCGAACGCCAGCGTGGCGATCAGATGCCAGTCGACACCGGCGGGATGAAAGGCGGCCTGCGCCTGTACTTCCACCGGTTCGGCATCCATAAGCCAGCGGGCCAGACTGACGCCGTAGCAGCCCACGTCCAGCAGCGCACCGCCCCCCATCTCGGGTTTGAGCCGGGCATTACCGCCGCTTTCGAGAAGCGCGGGCGCCATGGCGTAGCAGAAGGCCGCCCTAATGATGCGGGGAGCACCAATCTCACCCCGCGCGACCATGGTCTTGATGCGCCGGCTGCGGGGATGGAAGCGGTACATGAAAGCTTCCATCAGAAACCGGTCGGCCGCGCGGGCCGCCGCAGCCATTTCACGGGCCTCTCCGGCGTTGCAGGCCAGGGGTTTTTCGCAGAGCACGTGCTTGCCGGCCGAGAGGGCCTTGAGGGTCCAGGGGAGATGCAGGTGATTGGGCAGCGGGATGTAAACGGCATCCACGGCGGGATCCGCCAGCACCTCCCCATAGTCGTCGTAAAGTCTGGGAATCCCCTGCAGCTCGGCGGTTTTGCGCGCATCGTGCGGTGCTCGGCTGGCCAGGGCGCGGACGGTCCCGTTGCGGGACTTCTGGATGGCGCCGATGACGCACTTGCGGGCGATGGTGGCATGGCCCAGGATGCCCCATTGAACCTTAGTCCCCATCGATCGCCTCCAGGATGGCCACCACCTTGAAGCTGTCGGCCAGCGGGGCACCGATCGGCTCACCCAGCAGGAGGTGATCAGCCAGGTTGCGGTGAAAGGCGTAGGGCGTCCGCTCGGGCACGGCCGGTGTGATGCGGACGATCTCCCCCTCGGCCCGGTGCTGGGCGGTCGTGATGGTCGGCGGCATCTATTCGGCCGCCCAGAACAACGATATGGAAGAATGGGGCATCATCTGTGTTTCCTCAGCAAATAACTGTTTCTGAAGCTCGTCAGCGCTAAGCCGGCTTAATTTGCCAGCGGGGTCCTTCGGGTGAATCCTCCACCTGGATGTTGATGGTGTCCAGCGCCGCGCGCAGCCCGTCGGCGGCATCCCATTGCTTCTCGCGGCGAAACTGGTTGCGCAGCGCCAGCAGGGCCTCCACCAGCGGCGCCAGGTCATCGGCACTCAGGCCTGCCGCGGCGCCCAGTTGATTTCCAAGGGTAACGATCATGTCGCGCAGGGTATCGCGGGCCTGGGCCACCACCTCCTCGCTTTCGGTGCCTTGCTGCGCCTGCCAGACCAGTCGGTCGAATGCCAGAAGGGCGTTGCTGGCGCCGCGGGGGTCATGCTGGGCCAGGCCTTCCTGGAAGCGCGCCGCCAGATCATGGGCCTGTTGCCAGAAGGCTTGCTGGTCATCGACCGACGGCGGCTTCGGCGTCTCGACGGGGGCCGCCGCGGCCCGCTCCGGCACGACCCGCCCCTCACGCAATACGGCTAAATCGAAGCGCTCGCCGCTTTGATAGGTCATCGCCCCCTCAGGGGTGCGCAGGGTGATCCCGCCAATGCCTTTGACTTCCCCCTGGGAAGTTGCCAGGTCCAAAATACAGGCCGTATGTTCGTCCAGCCCCAGGACGGGACGGGACTCCGGCAGCATGGATTCGAGGGCTTCGAATCGCCGGGCGCCCATGAAGCAGAAACGGGTGTCGTGGTTGCCGCCCTCGGCGTTGTTCCAGTGGGGCACCACCACCAGATTGAAACCGAAACGCGCCAGGAGGTCCAGACCGTCGACCCAGTGCAGGTCCTGACCAACCTTGTAGATCTCGTAGACCGGCAGCGTGAAACGGCCCACGGTAAGCGCCGCCGCGCTGGCAGCCACCAGGGTCCCACCGCGGGTGACGCAATCCGCCAACTGGTCGGGCACGGGCGAAGGCTGCCACTGACGCAGTGCGTAGGTCGGACTCCCCGGTCCGATCAATATAAAATCGGCCTGGCGCAGCATACGGCCGGCCTGCTGCTGTTCGTAGTCGCTGAGCGTCGTGTGGGCTTTGTAGGACGCCACGCTCAGCGGATGGCCGACATGGTGATGAAAATATTCGCTCGCCTTGGCTGCGATCTGGTCCGCGTTGAGCTGGAACCCGGCCGGGGTGTCCAGGAAGACGGCCCGGGCCGACGCGCCCAAAGGGCGCAGCAAACGCTTGTGAACCTCGACCATGCTGGCCGTCAGTTCACCGGAGCCCATCAGTACTATTTTACCGGGTTGATCTGCCATCAAGCAGTCGCCAATCTCTTGGTCAACAATCGTTCGTTCGTGAATCTTTACTGCGGGCCGTTCCGACGCAAAGCGCCCAAGGATGAAGTAAGCCGGGCGGGAACGTTTAGAGATTGCTTACGATTTTTATTCTAGTGCACGATGGAATATTTGCCAAGCGCGGGCGCCAATCTTTCCACGCGCGGCAGGCGGGCGGTTTTCGCGGCCCTGCTCATCGGTAGTCCCCGATACGAAACACCTCCCCCGACCCCAGGGAATGCGTGTGATCGCCGTTGCGGAGTGTCACCCGGCCCCGCCCGAAAACTTGCCAGGTACCGTCCCCCCCCCGGGCGAGCGCACCGGTTTCCTCATCGATGCCCATCAGAAGACTGTTCGGCAGTGCCCCTTCAAGCGCTGGCACCCACTGGGGGCCAAAGGTCTCATGGTGCGGAATGACGCAGATGCCGCTCAGCAGACCGAGTCCTTTCATGACCCTGCCTGCGGCGGGATCGTAGTAATGATCGCACAGCACCATGGCGCCGGCACTGCTGCCGGCGATGACCGCCCCGGCGTGGTAAGCCGCCAGCATCGCCTCCCAGCCCATGCTTCCCCGAAGGCTTTCCGCCAGGTGGGCGGGAAATCCGCCCAAAAGAAAAATTAGCCGTGCCTGGCCCAACCTGGCGGCGATCACGGGGTCGTCGGCCGAGGCCCGATCGACCAGCGGCAGGGCTTCAACCCGCTGGGCGCCCAGGCGCCGAAACCAACGAACGCCGTTCTGCCCGGCTCGCTCGTCATTGTGGTCGGGTGCCGCGGCAGCCGGTATGATGACCACCGGGTTCGACGGACCGCCGGCCGCGGCCAGCGCTTCGGCATCGGGAATCGCCATCTGACCGCCGAATTCGGCGCCGCCTTCGAGCAAGATATATCCGCGTGGATCCAAGGGTGCCCCTTATTTACGGCCGAAGCCGGTTTTGGCCGCATCAGGCCCGCTTCCGGACTTTGGCAGCAAAGCTGCTAGGTCCAGGGAGAGTTGACGCGCATGGGTGTATACGATGCCGTGGATACCCAGCGCCCGGGCCGCCTCAATGTGTCCGGCGGTATCGTCGATGAAGACGGCTTCGGGGGCGCTAACGTCCAGCCGCTCGAGGACGGCCTGATAGGTCGCCGGATCGGGTTTGGCGCAGCCTTCGTCGCCGGAGCAGTAAACCACGTCGAAATAGCCCTGGATGCCCCAGTCCGCCAACCATTGACCCAGTCCGGGCGGGTGGTTGGAGAGCACCGCCAGGCGATAACTTGCGTGCAGCTCCCGGATAAGATCCAGGACGGCCGGGTTGACGGCCTCGTCAGCATAATATCGGCGACGAAAGTCATCAACGGCTTCGGGTGTGGCCAGACCCAGGGACGGCCCGATGCAATACCAGAAGGATTTCATGGTCCGCTGTCCCACAAGGGCTTCCTGCCAGGCCGGGCTGTCGAACATGATCCGGTTGATGCTGCCGCGGGCGATACCCAACTCGTTTTCATAGGCCGCGAACCGGGCGGCTGGCCGCGAAACTGAAATCACCTGCCCGAAATCGAAAATGACCGCCCGTATCATCGCCATTCAACCCTCTCAGGATCGCAGTATTCCGATGGCCAGCAGCACCCAGGCCACGATGAAGGCCATTCCCCCGACCGGTGTGATCATGCCCAGACTGCGAATGCCGCTGAAGCATATGGCGTAAAGACTGCCGGAAAACAGGACGATGCCCGCCAGCATCAACCACCCGGCGGCGGTCACCATGGCCGAGGCCTTGGTGAACTGAACGACGATGCCGATCAGGATCAGCCCCAGGGCGTGATAAAACTGGTACTGAACGCCGGTTTCGAATGTGGCCAGGATTTCCGGCGGCAGGCGTGATTTGAGGCCGTGGGCGCCAAAGGCCCCCAGGATGACGGACAGGGCGGCGCATAGGGCGCCGCAGAAAATCAGCAATCGGGACATGGTTCGCGTTCCTTGCCGGGGTTGTGGTTGGATGCCGCTGCCGCAGCGTGGTCCTCAGGCGCCGAGGGCAAATTGCCATGGGGCGGGTGTCCTCCGTTAGCATCTTGCGAACGGACAGGCGCAGCCGCCATTTGGGTGTTGAGGCGTGCGTGGATGCCGGCGGCCGCGCGCCGGCCCCATTCACGATAGACGCCCCGTCCCGGATGAAATCCGTCGGTGGCCATCTGCGAGATGTCGAGGGAAAAATCCAGCGGCAGGAAAAGGGCCCCATTGGCTTCCGCCAGCGCTTCGAGGGCCGTGTTATAGGCCAGGGCGCCGTTTCCCAGGTACCAGCGCAGCGGCTGGGGCAGCGCCGGAAAAAGATGAACGGGCGGCAGTCCTGAAATCAGGATGACACGTGGTTTCAGCCTGGCATGCAGGCCATCGATCAGACGTTTCTGGTCCGCTAACCAGGCTCTTATCTTCCGGCCCGCGGTCAGGTCGTTGACCCCCAGGGCCGTGACCACGACATCCGAGGGGGCCATATTCCGGCGGTCGAGGGTATCGAGTGCATCGGCGGTGGTGGCCCCGGTTCGGGCCTCGAGCCGGTAGGCCACGGTATAGCGGCGGCCCAGCGCGCGGGTGAGCTGGCCCAGGAGCGCCTCCGACTGCGATGCGACCCCCACGCCCGCGGCGGAGGAATCGCCCAGAACGAGCAGGCGCAGCTGGGGCCCGGCGCCCGTCTGCCCGCGTCGCGGACCGTCGGCTTCGGGCAGGCGCGGGGTCCGCATCCGCACCCAAAGCCCCTGCAGAAGCAGTGCCGGACCCAGCATGGCCTTTAAAAAAAGCGGCGGCCGGCCGTTGCAGGACTTTGAGTTATAATATCGAGCCATGTACTTCGTCTTGGGCTAAAAGGGTTCGGGGCTGACCTTCTTCCGGCCCGCCCTATTTGACCACCATCACCGGACAGGGTGCGCAGTGCAGGACCCGATGGGCCGTACTTCCGAGAAGCAGTCCCTGCAGATCGGTCCGCCCCCGGGAACCCATGATAATCATCTCACAGCCTTCGATGCGGGCCGTCTCGCATATCCGGCTGCCGGGCGGACCCTCGAGAATGCGAACGCTAAAAGCCGTGCCCTCGGCCTTCAAGCGCGCTTCGAAAGGTTCGAGCCGTTTTTGCGAATTTTCCAACCGCTGGGTGATGGCTTTCTGGAGATAGGGCTCCCCCAGAACCGAAGGGAACGGTTTGTGGCAGTGGAGAAGGATGATTTCGGCCGACAGCAGCCCGGCCATTTTGATGGCATAGTCGTTCGCCCGCATGGCGTGCGGGGACCCGTCCACCGGGACCAGGAATTTCACCTCGGACATGCAGCCCTCCTTTCAGCATTGAAGCGCCGACATCGATTGGGGCAATTGACGTCGATCGCTTTTATTGTCAACCACCGTCTGCATATGACCTGCGGCTTACCTCGCGCTCGAATACGTCATAGGTAAGCGTTATATCAAACCGGCCGTCGCCATCCGTATCCATGTGCTGTTCAGCCCTGACGCCGTTTTTGTAGATGATCCGGCGCTCGATCCTCCCGAATGCGACTGGATGCCAATCCGCTTGCTTGAAAACACCGTGCTGTACGGTGCTGGTGGCATCGGGCAGACCATCAAAATTGCTGTCTGCTTTTACACGATAATTATAACTATCGTCATATTCAAACCAGGCATCCACCCGGCCGTCGAAATTATCGTCACTGTGGGCCCGGGCAAGTTGTCCGCCTGGGAAGAAAGTCCAGGCGTCCATCTTTCCGTCACCATTGCGGTCATCGTGAATCCTGACCAGTTGGCCCGCCTCGAAAAAGTGGATCTCATCCGTCAGGGCATCGCTGTTGCTGTCGAAGACGGCCTCCAGGGTATCGTTGTTCGCCCGGTGCTGGCGATAGGACATGACACCCGCCGCAATCAGGGTCCCCACCAGCATGCCGACCAGAAAGACCTGCCAGGCCTTTCCGCGAACGGGAGGCGACGCTGCGGGTTTTTCTTTTACCGCTTCCGCCCCCTCCTCTCTCTCGACGGCGCGCACCATCACATGCACACCGTTTGAGAACTGGAGTGGCGGATAGGCCCCGCCACCGTCGTCTTTTTCAGTCCAGGCCTCGATGCCCATGGCCACCAGATGCAGCTGGGTGATATGGGCCTGGGGTTCGCTTTGAAAGCTCTGAATCACCGTTTTCCTGTTGTCTTCTGCCATAGAATCCAGGTCCTTGGTTCGAAAGGGCGAGGGACAGGCCGGGGCGGCCGGCGCACCGGACATCCTCCCTTCACACGGGAAAGCGCCCGGGGTCTCATGCTAGCGACCTAAGATTAAAAGGTTGCCAGAATATGCTTTTGGTATTGAGAATAGACCCAGACCAGAACGCCGACGGTGAACCCCAGGGCGGTCAACAAGGCCACCGCGGCCACCAGTCCGGCATAGGCCTGCCCGAAGATCAGGAAGACAACGAAGCCGTAACCGAAATTGAAAAGCACAAAGAACAGACGGAGAAAGACACCTGCGACGATCGGCACCACCAGGCACCAGAACAGCAAGTTGGCGATTGCGCGCTCCTGGGGTATTTTGGGGGCCATAGGGGTTTGATCCTGCGTTTGGCGATGTCAATCGTTCCGGTCGCCGGCCCCAATCGGCCGTGTCGCCGCCACCGGACACGGCCTTTGAGGGATCGGGAGAAAACGCGGGCCGTTTTCATCGCCCCGTATGGTAGTACAAAATGTCGGCACTGTGCCTGTCGGTGCCTTCGAAGATCGCATTCACGAGCTGCGGGGTGCGAAATAGGTACCAGTCGCCGAACGGATCGAACTTGCGGCAGGATGTTGTGATCCCGTGGGCCCAATCGTGCCGTAGCGTTTGCCAAGCCTCCGGCCGTAAGCCTTCAGCCGCCGTCCGAAATCGATATCCTCCACGCCGACCAGCGACTCGTCGAACGCAACCGCTGCGGGATCCTTGCCGCTATGGGACCAACCGTTCTGGGTACTCGCGCAGGATCGATCAACCGCGCTCATCAATGAACTTTCCAAGATAAACACCGCGACCCCACAACCGGATCTTGGTCATCATAGGATACTTAAGCCGGTAATCCCTTTATTCAGCATGGCGGCGATCGACTGGTCTTTGAATTGATAAGGTTCACCATTAACCGTGATGGTTGGTATCGATTCAGCCGCCATGGCCTCCTCATCCAGTACGAATGCAACGGTGCTTACGACCCCTTCGCTGAAATTCAAATCTAACTCCAGGGCCATATTCTCAGGAAGATCGCTTTTTTCGAAGATATTCCCGGAGGCCGTCAACTCGATCGTGCCGTTGACGGTGTGGCCGGACCCGGGCTCAACGAAATCCTCCAACGTCCACAGCATTTCCATATCGAGGAGTCCGTCTTCTCTGTTCAGGTCAAGCCGACCATCCTGCACGATGGTAAAGTCTTCATTGTTGAAATTAAACTCGACCACATTGCTATCCTGCAGCCCGGCTGCAATGCCCTCGTGGAGACCGTTCGGCAGCGTGTCGAGGATCTGCGTTATGACATCAAGCGTTGCTTCGACGTCTTCATCCGTAGGGCCTTGGCTGCAGGCCGTGGCAAATAGAATTACGAGCAGGGATAAACATAGGCAGAGGGATTTGATTTTCATTCGGTCTCCTTGAGTAGAATATCTAGACAATCGGCGCTTAAGAGAAGAGGATTTGTCGTCTTCAAGCCCAATTAGAAAAATATCTTTGACAGATGCTTCTATCTTGAATCAGCGCAGCCACAATAATTCAGTCCTATTTTTCATCAAAGCGTCAAGCCTATAAGTCTTCATTACTCTGGCCATTCGCTTTGCAGCGCATGTGATATCTCTTCGGGATGCATTTCTGCCCGAGTGACCGTGATTCTTCAAAGTAAATACTGGCTTTGTCACAATCGCCTTGTGAGGCCTTCAAATACCCTCTTAGCAGTGCCGTCCGTGCCGGCAGAATCAAATCATCGCTCTGTGCCAGGAGCCTTTCCGCTTCGGCATACATGGATTTGTCAATTAGCACTTCCGCCGCATCCAGGCTTTTCCCTGCATTGAATTTGCGCTCAATGTCATCCTGGTCAAACGCCTCGCCTTCACTGCCATCAAATTCCACAAGAATGCGATTGTCCACTAAGCAAAAGGTTGAAAAGCTGTGTTCCGATTCACTCAAGAAGGCACCATCTTGGCTGTAGGCTCGTATTTTTACAGCATACTCCTTGGGAGGAAGATCACTCTCAACGTTAGGAAGATGGGCAATGGGTAGAAAACTTGCGCCGACGACTTGTTTATAAATGAGAGGGGAAAACCTTGTCGTTCGTGGCTTTTCGCGTGTGACATGACTGATTTTAACCAAATAGGATGCTGCCTTTGGATATGGCTCCCACCTAAGGGCCGAACGCGATACATTGGCCTTCTGTTTATGTTCATCCGGCAATGGCCATAACACATTTATCCTTTTTCTGATCTCGATTGGCTGCGAATGGGCAGGCTTGGACGCCTTGCTTAACGGAAGCGTGAGACCACTATCTCTAAAAGAAAAAAACAGCTCATCAAAAGGTTTGGTGCCAATCCCGGGTTCATCACCAGATACGAGAATAAATTTACCGTCAGGCCGATCGCGCCATTGTTGACACTCTAGCCGGTTCAGGTGCCACTGCCCGAACGGTAAACTCACCTCAGCCAAACCGTCGGCCCCTGTTACAAGCATTCCCGAAGTGTATTTTCCGTTGAGGGCAAGTGAAAATCCTATGCCCGCCGTCGGATTATTATCATAACTAAAGCGAACCTTTATCTTGGCGTCACCCCTGGGCAACGGTTCCAGTTCTTTGGTGGGCTTAAAGGCACCCCCCCAAAAGATACTTTCATAGAAATGCGATTGCATGGCGTGAGAACTAAAAACAGGCTCTGCCTCGGTATTTTGGTAATCGTTGACGGAAAAGGTTTTGATAAATTTCTGGGTTGTCCAAAATGACCCCGCTAAAAAACCAAACACAAATAGCAAACCGCCAATCGACCCCCAGATGATTGTTTTTTTTAACATTTCTTATTCACATGCCAAGCTATCACCGAACGATTTAATCGGCCGTTCGGGGCTTACGAGATACGGAAACCCGATCAAATTCCGGCGGGTTTTTCCGCGGCGGCAGCCGGTTCAACTCTTATTGTTTGCCATAAGCATAACATATAAATTTGTTAACGCAAGAGATCGTGGTGCAGTAAACGAAATAGTCAACAAGCTGCCATATCCAACCCATCAGGCGGTCATTGAACACCGTGGCACAGGGCTAACACGCCGGCCGGATAGGTAAAATCAAGACCACCACCAGGTCGATGCCCGCGATATAATATCAATTAGCCTGTGGATCCAGTAAATACCTTTCAATCTAAGTTCGGTGAGCCGGTCATTTGGCATCCGCCGATGCAGAGGAGCCGATATATTGCCGGGCTGTATAGGGCTGACCACGATTTGAATTAAGATTTTATTTTGGCGGGGTATACCCGGCAGGCCTTCGGTGCCGGTTCGCAAAGCGCTTTTCGAGGTATCCGCGCTTTCGGGTAAAATCACGCTGAGCGTGAGCTACGCATTATAGAAATAAGATGTTCACCATTTAGCGACTTCATGGTCAGGATTCAATTTGCAGTATATGATTCGAATGCAAGCGAATTTTGGTTCCATCTTCCAATTCTTCAATATCAAAAGGATTGTTTAACAATTTACCATCAAAAACAGGATATTGAGCATCCGTTAGGCGGACCCAGACCCTCTGCGACTCCCCATGCTGGTCAATAACAACAATTTTAACATTCTGATCTTTAGTTAATTTTTTTATGTCCGCCGGTTCTGGAATGGGAGGGGTGTAAGGTATTTCCCGGGCTGACAGCGCAACATCTTCAAACTCGTAGCCGTCTTTGTTGATTGAGGGCAGGTCTATCTTTTCGGTGATGGGCGTATAAATCTGTTTGAAAAACGCCAATTGCTGCTTTTCCTTTCGGGACAGATAAACACCTTTCCCGAAATATCTTCCTGACTTTTTATGCTCTGCATATAGATAGACGGCTACAATAATGGCAACAACAATCAGTGAGATTATACCGGGACTCAATGTGTCCACCTCTTTCAGCATTCAAAGCAAATTATCAGGCTGCAAAATGTTGGCTTGAGGATCGTGTAGGTAGCGCCAGCGTTACACGTTTCCCTCTCAAATCTGAGGATATAGCAAGCTAGTTCGATATAGATCCGTAAGATAGAAGTTTTTACCAATTCGTTCCACTAAAGCATCTGATCCATGATCGTGTTTGAATTCAAGCTCATCCCCGGTTATCCCGACACAACAAATCACATTTGCGGAATTGCCAAAAAACTCAAAGTTGGCAATTTGACGGAACAAGAAACCTTCGATGGTCGAGTCTTCAGGTGTTGCAGAACCAATGCCCATTGTTTCTAAATCTTCAATAGGGGTTTCAAGCGTATAATATGCAAGCTGGCAGATTATATTGACACCCCACTCCTCATCAGTCGGATGAACAATAGCAAGTTCATACCGCCCATGAGTATTTGGGACCTGTTGCTCATAACCGATAAGTTCGGATGTTACATATAGTATTCCGTCCGTAAAATTGGAAAACTTGACGAAATCTGGGCTGCCGCCCATTTCCTGGCCGAGGTAAAAAGGAATTGTTCCATGAAGCACGATATTATCAGCTTCACCAAAAAACCGGGTCATTCCGTTCAAACGTTCGTCCCAAACTTCTTCGAAAGTTCTATTTTTATCCATTTTCACCATTGCTAACGTCTGAAATAAGGGGCGGATAGGCAGCTGGCTTACCCGTCCCTCTTGATTGACTGGTTAGGCAAATTCCTCTTTTATAGTCGTTGAACACAATTTTTTGATAACGAAACCAAATAGTGCTGAAATACCTACGACCATTAC
>JASJCD010000040.1 GCA_030066135.1 Desulfobacterales bacterium | reverse complement strand
GGCGTATACGCTGAGCAGCGGTTCTTCTTCTTCGACGATGGCGTCCACCTGGTCGATATGGATGAACCCGTGCCCGGGCACCCTGGGCATGCGCGGGTTGACCTGTGCGATGACCTTGGTTGCGGACTGGGCGGCGGCCAGGGTGACATCGACCGAGATGCCCAGGTTCAGCCAGCCGTAGGCATCGGGCGGCGTTACCTGAACGAGCGCAAAGTCAAGCGGTAGCAGGCCGTCACGGAAGATGCGCGGTACGGTCGACAGAGGGATGGGGGTAATGAAGCGCTTGTTGGCCTTGAGGCTGCGGGTCTGGCCGGATCCCAGATAGATTGAGCGCACGTTGAAGATGCGGTCGCGGCTTTCCTCCGCCATCATGGCCACGAGCGAGCTTTCCAGGCTGAGCAGACGCACGATCTCCAGGTCGGCGAATCCGCTGGCACGGTCTAAAAGGGTATTGACCAGATGTTGGGGTTCACCGCAGCCGGAGCCGATAAAGACCCGCTGTCCCGGTCGCAGCGCGTCGATTGCCTCCGGGCCTGATTTTTTGAGCTGCGCAAACCGTGTGATGTGTTTTTGATCCGCCATGGCTCACCCTTGGTTTTTAAGGCCGGTTCTGCACCCTGACAAAGCAGTCCCAACCGATTCGTCGGGCGCGGCCCTGAAATAGCCGCCGAACGGGTCTTTCGCCGCCTGCCCACCCCCGGGCTTTGATCCCGGCGGTAAGGCTTGCCGTGATCTACAGGCCCTCGAAAGGAGGCGTGTCGAACCATGCCACGCTGGTGGCGACTGGCGGGTGCCGGCAACCCGCCGCCAAACGTCAGTCCGGCCCGATGGCGGCGGGCGCTATTCCTGCGTCTGGGCCTGAATGGCGGTGATGGCCACGGTATTGACGATATCCGCCACCAGGCAGCCCCGGCTCAGGTCGTTGACCGGCTTGTTCAGGCCCTGCAGCACGGGTCCCACCGCAACCGCTTTGGCCGAACGCTGGACGGCCTTGTAGGTGTTGTTGCCGGTGTTCAGGTCCGGGAAGATGAACACGGTGGCCTTGCCGGCCACTTCGCTCTCGGGCATTTTGGTGCGGGCCACGCTGGCGTCGATGGCCGCATCGTATTGGATGGGGCCTTCGATCTTGAGATCGGGCCGGCACTCGCGTGCCAGCCGAGTGGCCTCGCGGACCTTGTCGACATCGGCACCCTTGCCGGACTGCCCGGTGCTGTAAGAGAGCATGGCCACGCGCGGCGCCACTCCAAACATGGCGGCGGTATCGGCCGAACTGACGGCGATGTCCGCCAGTTGCTGGGCATTGGGATCGGGATTGATGGCACAATCGCCATACACGAGGACCCGGTCCTCCAGACACATGAAAAATACGCTCGAAACAATTGAGACACCGGGTCGCGTGCGGATGAATTCGAAAGCAGGCCGGATGGTGTGGGCCGTGGTGTTGATCGCACCGGACACCATCCCGTCGGCCAGGCCCTGGTGGACCATCATGGTACCGAAGTAGCTGTTGTCCGACATGGCGTCCCGGGCCATTTCGAGATTGATGTTCTTATGGCGGCGCAGTTCGAAATAGGTCTGGGCAAAAGCTTCGCGGTGATCGGAGGTTAAAGGATCGATGATGTCGATTTCTTCCAGGGCCAACCCCAGGAAGGTGGCCTTTTGTTTGATCTTCGCCGGATCCCCCAAAAGTGTTAACCGGGCCACATCGCGGCGGGCGAGAATGTCCGCCGCCATCAGGATCCGATCTTCACTTCCCTCGGGCAACACGATGTGACGCTCCTGGCTCCAGGCGCGTTCGATCAGTTTGTATTCGAACATAAAAGGAGTTTCACGACGCGACTGACTGGCCGCAATTCGCGCCTCGAGTCCCGGCACATCGACATGGGCTTCAAATAGTCCCAGGGCCGATGCCATTTTGCGTGTGTTGTCCGGCGTCAGGGCGGATCGGACGGTCTGGGCCTGCATGACCGTGGGATAGGTGTCGGTATCCACTCGGAATACGGGGACCGGAATCCGGGTATTGCGGGTGGCGCGCATGCCGTCGATCAGACGCTGGACCGGTTGTTCAGGATCAAGGCCGCCCGTGAGCACGATACCGGCGATTTTGGGATAAGTGTCCGAAAAGGTGGTGGCCAGTGTGCCCAGGATGATATCGGCGCGGTCGCCCGGTGTGATGATCAGCGAGCCTTCCTGAATCCGTTCGAGGAAATTGCGCAGTTGCATGGCGGCCACCACGATATGCCGTACCTCCCGGCTGAGCCCGGCGGGATCGCACTGGATACAGCTGCCGGTCAACGCCTGGACCATTTCCCCCACCGTGGGTTTGCCCAGCAGCTCATCGTTGGGCAGCACATAGACCGGCGCCCGGTCTTTACGGTTGTTGGTCAAACCTTCATGCACCGCCGCCATGTGTTTTTTTTCGAGGCGGTTCACCAAGGTGGCCAGAAGCGTGCAGCCCTGGTTTTCGAAGGCCTCTTCCGTGATCTGGATCTCGTCGTTGACATCGGAGGGTGTTTTGTCGCGGCCGTTGATGACGATCATCACCGGGGCGCCCAGATTATTGGCGATGGCGGCGTTGATGTCGAACTCAAAGGCCGTGGAGACCCCCGTATAATCCGTGCCTTCGATCAGCACGAAGTTGCAGCGCTGCTCCAGCGCTTTGTATTTCAGAAGAATGCCCTTGACCAGCTCGTCGAAGTCGCCCTGGGAGGCCAGTTCTCGGGCCTGATTGTGCGTGTAGGCAAACATGTCTTCGGGCGGGATGTCTAAATTGTAACGCGTACGGATCAGCTGAATGTTGTTGTCCTGGGGGCCCTCGGGAACGATAGGGCGAAAGAAACCGACTTTACGGGTTCGGCGCGAGAGCATCTCCATCACCCCCAGGGCGATGACGGACTTCCCGCTGCGGGGCGCCACGGAGACGATGTACGCATTTGTGGCCATGGTCTAAATCCTTAATAGTTCAATACGCCCGGCGGTTTGACCACCGGGACCAATTTCAGAGAGAACCGTGAATTAGCATTAATGGGGTTATAGAATTGTTAGCGACAGGCGAGACCCGCGTCATCTGGTGGCTGGTTCGTCTAGCGGCGCAATGGCAATCTGCCCGTATTGGGGCGGGAATGATTGCCGTGATAACGTTTAGTAGCGCCAAGCATAAGGCTTCGGTCGGCGGGATGCAACCCAAAAAACCAGTTATAACTTGACATTCAGGCGATTATCGGGTGTTTTATCCGGCAAGGTGTCTTCTGTTCAACCCAACTGAGATGCGCAAGTTCAGCCCCTGGAGAAGCGAATGAAGTCGATGCCGGTTCGCGTCGTCGTTACTGCCTTGATCCTCATTTTGACCACCATCGCCCCGCTGGCAGCCGAAACCGGTCAGACGCCAGATGAAACCCACTGGGAAATCGGCGCCCAGGGCGGTACAAGTTTCAACGACAAGGATGAGTCCTTTAAGCAGTACGAGGCCCTGCTGAATTACAAACTCCCCTGGAAATGGGAGTTGCAGGAAGGAATCGATCTCGGCATGCGTGTGACCAGCACGGCCGGCGTCCTGGACGGCGGGGGCGAAACCGGGGCCATCGCCAGCCTGGGACTCGCCTTCGTGGTTGCCGACGGTCGCGACTTTACGGTCCGGGTCGGTTCGGCGGGCACCATCATGTCCGAGGACGAATACGGAGATGAAGATCTCGGGACCCTTTTCTCATTTACCAGCCACCTCTGTTTGAGCTATCGGTTCTGGGACGAGCTGAGCGCCCGCGTGCGTGTGCAACACATGTCCAACGCCAGCCTCTCCGACGAAAACCCCGGTGTCAACATGATCATGTTCGGTTTGCATTACGCTTTTTAACGCGACGGCTTATCTACAGTACGCTCCAGCGGCATTCGGAAGAGCTGCCTTAGGCCGCCTGGATTTTCACCCCGCAGCCTGGTAACTGGATCGCCCATGGAATCCAAACCGGAAAAGCCTGAGTTTCAGTGTCAACGGCCGTCCGACCGCGTTGTCGCCATCCAGTTTTCCGGTGCCTGGTTGATCGATGCTGCGATCCCCGATTTTCAGACCCTCCGGGAGGCATTGGGGGATCCTGCGCAAACCGACACGCTCACTTTCAATGCCACCCGTTTGACCGGCTGGGACAGCAAGTTTCTGGCCTTCCTGTTAAAAATCCATCAATACTGTCAGAAACAGAACATCGTCGTCGAAGACGAGGGCCTTCCGGACGGCGTCCGCCGCATGCTGCACCTGGCCACGGCCGTGCCGGAACGACAGGGGGCCCGGCGCGAGGCGGCACGCGAAAGCCTGCTGGTGCGTGCCGGTCGCATGGCCGAAAGCAGTTGGCAGGCCGTTGTCAGCGGTCTGGTCTTTACGGGCGAAGTCACCGCCAGTTTCATCCGCACGATTACCGGCCGGACGCGCTTTCCATGGCGCGACTTCGGGGTTCTGCTGCAGAACTGCGGCTCACAGGCGCTTCCCATCATTTCCCTGATCAGCATTCTGGTGGGTTTGATTCTGGCCTTCGTGGGCGCCGTGCAGCTCAAGATGTTCGGGGCCCAGATCTTTGTGGCCAACCTGGTGGGCCTGGCCATGGCCCGGGAGATGGGCGCCATGATGGCGGCCATCATCATGGCCGGGCGCACCGGCGCCGCCTTCGCGGCCCAGCTTGGCACCATGCAGGTCAACGAGGAAATCGACGCCCTGGTGACCATGGGCATATCGCCCACGGACTACCTCGTGCTGCCGCGCATGCTGGCCCTCGTGCTGATGCTGCCGCTGCTGTGTCTGTACGCCAATCTGATGGGTATACTGGGCGGCGTCATCGTGGGCACCGGTCTGCTCGACCTGCCCCTGAAACAATATCTCGTCCAGACCCAGGCCGCCGTGGGGTTGGGTGATTTTCTGGTGGGCGTGGTGAAGAGCGCCATTTTCGGCGTCATCGTGGCCATGGCCGGGTGCATGCGGGGCATGCAATGCGGCCGCAGTGCCATGGCCGTGGGTGCGGCGGCCACATCGGCGGTGGTGACCGCCATCGTGTATATCATCGTGGCCGATGCCGTGATCACGGTCATTTGCGATATCATTGGCGTATGACCGGCATGGACGCGCAAAACCCTGAAGCGGACACGCGGTCCAACCGGTCCTTTTTAAAATACAAGTTGAAACCATAACCCAACAACGTCGGACCAATGACTGAAACCCAGGCCCATATCGTCGTGGAAGATCTCACCATGGCCTACGGTGATTTCGTGATCCAGCGGGATCTCGACTTCACCATCAACCGCGGGGACATCTTCATCATCATGGGGGGCAGCGGGTGCGGAAAGAGCACCCTCCTGCGTCACTTCATCGGGCTCAAGTCGCCCGCCAGGGGCCGCGTCCTTTACGAGGGGGTCAGTTTCTGGGAGGCCGATCACGAGACGCAAGAAAACCTCATGCGCCGCATGGGCGTGCTCTACCAGAGCGGCGCCCTGTGGAGTTCGATGACCCTGGCCGAAAACGTGGCCCTGGCCCTGCAGGAGTATACGACTTTAAATCCCGGTGATATCCGGGAGATCGTATCCCTGAAACTGGCCCTGGTGGGTCTGGCCGGTTTCGAGGATTTCTACCCTTCTGAAATCAGCGGCGGCATGCGTAAGCGGGCCGGCCTGGCGCGGGCTATGGCCCTGGATCCGGAAATCCTCTTTTTCGACGAACCCTCGGCCGGACTGGATCCCATCAGCGCCAAGCTGCTGGACGACTTGATTCTGGAGATACGGGAGAGCCTGGGGGCCACCATCGTGGTGGTGACCCACGAGCTGGCCAGCATTTTCGACATCGGCAACAACTCGGTCTTCCTGGACCCGGAGACCAAGACCATGATCGCGGTCGGGGACCCCAAGCGGCTGCTGGCGGAGTCCGAAGACCCACGGGTGGTGCGGTTCCTGACCCGGGGCAAGGATGGTCGGGAAGGTCAGGCGGCCTGAACCTGTTATGCGCGCATACCTATCGGTTGGAGCGAAGCGATGAGTAAAAAAGCGAATACGGCGATGATCGGGGCCTTTGTCATCGGTGCCGTCGTCCTGGCGGTGGTGGGCGTTCTGGCCTTCGGTTCCGGGGCTCTGTTCAAGGAAGTGGACACCTTTGTGCTGTATTTTGACGGCGATCTCAAAGGACTTACGGTGGGGGCGCCGGTGCTGTTCAGGGGGGTTCCGGTCGGGCAGGTCCGGAGCATCAAGGTTCTGTATAAAAGCGACCAAATCGATTTTAGGATTCCAGTGGTCATCGAGACGGACCCGGATCGGTTTCATGAGGCCGCGGCTCCGGGAGAAAAGGTCACGCCTGGCGTCGAAGATAATGAACTGGATCGTTTGATCGCGCAAGGCCTGCGGGCCCAGCTGTCCCTGCAAAGCCTGGTGACCGGTCAGCTTGCGATCTCGCTGGACCTTCTGCCGAATACCCCCGCCAACTTGCGTGGCCGCGAGCATCTGAATGAAGGCCTAATGGAAATTCCCACCGTGCCATCGAGTTTTGAGCGTTTGGCCACTGCCCTGGAAAACCTGGACCTGAAGACCGTGGTCGACAATATCAACCTTGCCATGATCGAGCTCCGCGATGTGATTGAAGAGCGGAGCCTGGAAACCCTGGTGAAGAGTTTTACCCGGGCAGCCAACGAGGTCGCTCTGCTGGCGGAAGAACTGCGCGGTCGTTCGGGGGGCATTGCCGACGAAATCCAAAAAACGGCAACGACGGCACGTCACATGATGCAGTCCATCGACAACCAGGTGGATCCGGTGGCCGACGAGGCCATTCAGACCATGAACCAAATCCAGGAGGCCATGGCGCAGGCTGAAGATGCGCTGGTCAAGATCGAACGCCTGACCACCGACTATTCGGCGGACTCGGATTTCGGCTATGAACTTTCCACGGCTTTAAACGAGATTGCAGCCACGGCGCGCTCGGTGCGGGCGCTCACCGACATGCTGCAGCAGCAGCCGGATGTCCTTCTGCGGGGCAAGACCGGTTCGGGAGAGAACTGATGCGGTTTACGGCAACCAAATCGATGGTGTTGGCAATGGGCCTGATCCTGGTCCTCCTCTCGGGCTGTGTGAATCTGGGACCGGGTACCACGGATTCAACCCGCCTTTTTGTCCTGACCCCCATGTCCACGAATGATGCCGCACCTGACCGTACGGGTATCGGGTCGCAGGCTATCGGTGTCGGCCCTTTGATCTTTCCCGAATACCTCAATCGGCCGCAGGTGGTGACCCGTCGGGGGGAAAATGAGGTCCGTACGGCGGCATTCGCGAACTGGGCCGAACCGCTGCAACAAAATTTCAGGCGCGTCCTGTCCGAAAACCTGGCCCTGCTGCTGGGCACGGACGCGATTTACAACCATCCCTGGCGCAGCACGCTGAAACCCGACCAGCGTGTCGAACTGGAGATCATTCGTTTTGACGCCGACCCTCAGGGCGATGCCGTTCTCGACGTTCGCTGGGAGATTACCGATGCGCGCGGCAAGCAGTTGCGACCCAAGAGCAGAGCGGTCTTCCGGCAGAAGGTGAGCGGCGAGGGGCATGCTGCCATCGTGACGGCCATGAGCCTGACCCTGGCGGATTTCAGCCGCCATGTTGCCGCTGCCATCGCGGCCTTGGCCTAAGTGGCATTCCTGAATTATGCCGAGCGCCAGTTTACGCTGCTTTCCTGTCATCCGTAATAACAATTTTTTTTAGACTACAATCATTTTAGTAATCCTTACTAGCAGTTTTTTAATATCGAAATCGTAAGCCGATTATCAAGGTTAGGTGGTGTTCACCCCGAACGATAGGTTTTGGCCCAGGTAATCTCCTCCGGTTTGTTGCGCCCTTTCCCCCTCTTCTGAGAGCGCGCACGTTCCCCCCGATTCTATCCTCAGCCGCCTTATTGATCGGAATGAATACCAAGGCGGGCCGCGGCCCAGGTTAGGTTAATTGTCTGTTTGGAAAAGGAGGAATGGTTATGCACTGTTTTCTTAAACCCATTTTACGGCGGCGTATTGCGGGGATATTGCTGGCGGGATGCTTCCTGCTGGCGGCGGCGCCGGCCCTCGCGGTGGATGAGGCCATGATCAAACGCATGGAAGAACTCATCCAGCAGCAGCAGCGCCAGATCGAAGCCCAGGCCAAGGCCATCGGAAAACTGCAGCAGCAGGTGAGTGCCATGAGCGATACGGCGGTCAAGGAGGCCACGGAAGCCGCCCGGGCCGAGGTGGCCAAGACCGGTGGCGTGCCTCCCGATGTGGTGCGAAACAGCCAGGGCGACAAGGTCTCCCTTGAAATTTACGGCCAGGTCAATCGGGCTTTTCTGTTTGCCGACGACGGCGACAGCTCGGACTACTACTTCGTGGACAATGACAACTCGTCCTCACGGATGGGATTTCTGGGCACCGCCAGGGTAAACGACGACGTCACAATCGGGTCCCGGTTTGAGTTCGAGTATCAGTCCAACCCCAGCAACCTGGTCAATCAGGACGACAAGGACCCTGACAGTGGCGACGGCGACGGTTTCGACGAACGTTGGGTCGACGCCCAGGTCACCTCCAAACGCTTCGGTAAGATCTACGTCGGCAAAGGCAGCACGGCCTCCGACGGTACCTCCGAGGTCGACCTCTCCGGCACTTCCGTTGTCGGTTATTCCTCCATTGAGGACATGTCCGGCGGAATCCGATTCTACGACGACGACGCCGAGGAACTGTCGACCACCGATGTGGGGGACGTCTTCGCCAACTTCGACGGGCTGAGCCGGCGTAACCGGGTGCGCTATGATTCGCCCAACTTCTACGGGTTCAGTCTCCAGGCCAGCGCGCTTTCGGATGGCGGCGACGTCGCGCTCAAATATGCCGCCAAGTGGGGCGAAGATTTTAAGGCGGCCGGCGCGGTGGCCTACGTCAATCCCCAGGCGGTCAGCGATGACGCCGACGACCAGTACAACGGCAGCTTTTCGATACTGCACAGCAGCGGGCTCAACCTGACGGTGGCCGGCGCCTACCAGGATCTCGAGAATGATGCCACCAATCCGGATGGATCGGACCGTGACGACGATCCTGTGTTTTACTACGCCAAGGCAGGCTATCGGGCCAAATTCTTCGAGGCCGGTGAAACGCGGTTTTCGGTGGACTACGCCCGTAACGAGGACGTGGATCAGGACGACGACGACGCCACCTCGGTGGGCGTCCAGATCGTTCAGGACATGTCCCAATGGGGAATGGAATACTATCTGGGGTACCGCTGGCACGAGCTCGACCGGGGCGAGGGAACTACGGATTTCGACGATATCAACTCCGTCATGAGCGGTGTACGGATGAAATTTTAGTTCGACCGAGGGAATCGACATGTCAAAGCTAAACAGTCTGATACTTGCTGCGGTTCTGGCCGTGGCGCTGGTCCTCGGGGCTTGCGCGCACTCGGAGCCCTTCGAGTACGAATCCTACAACGAGGTCAAACCGGGACGCGGCGTTTTTACGGGTGAAAAAGGCACCTGGACCATTTTCCGTCAGGAGATGCCGGCCGAGCCTCAGACGGCATCGGCGGAAGCGCCCGGAGACCGGCCCCAAAACCAGGTGGCCAATGACGGCCACAACACCAAGGAAGCAGACGCTCGGGATTGAGATATGACCCGGACGAACACCTCGCCCATAGTTGGTGTTGAATCCTTTGCGGACGGGTGCGGCCTCAACGTGCCGCACCCTTTCGTCATTCCGGGCCCTCGCCGGCCCATGGTTTATTTTTCGCGCCATGCGTGCTATCCACCCCTAACTTGACCCCTATATGATGAACTTCGTCTGGAAAAGCCGCAACTCAACGAAAGTGACTTTCGAACATCATGGCCGCAGAAGCGAATTCTCATCCTGAAGAACGCATCCTCCTGGTGGATGACAATCCCTTGAATCTCCAAGTACTTATGGAAACCCTCCAAAGCCGTCAGTCCCGGCTGCTGGTGGCCAAGAACGGAGAGACCGCCTTGACCATCAGCCGCAAGACCCATCCGGACCTGATCCTGCTCGACATCATGATGCCGGACATGGACGGCTACGAGGTGATCCAGCAACTGAAGGCCGATACGAACACCGCCGATATCCCGGTGATTTTTCTGTCGGCCCTGGACCAGACCGGCGACAAGGTCAAAGGGCTGGAATTGGGGGCGGTGGACTATGTGACCAAACCCTTTCAGGCCGAGGAGGTCTTGGCCCGGGTGGACACCCACCTCACGATTCACCGGCTGCGGCGGGAAGTGCAGCAGCAGAAAGACCAGCTGGAGCACGAACTGGAAACCGTCTCCCAGGTGCAGCGCAACCTCCTGCCCAAGAAACTGCCGCAGATGGAAGGTCTGCAGCTGGCCGCCTTCTACGAAACCAGCCGTTATGCCGGTGGCGACTACTACGACCTGGTCGAAATCGCCGAGGGCCGGATCGGCATCCTGGTGGCCGACGCCGAGGGGCACAGCACCCCGGCCGCGGTCCTGATGGCCATGACCTGCGCCCTGTTCCGTTCCCAGAAACAGCTTTGGGACGATCCCGGTGGCATGATTCAGGAATTGAACCGTCACCTGTGCAAGGTGGCCGAACCCAGTTTTGTCACCGGTCTTTATATGGTCGTGGATATTGCCCGGCAACGGGTAACGGTGGCCCGTGCCGGCCACCCGCCCCCCATGATCTACCGCGCCGCCACCGGCGAGGCGGTGGAAAGCGAGGTGCCGGGCGTCATGGTGCTGGGCTTCATCGATTTCGACGAGGTGCCCGTGACCGAATTCGAGCTGGCCCCGGGGGATGTTATGCTGGCCTATACCGACGGTCTGACCGAACGGTTCAGCATGAACGATGCGATCTACGGCGAGGAGCGTCTCCTGACGGTGCTGCGCACCCATGCGGCCGGCTCCCCCGAAAGCCTGTGTGATGCCGTGGTTACGGATCTGACCCGCTTTGCCGATGGCCGCCCGGCCGACGACGACCAGGCGTTTATTGCTTTCAAGCTCGTCTGAAAATCAAACCCGCATCGCCGCGGGCGCGCCTGACGCGGCGCCGGCCAAGGAGGCCTGAGCATGGACGAGACGATTCACAGCCAATGCGATGCGCGTAAATCAAAGGAAAGCATCCTGATGGTGGACGACAACGCCACCAACCTGCAGGTGCTTTCCCAGACCCTCTCCGGACGCGGCTACCGCCTGCTGGTGGCCAAAAACGGTGAGAGCGCCCTGGCGGTCACGGCCAAAACCCTCCCCGACCTCATCCTGCTCGACATCATGATGCCGGGCATCGATGGCTTCGAGGTCTGCCGGCGCCTCAAGGCCGACCCCGCGCACCATGATATCCCCGTTATTTTCCTGTCTGCGCTCGGGCAGACCGAAGACAAGGTCAAAGGGCTCAAGCTGGGGGCGGTGGACTATATCACCAAGCCCTTTCAGCCCGAAGAGGTCATCGCCCGGGTGGACACCCACCTGACCCTGCGCTGCCTCCAGCAGCAACTGGAGGTGGCCAACGCCGAGTTGCGCGATTTGAACGAAAACCTGGAGCAAAAGGTGCAGGAGCGCACGCGCCAACTCGAAGAAGAGCATGCCAGACTGGTCCGGACGCAGAACGCCATTATTTTCGGCATGGCCAAACTCACGGAGAGCCGCGACGACGATACAGGTAAACATCTGGAGCGGATCGAAAAATACGTTGAGATTCTGGCCCGCGAGTTGGGCAAGACCGACGATTCGATCGACGCGCACTGGATCGAGCAGGTGAAGGCCACCTCGGCCCTGCACGACATCGGCAAGGTCGGTATCCCGGATGCGGTTTTGCAAAAACCTGGAAGGCTTACGCCGGATGAGCGCAAGGTTATCGAACTGCATCCGGAAATCGGGGGCGACACCCTCAACGCCGTTCGCGAAAAACTGGGCACGAGCGACAGCGATTTGAGAGCGACCGAGTACCTGCGGCGGGCCATGGAGATCACCTACGGTCACCACGAGAAGTGGGACGGCTCGGGCTATCCTTATGGTACCCAGGGGGATGGTATCGCCCTGGCGGCGCGGCTGGTGGCGGTGGCTGATGTCTACGACGCCCTGGTCAGCAAGCGGGTCTACAAGTCCGGCATGACGCATGAGCAGGCCGGTGACATAATCCGCGAGGGCGCCGGGCAGCACTTCGACCCCCGGGTGGTCGCGGCCTTCAATGCCACCGAGGATAAGTTCCGTGAAGTGTCAATAGTATACAGCGATGTCGCGGAATGAGCCTCTGCTGAACCCACCCGCCGTTTGAAACAAGACCTTTTCATTTGCCACGCGTCCAACGGCGGTTCTGCACGCTTGGCAGCGCCAGATCCCAGGGGCAGGTGCTAGTCGTCATCTTTGATCTCACCCGTAATCCGCTTTTGTATCCGATCCAGATAGTCGTCCATTTCTTCGAAATTTTTAAACACACGCATGGTGGGAAGGGCTTCGATGATTTCGAAAACCTTGCGGATCTGGGGCTGCAGATGCATGAAGACCAGTTTGCCGTCGCGGGCCTTGAGCGCTTTCTGCGTTTTCAGGATGACGCGGATGCCGGCGCTGCTGAGGTAGTCGACCTCGGCCAGGTCCAGGGCGATCAGGTTAGGATTCTGGGCCAGGAGCTGATCGAGTTCGTCTTCCAGGACATCGTAGGTCTGCCCGTTGATCTGTCCGGATGGTGCAACGACAAAGGCCCCCAGTGCTTTCTGGTTGGTGCGCACGGTTAAGGACATCGTTTCCTCCTTTTGCAGTCGCGCCCGCAGGTGGGCGTTTGAGGCAGTTTAAAACCCGACCTCGGGATATACAAGCAAAAAAATGGGGGCCTTAGCCCCTGTCGGCGTTTGGCGACGCGGTGAGACGACTTCGCGGATTTTGGGTTGGGTGAGACCCGTCAGGTCGTGGAAAGGGTGTCGGGATTTAGCTCCTGCACCAGAATGCATACCATCGCATCCATCTTCCAGAGCTCGACGCTGTACTGGATCGCATCGATGCGGTAGCGGCGCTCGGCCTGCAGCGGAAATTTGATCTGACGTGCCGGCATGACGAATACGGATACGCGCTTGCCATTGTCATCGTAGTAAAGATAGGCCGCCTTTTTGGGGCCGATGGTGCATTCGCGTCCCCCCAGGAAGGTCAATTGGCGCTGACTGAAATTCGGCATCGCAACGCGGAAGTTCAGGCGCTGGTAGAACCACTCCTGCGGGTCGGGAATTTCGTCGGCCGTGAAGGCCATCGTCATGTCGGTCCGACTGTGGTTGGCCAGGGCAAAGTTGCCGATGGTCTCAAGGCTGGTGAGGGGGTTGGCCCAGGGGTTCCAGACCACGAGCAGCAAACCTATTGCCAGGGCCGGTGCAAATCCCTTCCAGAGCCAACCGGGCCGTTTGGCCCCTGTCGGTCGCGCCTCGGCCTCGGCCCGCTGGCGTGCACGGCGCGCCAGCCCTGAGGGGGGCGGCGTCATGCGCATGCTGTTGGAAAAAGCCTGCTCCAGGCCCTCATCGGCAGTGTAGAGTTGGTTACAGTCCGGACAATCCTCCCGGTGTTTGTGGGCCTGACGCGTCAAATTCCCTTCGCAGTCGTCGCGCGATATCAGCCAGCGTTTAAAACCGTTACAGTCCATAGGCCACCTATCCTTTACGCGCCAGCGGAATAATTTTCTTGGGGGCTGCGGCACGGGCGGCTTTCTTGATGAAAGCGGCCTTGAGGCGCTGTTTCCCACGCGCGAGCCGTGACATTACCGTTCCGATGGGAATTTCAAGCATGTCCGCGATCTCCTGGTAGGTGAATTCCTTTAGATAGTAGAGTATCAGCACCGATTGATAGGACTCCGGCAGGGCACTCAATTGCCGGTGGACATTCTCGGCCGTGGCCTTGCGTTCGAGGGCTTGGAGCGCATCCTCCTGGCCGGCCATCGCAGCCAGATCCTCGGCATAGTCATATTCGATCCGGTCGTCATATTCATTTTGCGTTCGGTTGGGCTTTCGGCCTGCCCGTTTGAGATAGTTGTTGCGAAGGATGATGAAGAGCCAGCTTTTCATCTTGCCGCGGTCCCTGAGTTGATGCCGACTGCGAAAGGCGGCCAGGAAAGTTTCCTGGACCAGGTCCTCGGCGTCGAAGCGATTACCGGTGTACTGAAATGCGGAGCTGTAAAGCAGGCCTTCATGGCGTCCGGCCAGATGCCAGAATTCTTGCGGGGATAACGATTTTATGCGGGGGACGATTTTCGCAGCGAAGCCTGGCAATTTCATAATGTTCGGTCCCGGGCGTAATTGATGATGCGCATATCTTACGGCCAATTCTGGCTGAAAATGCCGGCCACCCACGATGGGGTGGATGGTCACAGGCGATTTGGAAGATGGTAAGCACCGGCCGCTCCCTGGCAAATGCGGTTATCATGAAGGGCCTTCGTTCTGCCCGGCCACAAACGTTTCGTCGACTGCAGGGAGGGGCATATCCCGCGCAAATCGTATGGTATTACCGCTTTCAGGCAATTCGAAAATTTCCCATTGGGGATCTTCCGGCGTCCGCATGACTGGAACCGGCCTGGTTTCGGCCTGCACATCCTTCGTGCCCCCGTAGAAGGAAATCACTTCCCCGGATTCGGGCAGTTCGAAGCGCGGCATTTCATAATGCCGCAGGGCGTCCCGGCGGATTGAGTCTTCCAGCGAGCGTTTGAGGGGCATAGGTCTTGTAGCGGTCCAATCGCTGGATGGATCGGGACCGAAATAGATCCAATGGCCGTCCCCGGCCTCGATGGCGTTTCGTTTATCGAACGCCCCGGCGGGCGCCGTTATAACCAGTCCGATAGTCATCAGGGTGATAGTCAATATGATTGGGTATTTCATGGCGCTTCTCCTTTAATTCGTCATCGTAGCGTTTACGACGTTGTTGAACCCTATGAGGACGAGAAGCGGTCTTTTATTCCCATTTTTTTGAGGATCGCGGACAAGCGGGTGGCCACCAGAAATATTCGAGGGCTAACTTATTGAAAATATATGAATTGAGGTTGGCGGTCGGCAGGCGCCAGAAACCGTAAAGGTTCGGAGCGGTGAGGTCTAATGAGCGCCCTTGGCACAAACGCTCGGTGTGCTGCAGATGAACGTCGCACAGATCGACGCTGGGCCCGGAAGCGGTCAGATGCAATGGACATCAATCGTTTTCATCGGTGTTTTTTCCCGTCCTCTGGGCCGAATATCCCGGGGTGGCGGGCAGAATATCACTGAATACGGCGCCGTAAATTTCCCACATGGTCACGAACAGGGCGGCAATGATCGGTCCGATAATGATCCCGACCACCCCAAAGAGGGCAATACCGCCCAGGGTTCCGAAGAGGATGAAAAGGTCGTGCATCTGGGTATCTTTGCCCACCAGGGAGGGACGCACCAGATTGTCGACGCTGCCCACCACCAGGCCACAGAAAAGCGCCAGCCCGATCCCTTTGACATAATGGCCCAAGGCAACCAGGATCACCACGGCCGGAATCCAGACCAGTCCCGTACCAATGCCCGGAATGATGGAGAGCACGCCCATGACCGTCCCCCAGAAGGCGGCCCCCTTGATGCCCACGACGAAGAAGCCCAAACCAGCCAGGCCGCCTTGCAGAATGCAGATCACGATGGTGCCTTTGATGGTGGCCCGGGTGACCGAGGTGAAACGATCCAGGAGTTGGCTTTCTTCGTCATTCTGCAGCGGCAGATAATAAAGGATGCGGGAGAGCAGCTTGCTGCCGTCCATGAGGAAGAAGAACATGGTGTAGAGCATGATGAAAAACATGAACAGAAAGTTGACGGTGCCCAGTGCGCCGGAGCCCAGATTGCGGATCAGGTATCTGCTCAAGGAGCCGACGAATTCCCCGGCCTTGCGCAGGATGGTTTCTTTGTAGACGAGGATTTGATCGAAATAGGGGATGCGGTCCAGATAAGCCGAAAAGACGGTGGGTTCGGACAGGAACCTTTCCACCGCCGGCTGAACGGACTGGCTGACCGTTATGGCCTGGGCCGTGACGATGCCAACCAGGACGGCCAGGGGAATCAGCACCACGATGACGATCAAAAGCAGCGTCGTCAGCGAGGCCGGTGCCCGGCGACCCCCGAAAAACCCTACCAACCACTGGTATACGGGTTGTGACAGGGCGGAAAAAATGCCGGCCATAAAGATGGCCATCAGGAACTGACGGATCATGGACAGAAAAAGGGCTGAAATCAAAAGGACCAGCAGCAAAACCACAATTTTATTGGTGCGTTCATCCTGGATCGACATGCGCTTCGTATACCTTCCATATGCCGTGAGTTGGGAACGATGCCTTACGGGTTAAGACCTGTCAGGCAGACGCCCGGAAGTATGCGTGGGCTATAATAATTTCAGGATAGCAAAATTGACGACCGATTCCAAGGATCGGTCATATCTGCGGGGGCGCCATGAGGGCTGCGCACGTTTGCGTGAATACTACGCTCGCGATAGGAAAGGTGGTTATTTAGTTCTGGTCTAAACCCTCCACCTTTGGTGGGGGACCCTGAGAGGTTTAACCGATCCGGTGTTTTTTCCTGTTACTTTTCTTAGGCGCCTAAGAAAAGTAACCAAAAGAAGGCGCCCGTGCCCCGCGTACCCTGCGCGTCGCCCAACCACTCCCTGAAGCGGCGTCTCATGCTGACATGCGGCGTTGCCCCGCGTTGCGGGATTCCTCGCCTGTTTTAGTCTTTCGGTGAGTCCCCAACTCGCTCGGGTGCTCACAATCGGATGATTGCTGCGCGCCTCGCCTCACTGGTCGCCTTGCCTGACAGCATGAGGCTTGCTTCAACGAGCGGTTGTCAGGGGTCGGCGCGTGTCGGAACTCGCTTCGCTCAGACAGGCCGACACGCTTTTTCCGCCCCTGCCACCGATGCTCGGCGCGGGGCAAAGGGGGT
>JASJCD010000039.1 GCA_030066135.1 Desulfobacterales bacterium | reverse complement strand
GCGCTGGAATCGACGCGAAAACGCTGGCGCGTTTTGCGCGTCTCAGCTCAACCGTTACCGGTAAATAGTAATGGGTCTAAATGAGCCGAAATATCGTAGTGGTGAAAAAATCGTCGCTGGAGATAAAATAAATTATTCTGGTGAATTTGGATATGTCGATTTTGTAGTAACCCAAGAAAATCCTAATTGGGAAACATATTGGAAAGATCTTGGTCAAGGAGCTATGCTATCTGTTCCTTCGTTTGGTAGTGTGTATGTTCCTTTTGATGATGAGGATTTAATATTCATTTCAAGAAAATCGAAGGATAATCGAGTATAGAACTAATATTAGGCATCTTGAAAATATATGGTTTGAAATTTTAAGCAGGATTAAAATGGCAAAGGAAAACACAATCTTCTTTAATTGTTAATAATTTAGTTCCGCTAACCTTGCGCTGGAATCGACGCGAAAACGCTGGCGCGTTTACCGTTTCTTGATTTGGTCGTTAGACGCTAGAAAAAAACACACTGCGAGTAGGTGAATAGTCATGCTAGATTGGTTCAATATCGCACTTATCGCATTGATCGTTGGCATCGTTGTGGCCATTGTCTACTCACTTCGCAAGACCATGGCCCAGATCAAGGCGTCCGGTGTGTCAGGTGAGGATGCGCGCCAGTTGGCCAAACGAATTCGCGAACGCCAAGTCAAGTGCCCACGGTGCGAGCGCATTTCTTACGCTTTGCTTGGCACCGGGAATCAATGGAAATGCAAAGTGTGCAACCAGGAGTTCGAAGGCCCGAATCACTTGCCGCCGTCATAGGGTGAATTGCGACTTGAAAGATTAGCTTCAAACCTGTTGCTGGAAAGATCGACGGAAAAATGCTGGCGCGTTTTCCGTTTCACGGTTGGTCGTTGGACTCCATAGTATTGAAATAGTAGTATATTGTATCGATTTTACAATCTATATTGTGTCGTGTCTCCTGGCACGGAAGGCCCTGAATGCTCGTTCCGCAACGCCCTTTAGGAGTCAATATGGCTAAAACCAAACATAAAAAACTACAATTATCAAATATCGCTGAACTCATCGTGGAATATTGTTATGCTAAGGGTGAAAAAATCAGAATTCATGACTCAATTGAGGATGTCAATCTAGGGATTGTTCTTGAAAAAATATTCAAGGATAGATCAATTCACTACGATACGGAGATTGCTGACTCTGTTTCCATATACGCAAGCTTACTTAAAGCATATGCAAAGATAACATGTGGGGACTGGGAGGTGTCCGCTGTAGAAATTCTTGGGCCGGATGAAAGTGATATTTGCGATTACGATGAAATTCTACTAAGGTTTAACTCATCAAACGGACTTAACGAGTGGCTTATAAGCGGGATTGACAGTGATTATATCAGCAATGCTTTTTATGAAAACCTGGAGAAATTTTCCAACCAGCACCTTTCTGGTGTGTTCAGAAATATTCCCACTTTTGATCAGACAGTATCCACCCTATATTTATCCAAAAATTTATCTCTGATTCTAACCGATCTTCTCAATTCGAAAGATATGGCTAGCGAGCTGTGCGCTACAGGACAGGCTGATTATATTTTATGGTTATATGAAGAGATAGGCGACAATGTGGATGATGTCTGCGGTCATTTTGGGTTTACTTTTAAAAGTTACCAAAAAAGTTTCCACAAAGATACTATCGAGGAAGAAGAACAAAAAAGCTCTGAAGAAGAAAATATTAACAAAAAATTAATCGCCAGCATTAAGACTGGCAATATCGCCGAGATAAAAAGGGCACTGAAGAATGGAGCGGATATTAACTTTGACGATCCTCCTCCGCTCCTCACAGCTGCTGAAAAAAATGATTTAGAATTAGTGGATTTGCTTTTAAAATATGGGGCCAATCCCAATCAGTCGCAATTTTCATTCTCCGCCCTGTCTGTAGCTGCAACACACCATCAAAATTTTCCCATGGTTAAGGCATTAATCAAAGCCGGCGCCGATCCAAACAGCTATCATTATTCGGCTTCTGTTCTCTGCCATACTTGTTATCATAATAAACAGGAAGACGGGGAATGGAAAAAGTATCCCATATCAGAAAATTCTTTTAAAATAGCGCGGTTTTTATTGGAGTCAGGTGCTACCGCAAATGGAAAGCGAGGCGACCACCCGGGATGCCCACTTCAAGCTCCGATTATAGCCAATGATCTCAAAACGGTTCAGCTGCTAATAGACTACAATGCGAAACTTACCGTTTCACCTGTATTGGTTGCTGCGAACTGGTGTGCATACGAGGGGCGCTACCAGATGTTAGAGCTGCTATTAAATAA
This sequence comes from Desulfobacterales bacterium, assembly GCA_030066135.1. Taxonomy (GTDB): domain Bacteria; phylum Desulfobacterota; class Desulfobacteria; order Desulfobacterales; family UBA5852; genus JABZFP01. The sequence continues at coordinate 14,581 of JASJCD010000039.1, read as the reverse complement.
TGGTTTTAAACCCAATCCTAGAAAAGCAAAAGATAAGCTTTTTGCATCTCCATTGCACTATGCAATTGCTAAAGGTCACAACAATATTGTTGAATTGCTGTTAAGGCATAAAGCTGATTATAACTATGTGCCTAATTATAGCCCGCTGAATCATCTTTTGCAGCACCTCGTGTACGAGGCCCACCCCTTGATTGTTGCAATTGAAAATAATCGTTTCAAAATTATGAAAATGTTACTTGAAGCTGGGGCTTGTCCAAATGGATTATCTGATACGAATAAGGCCTATGTCCCTCCCATCGTTTTGGCAGTCTCAAACGAAAATCTGTCAATGATAAAGATTCTAATAGAGCATGGTGCAGACATTAATGCGTCTCAAGACAAAGATGTCTGGAGTGAGTACGCCGGCAAAACGGCTCTTGATGTTGGAATTGAAAAAGATATTAGTAGAGAAACATTGAAATTTCTACATGATAATTGCGCAAGAAGTTCAGATAACAATTAGATGTAACAATTTTAAGTTGTGATTTTAAAATCGATGTTATCTATGTGTAAATAGTTAATTGCACAGCCCAACCATAGCATTAAGTCAATATACTATTCCGTGGCGTTTTATTGCAACCGATTATACAAGCCTTAGAGGTAATTATGCCCGTTGCGAGAATTGAAGTACGGAAAAGTCGTCCTACGGAAGAGGTTGCTGCACTTATGGAAGCAGTTTACCAGGCCCAACGTGAAGCACTCAAGGTGCCTGAAGGCGATCGCCAGATCCGCTATATTGAGCACAAACCCGAGCACTTTGCGGTGCCGCCAGGAAAAACGGAAAACTATACGCTCGTCGAGATTGTTCTGTTTCCGGGGAGGACGTTGGATGCGAAACGTCATCTTTATAAGTCTATTGTCCGCCGGTTTGGTGAAATGGGTATCGAGCCGTACGATGTTTTCATTATTTTGTATGAGCCGCCCCTTGAAAATTGGGGCATACGCGGCGGCTTGCCGGCATCTGAGGTTGATCTTGGTTTCAATCTGAACGTCTAAAGCCTCTAACCGATAGGTGAAGCAGATCGCGTGAAGACTGCGGTTATACTTGAAGGCTGTGCAGGGAAAGTTAAGAGATTATCCCGAGGCCAAAGAAGCTGTATCTGAATATTTAGAAATGGGAGAATATTCTAAACGGCATGACCAAACCTTGGGGCTGTGTCGTTCTCGTCCCCCTCGCCGTAAAACGGTTTCATTAGCCCCTTGGAGCGAATTCGGAGATTAGATGGATCTAGCCGATATCATTGCGAGAGACAAATGGGCCGGGGCCGAAGGTACGCATAACGAACTGCCCCTAATCATCAGATTCCGCAACGAGGTTTCCAGGGATTGTGATCTCGAGGAACTGCCCCAGCTTATACGGATTTTTTGGACCTTCGAAGATAGCCCGTCAGGGATGCCCAGTAGTGCCGAAAGTGATGCGATGCGCATCTTTGAAGATCGATTGATTGATGCCCTGGAACCCGACCTTAGCGGCATGCTCATTGCGGCCATTACGACAAACGGTTATCGTGAATGGGTCTATTATGTACGATCGGTCGAAGCTTTTTCTGAGAAGCTGCATACCATGCCGCAAGAAGAAGATCCATATCCGATAGAGATTCAGACGCGAAACGACCCTGAATGGGGTTATTTCTTCAATAATGTTAAACCCGAAGGCTAAGGGCTCTCCGGCCGCTGGAATCGACGCCAAAACCTGGCCTCGTTCGGCGCGGCTCAGCGCGGTCGATGGACCGCAAAAAACGAGGGCAACTTCTTAAGATACAGGCCTGGAAGCAGGAACCGCTTGATGAAGATAACGGTATGCGAAATCGGGAACGGCACGGATATGCTGGAGCAGGAATGGCGGAAGCTTGTCAGGCACGTCAGGTCCGCAGGCAGTGATCTGGTGTTGTTGCCGGAAATGCCGTTCTATCCCTGGATTGCCGCAACCCGCAAGGCTGACCGCGTCATATGGCAGGCTTCGGTTGAAATGCATGCGCGCTGGATGTCACGCCTTATCGAACTCGAAGCGCCACTCGTGATAAGCTCCCGTCCGGTCATCAGCGGCGGTAGGAATCTAAACGAGGGATTTGTCATGGACAGGGTGACAGGGTACAAGGCGGTTCACCATAAATATTATCTGCCCGATGAAAAAGGCTGGTGGGAGGCATCATGGTATGAACGTGGGGAAAAGAATTTTACCGCAATTCAGACCGATCAGGCCAAAATCGGTTTTCTCATCTGCACGGAATTATGGTTCGGCGTTCACGCCCGTGAGTATGCGGCACAGGGAATCGACCTGCTTGTCTGTCCGCGCGCTACCGGCATGACTTCAACCGATAAATGGATTGCCGGAGGCAGGACGGCGGCCGTGATGTCCGGTGCATACTGTCTTTCGTCCAATTTCAGCCACAGAGACGGAGAGGGACTCAAATGGGGGGGCGGTGGCTGGATAATCGAACCGGAGGAAGGCCAGGTGCTGGGCGTGACATCGGGCGATCATCCTTTTCTGACGCTTGAAATCGATTTGAGTATAGCTGAGGCGGCTAAAAAAACGTATCCACGTTATGTTTCCGACTAAAAACCGCCAATGGCATCAAAATCGTTCAGCCAGGCATTCAACCGGTTTATCAAAGCATTTCGCTGTCCCTCCATATTCCGATAACCGGTTCATTTGATCGTTACAAGTTTTACCTTACGGAGGACAAAATGGGTATCGACCTCTGGTTGTTATACATCGGCACGGTACTTATCCTGATGAGCACACCGGGCCCGAGCCAACTTCTAATGCTATCCAACAGCATCAGCAGCGGGTTTCACAGATCGATGTTCACAGCCGCCGGAGATTTAACGGCTAATTTTATCCAGATGGTAATTGCCTCAGTTGGCCTCGTCAGCATCATTTCAAGCTCTCGTGGGTTCTTTGTGGGGGTTAAATGGGCGGGTGTCATTTATCTGGTATATTTAGGACTGCGGCTGCTATTGTCTAAATCCAGCCCAGAACCACATCGGCGGCAGCAGAAGCGATCGAGCCGCGCTTTGTATTGGCAAGGCTTTGTTACTTCAGCAGCCAACCCCAAAGCCGTGGTCTTTTTCGCGGCGCTATTTCCGCAATTCATCAACCCGGAAAAAGCGTTGTTAGGGCAGTTTATCATTTTGAGCGCCACCTATTTGTTCCTGGACGCGACCTTCCTGTGCTTGTATGGCAAATTCGCCGAGTGGGCCAGCATGAAATTGGTTCCTTCAGCCCGCCAACATTTAAATAAGCTATCAGGGGCATTCTTAATCGGCGCCGCGATACTGTTAGGATTGAAAGACGTGGAATCCCGATAAAGATGAAAATGCTTAGCCCGTGCATACCGCCGATCGGCAAAACACGCCGCGCTCTTCTGACAACTGATGCTTCGCTTTTTATGCTTAAAAGGTTTTGCTATGAAATATTTCGAAGAAGCCAAAAAGATCTGGAATGAATATGTTCCCCAATCCGGGCAATCTTAGACTGTTCAGGGAGAGTTGCTGAGAGCGGTTGAGAAATTGCGTGACGAGGCCATTCGAAACGGGAATGGAAATTGGGACAATGGATTTGATATTTTATGGGCATATATAGCTGTCAGGTTGAATGATACCGACGAATTTGAACCTGATCGGTTGAAGAAAATCGAAACCGTTTTGAATAGACTCAAGGACTTCGAGGCGCTTTATTTAGAAGACGATTACTATGATTTTCTCGGAGATTGTGTTGTTGATTATAATAATCATTACGGGTCACAACCCCATGAATATAATCCCCAGCTATTCAGATTAGATTGTCACGCGTTGGAGCACCGTGTTGGCAACCACGACGAAATACGGATTGAATTGATCGAGGAAGTATGAAAATTGATAGCCCCCTCGATGGCCTGGATGAAAGAACAAATCGGCTTTTAAAAGCCTGACAAAACAATAATTAACATGATCGTATTGGATGCCACACCTTGCTGTAATCACCCGACCCAAACCCAGGAGCTCGAGATCTATCCCCGAGACTGCCTGTGCCGCTGATAACCACCACCAGCTATCGGCCGCCCGCTCTGATTCGCAACGGCCACCTGCAGACCATCCTGCCGTCACTGTTGCGACGGGTGGACGGCATTGGCTACCAGCGCGAACGCATCACCACCCCGGATGACGATTTTCTGGATCTGGACTGGTCCCGTAACAATTACGGCAAGCGGCTGGTCATTCTCTGCCATGGTCTCGAGGGCAGCACGCAGGCGTCTTACATGCGCGGCATGGTGCGGGTTTTCAACCGGGCCGGCTGGGACGCCCTGGGCATCAATTTCAGGGGCTGCAGCGGGGTTCCCAACCGCAGGCTGCGCTCCTACCACAGTGGTGCCACGGAAGACCTCGCCACCGTGCTGCGCCACATCCGCCGGCAATCGATCTATGACACCATCGGCCTGATCGGTTTCAGCCTGGGGGGCAACCTGGTGCTCAAGTACGTTGGGGAGCAGGGACGCCGTCTGGCAACCGACATTCGTTGGGCGGCTGCCGTTTCGGTGCCCTGCGACCTGAAAGACGGCGCCATTGCCATGGCCCGACCCGCCTGTCGCATCTATATGTTTCGCTTTCTGCGAACCTTGTGCGCCAAAGCGCGGATGAAAGCGCCCCGTTCCAACGGCTGGCTGCGTCCCGAGGATTTCAGTGGGCTGCGCACTTTTCGCGAATTCGACGACCGTTATACGGCCCCGGCCCACGGGTTTAAGGACGCCGAGGAATACTGGCGCCAATGCAGCGCCCGCTTCTTCGTCGACCGGATTCGCATCCCCACCCTTTTGCTCAACGCCCGCAACGACCCCTTTCTGGGCCCCCGCTGTTACCCCGTGGACCAGGCCCGTGAAAGCGCGTGGCTGCACCTGGAGATGCCCGCCACCGGCGGCCATGTGGGGTTCATACCGCCCAGGATGCAGGGCGCCTACTGGCACGAAAACCGTATCCTGGCATTTGCACGAACCCTGGCAAGCAGCGGTGCTTGACCGCCGCCGGATAAGTTGAGATGGATATTGCACTTAGATGCCCGATCAGAGCAGGAGATGCACAACGCGGAGGTTGAGATGAGCCTGGATCCCCGGAAGATGCGGTTTTACAGCGGTGGCCATAAGGGTGCGGAAGCCGCCTTCGGTCAGAATGCCGAGGCCTACGGCATCCGCGAGATCAATTTCGTCTACCCGGGGCAGGCCGTTGAACGGCAGCGGGGACTGACCGTTCTTAGACCAGAGGCCTTGAAGAAGGGGGCCATCAGTATGGAAATCGTCTCCATGCGCATGGGACGCACCTTCAGTCGTGAGGCCGAAATCCGCAAGGTGCTCCAGACGATTTTTCACATGGTCAATATGGGCCACCAGGTTTTTTCGGTGGGCTGGATCCAGCCGGATGGAACGGTCAAGGGCGGTACCGGCTGGGCCGTTGAACTGGGCAAGTGGTTCAACCGCCCGCTGAGTGTATATGACCTCGATCGAAATCGCTGGTTTGCCTGGAAGGAGGGCACCTGGGAGGTGGATCAACCCGTAATCGAACATCCGACTTTCACAGGAACGGGAACACGCAATATAGGAGTTGCCGGCAAAAAGGCCATCGCTGACCTATTCGCCCACACTTTCAAAAGAGGCGGCGATTTATAACGGCATCTTCAAAAGAAAAAACCCTTTTCTCCTTCGCGTACAATGCAGCAATGGAGACAATACGACCGAATCAGCGCTACATACCCCCCACCGCCGGTGCCAGAGCCACACGGTCACCATCCGCCAGTACCGTATCCATTCCCGCGATCCGGTTGTTGACAAAAGCAATTTTCACAGCCTCCCGGGCAACGCCGACACGCGTCAGCAGGTTATTTACCGTCTGGCCGGCCGGGACATCAAAAGGGGTCGCATTGCGGTGATCGCAGTGTTCCTCGTTCGTGAGCGACGCAAAACATTTCAGGTATATTTTCATTAGAAGCTCCAAGATTGTGTTTAACTTTTTATATGACCTTTATGTGATAAAATATTATTGTTCCGGCGCTGGATTCAACGGGCGTCTTTTGAGGGTATAACGGGGGATCAAACCCCTCACAAAAAACCAGAATCCGATAAATTCAAAACCTGTACTTCACACCTGAACTACCCCAGCTTGCCAAAGGCACTGATGCGGCTTACGCTTTAAACGTTTATCAAAACCACAGGACACCTTTTGAATAACGTCAATGCCGCCTGAAACTGAAATACCACCTGCCGATACCAGGAAAGCAAACCATCGGGATGCCGCCCGGGCCATGCTGTTCGGCATGTGCATCGGTGATGCCCTGGCCATGCCGGTGCACTGGTACTACAACCGCCAGGCGCTGCTGTCTGATTATGGGCAGGTGAAAGACTATCTGGCGCCGCGCAATCCCCATCCAGACAGCATCCTGTGGCGCTCGCATTACCAGGCCCCCAATTCCCGGGGCGAAATACTCCACGACCAGGCCCGCTTCTGGGGCCGCAGGGGCATTCACTATCACCAATTTCTTAAGGCCGGCGAAAACACGCTGAACGTCAAGATCGCCGGCCTCCTGACCTTATCGCTCCACCAGAAAGGCCGTTACGACCCTGACGATTTCCTCGAGCGCTACATCGAGTTCATGACCACCCCCGGCCGCCACAACGACACCTACATCGAAGAATGCCACCGTCATTTCTTCGCCAACTATGCCCGTGGGGTCCCGCCCGCCAAATGCGGTGGCGTCGAAAAACATATAGGCGGCCTGGTGGGACTCATCCCCCTGTTGGCCTTCCATGCAGGCCAGCCGGAGAAGGCCCGCGCGTCGGCCCTGGCCCATCTGGCCCTGACGCACCCGGGTGCCAAGATGAACATGGCGGGCGCTCTCTACATTCAGCTAATTACAGCGACGCTTCAGGGCCAGCCGCTGGCCGAAGTTATTTTGGCGGCCATCGCCGAGCAGAAGAACCCCCTCCTGGGGCATCCATTCCAAAAATGGTGCGACATGCCGGACGAAACCGTCATCGGCCGCTTTCTCAGTACGGCCTGTTATGTGGAGCACGCCGTTCCGGCCGTCATCTACCTGGCCCTCAAATATCACCAGGATGCGGAAAAAGCCCTTATCGTGAACACCAACCTGGGTGGCGACAATGCGGCCCGCGGGGCTGTTTTGGGGGCCCTGCTGGGCGCCGACGGCGGCATGCGCGCATTCCCACAACGCTGGTTGGAAGGCCTAACCCACCCGCCTTCGGCCCTTACGGCGGGCTGAAAGCACCGGATCGGCCCGTGCCCCGCCACGCACGATGTTGACAAGAGTGTTGACAACAAGCGGCAGTTAGCTTATTTGTATGTACAAACAAAATGGAAGTCAGCCGTGAGCGACATCGATAAAATTCTGCACCACTGCCTTTACTTCACCGCCAATTCCCTGGCGCGCGCGATATCGCGCATGGCTGAAGAGGCGTTTCGGCCAACCGGACTGTCGCCGTCACATGCCTTCCTGATGATGCTGGTAAACGACACCCCCGGTATCGGCCAGAAGGCGCTCTGCGACCAACTGCACCTGGCCCCTTCAACGGTGACGCGGTTCATCGATACCCTGGTCTATCGGGGCTATCTGGAACGCCGCAGCGAGGGCAAGACCTCCCGGGTCTATGCCACCACGGCCGGCGCCGAACTGCAGGAACCGATCGCGGAGGCCTGGAAGGGACTTCACGAACGTTATGCCGAAATCCTGGGGCGGGCAGCGGGCGACGACCTGACCGCCCGGATTGATGCCGCCAGTGAAAAACTGAATCAAACCTGAACAAAAAATTTTTATGACTTATTTGTGTGTACAAACAAAAATTTTAACTTTTACGAGGCCGCCGTGAATATCCTGATTGTCCACGCCCATCCGGAGCCCCAAAGCTTCAATGCCGCCATGACGCAGACCGCCAGGTCCTATTTCCAGGACCAGGGGTGCGTCGTCCAGGTGTCGGATCTTTATGCCATGGGCTTCGATCCCGTTTCCGACCGCCGAAATTTCACAAGCGTGCACGATCCGGCCTATTTCAAGCAGCAGTCTGAAGAACGGCACGCCACCGAAGTGGGCGGCTTTGCACCGGATGTGCAGGCCGAAATTGAAAAACTCGAATGGTGCCAGGCCCTGATTCTCCAATTTCCGCTGTGGTGGTTCGGCCTGCCGGCCATACTCAAGGGCTGGGTGGACCGGGTGATGGTCATGGGGCGCATCTACGGCGGCGGCCGCTGGTATGACGACGGCCGGTTCGCCGGTAAGCGGGCCATGCTTGCCCTGACGACCGGGGGGCCGGAGAGCATGTATCAACCCGATGGCTTGAACGGCGACATCCACCAGATTCTCTTTCCCATCAACCACGGAATTCTGCGTTTTACCGGATTCGACGTCCTGCCCCCGTTCATCGCCTGGGGCCCGGCCCATGCGGATGATGCCACCCGCAAGCAATACCTGGCGTCCTACCGCCGGCGGCTGGTGCAATGGTCGCAAACCGAGCCCATCGCCTATCCGTCCCTCAGGGATTACGATCCCGTAACTTATAAACATGTTTGAAAGGAGATCTTTGACAATGAAACCGATCGGTCCTGTGAACGCCCTTTACCCCATGCCGACCACGCTGGTGGGCACGGTTGTCGACGGCCAACCCAATTTCCTGGCCGTGGCCCATGTGGGCATCATGAACCACGGCACCCCGCAGTACCTGTCCATCGGCCTGCACAAATCCCACTATTCCAACGCCGGCATTCACGCCAACCGGACGTTCAGCATCTGCCTGCCCTCCGAAAACCTGATGGTGGAAACCGACTACTGCGGCATCATGACCGGCAAGAACACCGACAAGGCCGGCCTTTTCGACCTTTTTTACGGCGAACTCGAAACGGCGCCCATGATGCGTGAATGCCCGGTCAACATGGAGTTGAAACTGCACGATGTGCTGGATTTCGAAACCCACGACATCTTCGTGGGCGAACTGGTCCAGACCTACGCGGCCGACGATGTGCACACGGATGGCACAATCGACCTGGCACGCCTGAAGCCGCTGCTCTTCGACATGGCCAGCAAAAAGTACTGGTCGATCGGCACGGTGCTCGGCCAGTGCTGGGGGGCCGGCAAAGCCCTCAAGCGCAAGCTCGCCGCTTCCTGAGCAACGCTTGACAAGCCTACCTGATCTGAATTAATTGAGAACGATTCTTAAACTATCAATTGGTTTGCCCGATGTGCCGTTTTGTCGTCATTTTGATGACCCTCAGTATTGCCTTTTCTCCCTTGCTGGCCGGTCCGGTTGGCGCCTGCGAGCAGCATGCATGCGCATGCGCCCCCATGACCGGCCCGCACACAGCCCCCTCTGGGGGACCGGTCCCCGAAGGCTGCGGCTGCCCGCCGACAACGAACGATCATTGCTGTGTGGCTGAAAAAACCGTTCCGGACCAACCCGCCGATTGGCTGCCGCTTGAACGCGTGCACGCTGCCAACCCTGCCCTCGAGAGCGGCGGATCGGCGACCGTCGATATGGGAACTGCCAACGGGGCGCTTAACCCGGTATACACTTCAAGGCTTCAGCGGCGGGCCCCGCCGCCGCTGGCCTACCTTCTGCACCAGTCTTTCCTGATTTGATCCTCACCGATGCCTGAAGTATGACCGGCCGCGTTCTGCCGGTGGCGCCCTTTTAGCGACCGGGCCCGCGCAAAACCCATTGCTCCCCCCGGCACGGGAGCCCAACCAAACTTGTGAATCAAAACGGAGAATTGAACCGTGATAAAACCCATAGCGTCCAAATACACCCTCCTGGCCGTCCTCGTCATCCTGGCAGCGGTGGTCGTCGCCATCGATCCGGCCAAAAGCACCAGTGCCCCCGCCGACGGGTATGACGACAGGCGGCCGTCGCGGGTTGTGTTCCAAATCGAGGGCATGACCTGCGGCGGCTGTGCCGCCACGATCAAATCCAGCCTCGCAACCTTCGACGGCATCAAGGACATCCAGGTGGATGTGGCCGCCGGGACAGCGGCGGTCCTCTACGACAGTCGCAAGATCGGCGATGTCGAATCGCTGGCCCAGGCCATCACCGCCAGCGGCTATGCGGCCAGCGTGGCCCGGGTCGCTGACGCCGACCAACTGCTACGCGAGAAGCAGACCACCGCCCGGAAAGCCCTTAAGGCGATTGCCGCCGTTGGTGGTTTGGAGATTGCACGAACGGATTTCGAGGCCGAAATGGCCCATGCCCGCAGCCGTTATGCCGCCATCTACGGCGCGTCGGTCATGGAAGGCCCCCAGGGTAAGCGCCTGGAAGACAATCTCAAGCGCCAGGTGGCCCAGCGGCTGATCGAGGAAGGCATCCATCTTCAGGAAATCAAGCGTGTAGGCTACCGCCTTACCCCGGCGGATCTGGATCGGGCCTTCGATGCCTATCTTGAAGAGCGCAGGTTAACCCCGGAGAGTTTCGAAGCCGGTCTCGAAAAAAACGACATGTCCCTCACGTATTTCAAGAAAAAGTTCAGCAACCGGGTGCTGATAAGGCGCTACATCGACGAGGAAGTTCTTCCCGCCGGCTTGAGCGACCTCGAAAAACAAAAGCGCTATACGGACTGGTTCGCCAATGCCCGCCTGATGGCCGGGGTGACCTACTACGACCCCGAGATCGAACGTCTGGTAGGACGCCCGTCCGCTGGCGGGGGCTGTGGCGCCAGTTGCAGCGCCGGACGATAGCCACCCCCCGGCCAAAGGTCCGGCAATCGCACCGGATAAATCTCACCGTTTGATGACCGCTGAAAGGATGCTTAGAGTTTGTAAATAATAAATTTGATTATGGCCGGTGGCGGCCTTGGCATGTTATGCAAAGCCGACACCGGTCGTGTGCCAACGTTAACCTGGCTTGCCTGCAACCATGACACAGAAGCTTAATTGGAAAGTTTCCGAAAGATTCACAGCGCTCTGCATGCAGATCCTGAATGCCTACCCCGAGGCCATCGGGGTAGCCTACAAGGTTCTCGACTGCGGTTGCGCCCTGTTGTGCGGTGTATCGGCCAGCTCGCAACCGCTCGGACCGCTGCGCCATCTTTCTGGCCAACCCCGGCCAAGCGACAGGCGGGCACCCATCTGCCTCAAATGCAAACGAGACGACGGCCTCCGCAATCGCGTCGTCCGGGAGGGCATCTTCTGGCCCGGGACGATCAGCGAGCGACCGGAGCTCGAACTGCGCAATCTGATTGGCCGAAGCGTCTTCGGTGCGCATTACAACGAGGAGAGCTGAACCACCCGATCCACCCCCTATCCGATGCTTCGCGCCTGAAGATCGGCACCCCGGTGAAATAACGCTATATGGAGACAGCCTTATGGGCCCGACGGCGGCAATCGCTGAAATACCCGGCTACACCTTCCGTTATCTCGTCCGCAGCCCCCCGGGCGGAACCCCGCCCCAAGCCTTTTCGGCCGCCGCCGCCCGCAAAGTGCGCCGGTTTCACCGCCAGTTGCCGGGCTATGAGCCCACCGGTCTTGTGCGCTTGAAAAAACTGGCCCGCGCGTGGGGCCTTGCCGAGATCCTGGTCAAGGACGAATCGACGCGCTTTGGGCTCCAGGCTTTCAAAGCGCTCGGCGGCAGCTATGCCGTGGCCCGCATGGTATGCGCCCGGCTGGGAATGCCGGTCGAGTCCCTCGACTACCAGGAACTGATCAGCGACGTCGTCCGCCGCCGCCTTGGCAGGATCACATTGGCGACGGCCACAGACGGCAATCATGGCCGCGGGGTGGCCTGGACAGCCCAACTGCTGCGCCAGCCGGCGGTCGTCTTCATGCCCAAGGGTTCGGCCCAGGCACGGGTAGAAAGCATCCGCGCCCATGGTGCCCGGGTGGTGGTCACCGACCTCAACTATGACGACACGGTGCGTCTGGCCTGGCAGCAAGCCCGGGAAAACGGCTGGGAGGTGATCCAGGATACGGCCTGGGAGGACTATCGCGACATCCCCCGTTGGATCATGCAGGGCTACCTGACCCTGGCCGCCGAAGCCGCCGACCAGATGGACACCCAGATGCTGCGACCCACGCATGTATTTCTTCAGGCCGGCGTGGGCGCCTTTGCCGGTGCCATGGTGGGCTATCTCGTCAACCGCTTTCCCGAAAGCCCGCCGCGCTTTATCATCATGGAGCCGGACAAGGCGGCCTGCATCCTGGCCTCGGCCGCGTCGGCCGGGACGGGGACACAGGCGGTCGGCGGCGACCTCGATACCATCATGGCCGGCCTGGCCTGCGGTGAGCCCAACCCGGCAGCCTGGGAAATTCTGCGGGATTTTGCCTGCGGTTTCCTGAGCTGCGCCGATTTCACGGCCGCCAACGGCATGCGCATCCTGGCCCACCCCCTGGCAGGCGACCCGGCGGTTGAGGCCGGGGAATCAGGGGCCGTGGGCCTGGGCGTTCTGGACCTGCTTGTGAATGCGCCTGCCCTGGCGGCATTCAAACGCGAACTGGCCATCGGTCCGGAGACCACCCTGCTATGCTTCAACACCGAGGGTGCAACCGATCCAAAAAACTTTCGCGAAATCCTCTGGCACGGCCGCTGTCCAGATCCCCGCGATCATGCAGGGTGACATCCATCAGCGCCGGCAGGCGGACAAATACCGCAGCCAGCAAGGGAAACCCGCTTTGATCGCAGCGTGCTTAAGCCCTGCAAGCTATGGCAAATAAGCAATATTTGTTATAAAATTTCAATTTGCGTGTTTTGCGAACCATGGCGACAGGCGCTCAACCATGCCGATTATCAGTTTACCCCATACCATCCGCAACAAATTCATCGTGCCCATCACGATTGCTTTCGTTTTGCTCTCCTAGTCTGTGCACTCGCCATCTACAAATACCAGAATGGGAAGTCTCAGCAGGCCTTTTACAATCATACGGCCGTATATACCGCGCTGCAGGCCCAGTTGCTCACCAACCCGGTTTGAGACCTCGATGATACCCAGATCGACCATGTGGCCATTAATACGTTCGCGAATCCTTCGGTCGTCTATATGAAAATCTTTATCGATGCCCAGGCCACCGAAATGCTGGCCCTATTCGGTCGCGATCCCGACTGGCAGATGCAACCGGGCCTGTCGCCGGTCGCCGGTCAGGTACCCCACCGCCTGGTGAAACAAACCCCTATCACCAAGAATCTCAACGGTCGGAGCGAGGCCATCGGCTTCCTCGAAATCGGATACACCAGCAAGTTTATCCAGGAAGAAATCAATCGCACCTCTGTTTTGATCCTGGGTCTGGGGGCTGTTTTCCTGACCACCATCATCGGTATCCTGATCGTGGTGGCCCGCGGCCACCGCATGGTGTTCATGCCGGTCAATCTTCTGACGTCCCATATCATCCACATCAACCACGCCACCATGGCCCTGCATGCCGAGTTGGGCTCGAGCCGCAAAAATATATCCCGTGGGCTGCAGCGCATCCAAAAAATATTTCGGATGATGCATGCTGAGCGGATTCCTGAGGACGCCTCGCTGGATGCATAGACGCGCGACACCATCAGCCGCCGGCCAACGCTTCAGCGGGGCGTGACTTACCCGCGGCTCACCTGGAAAAACCCGGCGTCGTGAAGGCGAGCGACCAGGGGCGCCCGTTACCACCCCCACACCCCCGCCGCCCCACCATTCCTGAAACGGTCCAGCGACCTTTACGGGTGCCCCTTGCCTTCAATCGCCTTGGTGAGCGGTTCCGCCCCACTTGACAATCCTTCGTCTCAGTTGATATAAATTGGTCGAACCAATAAATAAAGATTGCGGCTCATCATGACCAACCAACCCGGATACCACCACCCCGCCCGAAGGACCCGTATCCATGAGCAGATCACCCGGAAACTGCTCAGACAGATAATCCGGGGGGAGTTGGCCGTGGGGGCCAAACTGCCGACGGAGCGAACGCTGGCCCGGACTTTCGCCGTCAACCGGGCGACCGTGCGCGAAGCCCTGCGCTATCTCGAAAACCTCGAACTGGTTGCCGTCCGGCAGGGCGACGGGGCCTATGTGCGCAGTTTTCTGGAAAGTGGCAACCTGCAGATTGCCAAAGACTTGATCCAGGTGGATCGCGCCATGCGGCAGGAGGTCCTGACGGCCTTGATGGAAGTGCGCCGCAACAATCTTCCCGCGGTGGCCTATGCGGCCGCCCTGCGAAGATCCCCCGCGCAGTTGCAGCAACTCGAAAAGGCCGCCCTGCACAGTCCGGATCAGACCGTTATGGCACGGGATCAGCAGGTGCACCGCATCATCGCCCGGGCCAGCGGAAACATCCTGAATGTCCTGTTGATCAATTTTTGCGAAGACTTCTTTGATGCTTTCGGCGATCTGTACTTCGGCAGCGCACGGCACTGCCGCCGATCAGAAGCATTTCACCGGGATATCTGCGAGGCCATTGCCCAGCAGAATGCCGGACACGCCCGCGATATCATGCGGGACGTCTTGCAGTATGCCGAGACCGCTGTGGGGGCGGCCGTAGCCGGGCGCAAGCAGCGTCGGCCCCCGAAGCACGGCCCCTTGTAGATGCAGAAGTTCGGCTTTTTGGTCGGACCAATAT
>JASJCD010000038.1 GCA_030066135.1 Desulfobacterales bacterium | reverse complement strand
TTGGGCCGTCGCGACCAACTTGCCATAGCTCAGGCGACGGCCATCCGAATGAACCACCTGGCCGTTTTCGGTGGTAAATCGGCCGGCCGTGATCCCCCACTGTTGGGCGGCCGCCTCAACCAGCATCTGCCGTGCGGCCGCGCCCACTGTCCGCAGCAGATCCCAACGGTGCCGGATGCTCGTGCTGCCGCCTGTAAACTGAGAATGCCATAGAGGGTCTTTGAACGGCTCTCCCGCGGGCGCAGGCTTCACCTGGATCAATTTCCAGTCCGCATCCAGTTCGTCGGCAAGCACCATGGGAATACCCGTGTGGGTGCCCTGGCCGAGATTGGTCTGGCCCACCCAGACGGTGATGGTATCATCCGTCGCAATCTCCAGGAAAGCGTGGGGTTTGAAGGGGAGTTCCGAAGCGGCCTTAAGCGGAGAGGCATTAAACAGCGTCAAGGGGCCCGAAAAAGCGGTTGCGGCAATGACCAGGCTGCTTTGCTTTAAGAAGGATCTTCGCGTGATTTCGGTCTTCATGGTTTATCCTCCCTGTCTGGCCGTCATCTCGGCAGCGAACCGGATCGCCTCTTTGATTTTGGGATGTGAACCGCAGCGGCAAATTACATTGTCCATCTCGTCGTTGATCTGCTCTTCGGTGGGATTCGGCATCCGTGCAAGCAAATCGACCGTCTGGAGCATGATGCCCGGCTGGCAGTATCCGCACTGGGGTACCTGTTTTTCGATCCAGGCCACCTTGACCGGATGATTGGCGGGCAGACCCTCAACGGTTGTGATCTCGCTTTCCAGGACCTCCCCCACGCTGACAACACAGGAGCGCTGGGCTTCGCCATCGATGAGCACCGTGCAGATACCGCATTCGGCGATACCGCAGGTGTATTTCACACTCGTAATCCCCAGGTTGTCCCTCAGTACCCACAACAAAGGGGTATCCGGTTCCACATCGACCGGCCTCTTTTGACCGTTCACATTGATGGAAATCATATTGCCTCCTTGGTTGGTGTCCCTCAGTGTTTGTCGCGTCGCTGCCCATGCAGGTGCCCGCCAAATCCATCATTACTTGACGGTATCATGTGGCGTGATCGAAAGCCCCGATATCAACAGCCGTTCTTCCAGAAGCGATGCTTCGCGGAAATGCCCGGCGTTCGTGATGGCTCGTCTTGTTAAAATGGCCGCGTGCGCGTCATTGCCCCGATAAGTTGGCTTTCCAGACCTGAAGAATGAGGATGCAGCTTAGCTCAGCTAACGATACGAGAGCAGATCGCGTATGCGGATAAAGGAACTTGGAATCCGAAAAACCAAAGGAATCGTTTCGGTTAAGTAAAACGAATTATCCCCTGTCTCAATGCACTGAGACTTGAAAGGCCAAGCCAACCTGGCGATAAAATTTTAAAGTCGTCCTCTAAGGAAAATCCAGGAATGGGTGAAAACACCGGAGGACGTAATAAAGGGATTGCAAAATATGGCGCATGTCGCTTGAGAATGCAAGTATAGCGATCACGTGACACGCGACGGCAGAATAGTGGTCGGGGCGACGTGCTTGCCCGCCCCTGGAGGGCTTGCCCGCCTCAGGAGGGCTCGCCCGCCACCGGCTGGGATGCAACCCTCGATATCCCGGTTGCCAATCAAGATCGGCAATTTGGTAATTTGCAGTTAAGTATCAAAGGTTGTCAATATTTCAATCGTTTCAAGGCAGATTCGGTTATCATCCCGGCGAATATTGACAGCATGGTTTATCTGTATAACTTTTTATACACATAATTCTGTCCATTACTTTCCCACCCGATCACTCAAAGACATCAATGGCTTCCTGACCTCATGCTGGCCGCCACCTGAAGTGACCTTGGTCCTTTCATCCTGAAAATCGTTGATACGGTCAATATCTCAAGGTTGGACTGTAGTGTTTTGCATTCAGGGTGTTGCCATGCAAAGGCGAATCGAGTCTTAATTTTTTTCCTCTATTAAAATGTTAAAAAGGAGGTCAAATGCTCAACCAGGAACTAACCTATTTAAAATTGTTTAAGGAGATAAGTAAAAATATCAATTCTTCACTTGATATTGGCGATATATTGAAGTCAATAACAGAGAACATTGTGAAGACACTGAATGTCAAAGGTTGCGCTATTTTTCTCTTGGATGAATCCAATAAAAGACTGCTTTATAGCTCATCATACGGATTATCTGAGGCGTATGTAAATAAAGGACCAATTGATTCAGAAAAAAGTATTGTCGAGACACTGCAAGGAAAATGGGTGCTCATTCCAAATGCACAAACGGACCAAAACATTCAATATCGTGAAGAAGCAAAAAGGGAGGGAATTTTATCCATTCTATCGGGCCCGATGAGTGTTAAAGGGACAGTCATTGGTGTTATCAGGATCTATGCATCTAAAGCGTTGAATCTATCCGATGTCGAGAATGAATTTATTACCGGTTTGGCTGAGATTGGAAGCATCGGTATCGAAAACGCGAGGCTGTATAGCCACATAAAAGCCGATCATGAAAAATTGATAAACGATGTCCATCAATGGTTCGATTTTGGCGCAACTTAACAATGGGGTGAACACCCCTTTTGGCAGCAATAGCTTAGGTTGGAATGTTACCAACCTAATCCCCCTTCAGGGCGAGGCTGTTATGTCTACGCCTTCCCTGAACCCATACAGGACATAACCGAATCCATCGACGCCATCAAAATTGGGCGTATATCAGTGGCACCCCCTCACCTGGAAAAGAAGGCCGCCAACAAAATGCGCGCCGCACATTACGCCGCGCTGAGCTTGTCCTGATATGCGCCTGCCGAATAGGTTAACTCGTAACTGTGTGAGTATATTTCAATTAAGTTGCCGAAGGGGTCTTCGCAATAAACCATGCGATAGGGCTTTTCGGCCGGGTAGTACGCGCGGACGGGCATACGCTGTTTGCCGCCATTTTCCACAATCCTGGCCGCCAGGCCTTCGATGTCCGGGTCTTGTACACAGAAATGAAAGACGCCGGTTTTCCAGTATTCAAAATTGTTCTCTCTCTGCTCGGCGTTCTTGAATTCAAAGATTTCGACGCCGATTTTGTCGCCCGTAGCCAGATGGGCGATTCGGAAACGGTCCCAGCCTTCGCCAAAGACGTCATTGCACATCACGCCAATCGCTGAATCGTCGGCTACAATTTCCGTTGGCGGCATGATCACGTACCATCCAAAGACCTGGGTATAGAATTCCACGGCACGTTCGAGGTTTGTGACCGACAAGCCGATGTGTGAAAAAGTCCTGGGATATGTCATGGTTTTACTCCCTGATTTAATCTGCTTTTAGTTAATCCTGCTATTCCGAGATTCAGTTACGATAACGCCATTTAGCGCTGAAACAAGAAGCCTTGTGTTTTTGTTCAACCCGCGTCCATCGTTCAACCGAGGTACCCCGCTCGGGATTCGCACCAACAAAAAATGGTGTTTGGGCATCCGGCTCGATAGGGACGACAGCATCTGCGGTTGACACCAATTAGTGAATAATTACGATGACTCAAATTGATGTGTTTACCCGTGCAGCGGTCAAGTTTCATGGCATCACGCGGATTAATCAACGCATATGACCAGCAATCACAAGCGCTGGCAAACGCATCGTACGAGCCCGGTGTGGTACACGAGGCTATTGACGAACGGGTGCAGAACGCGGTCTAAACAATCCGTAAAGCCCTATCTTTTTTTTATGGCCGTTTCATAAGGGCGTTAACGTCGAACACGGTGCAATTAAGCAAAAAAGCAAGGAGACCCATCATGATCACCGTTGGCACAGGGCAGGCCGAAGGGATTGAAACCCATGCTGTTGTCCAGGCCGCACTCTCCCAATGCCGGGGGCAACTGGGGGGTGCCGATCCCCAGGCCGGTATCGTTTTTGCGGGCAGCCATTTTGATCATCGAATAATGCTTGACGCGATCCGCCATCAGTTTCCGCAGATCGAACTCGTGGGCTGCACCACCGCCGGGGATTTTTCCACCGATCTGGGTTTCAGCGATGACGCCATCACCTTGATGCTGTTTCATTCCGATGATGTGGAAATTAAGGCGGGCGTCGGCCGCCATATGAAAAAAGACCCGGCGGGGGCGGTAAAGTCTGCGGTCGATCATGCCCGCAAGCGATTGTCCCAACCGCCGACATTCGGCCTGGCATTCCCGGACGGCTTCGATAAACGTTTCGATCCGGTCGTGGAAATGATCAACAAAGAATTGGGAACGGCCTGTCCGGTTTTCGGGGGGGCGGCCGGCATCCAATGGACCGATGACCAGAAAATACGCCAGTTCTACAATGACGAAGTCCTGGAAGATGCGATCCCGATCCTGCTCTGGTCCGGCCCGCTGGAATACGCCTTTGCCATCGCCAACAGCTGGACACCCATCGGGAAGAAGACCATTGTCACGGGATGTGAGGATCGCATCGTTAGACGGATCGGTGAGATGACGGCCGTGGATTTTTATCGCCACTATCTCGGCGACCATACGGTGCCGGCCCCCGAATTTGTCCTGGCGGTTTTTGAAGAAGGGCACGAACAAGCCTATCTGCGGGCGCCCATCGCCTACAACCCGGATAACAGCATCACCTTTTCGGAGTCGATTCCGGAGGGGGCCCTCGTCCAACTGACCGAGGCCATCCGCGACGTGATCATCGAGGATACCCGGCAAACTGCTGAACAGCTTAACCAGGATCTTCAATTCACACCCCGCTTCGCCCTTGCATTTTCCTGCGCCTTTCGCAAGGAATTACTGGGTACTCGCACGAATGAGGAATTGCAGATCCTGCACGAAGCGTTCCCGCAACCGCTTCCCATCAACGGTTTTTACAGTTTCGGCGAAATCGCCCCGCTTCACCGCGGCCAGCCCACCCGCTTTCACGGCGCGACCCTGATCACCTTGCTGGTGGGCCAGAAGAACGGGGCTTCTGCGTCCCGCCGCCCCGTCGCCGACGCACACGATGCGGTTTCCCCCGCCCATCCCCCGGCATCGGGGCACAATCAACTGGCCCTCGAGAATGAATTTCTGAAACGCAAGATCATGCGCTCCGAGGCCTATCGACGCCGGATCGAAGATATCAAAGACTTCACCGCCGCCATGCATCGCACCATCATCGAGGAAGTCGAGGAAGCACGCATCGCCATTCTCGAAAAAGATGAAGCCATCCGAAAGAGTGAAGAGAAGTACCGCCGGATCGTCGAAACCGCGGGAGAGGGTTTCGTCCTCATGGACGAGAACCTGCGCATCCTCGATGTGAATGACGCCCACTGCAGTCTGATCGGCTATCCGCGGGAGGAAATCCTGGGCCGCACGCCGCACGATTTTACGGCCGAAGAATACCGTCAGATTCTATTGGCCAACCGGGAAGAACTGTTGCGCCAGGATTACCGGAAAATCGAAAGCGTTCTGATTCACAAAAACGGCCGCGAGGTGCCGGTGCTTATTCATGGCAATACCCTGAGGAACGATGCCGGAGAGGTCATCGGCAACATGGCCTTTATCACGGACATGACCGAGCACAAAAAGGCGCTGGCCCTGGCCGGCGAGGTTCAAAAGAGTTTGCTGCCGCAGAAGAGCCCAAGCATACCCGGGTATGATGTGGCCGGACGCAATGTCTCCTGTGACGAAATCGGCGGGGATTATTTCGATTTCTTCTGGCGCCGCGAATCCCCGCAGGATCCCTTCAGCATTGTCGTTGGGGACATCACCGGCCATGGGGTCGATTCGGCCCTGCTCATGTCTTCGGCGCGGTCTTTTTTACGCATGCGCGCGTCCCAGCCGGGGACCGTGTCCGAGATCGTGGCGGCGATGAATACCCAGCTGTCTCAGGATGTCCTGGACACGGGACGGTTCATGACCCTTTTCTACCTGACGGTCAATCCCCAGAAGGATGAAATTCAATGGGTTCGTGCCGGACACGATCCGGCCATCCTCTACGATCCGGAAGATGACGTGTTCGAGGAACTGGGCGGTGTCGGCATTGCCCTGGGAATCGATGCCGCGCATACCTTCGAGGAAAACCGCAGAGCAGGCTTGAAAACGGGACAGGTGATTGCCATCGGCACGGACGGCATCTGGGAAGCCTACAGCAAAGACGGCCAAATGTTCGGCAAAGACCGCTTCCGCGACCTGTTGCGGCACCACGCAACTGAAAGTGCAGCGGATATCCTGAATGCCGTTTACGACGATCTGGGCCGGTTTACCGTGGGACGGCGATCTGAAGACGACATTACCCTGGTCATTCTCAAGATAAACCGTTCGGCTGAGCAGGAGGGGGTGTAAGCGCGAATGCGATCGGTGGGATATGACTACGTCTTGGATTTCGGCTTGGGCTGGTTAAGAAAATGGTGCCATAGAGAAAACGCTAACAAACCGAAGCCCGAATAGATATGCAACTGCTTGGCCCCGTGAAACTTGAAGAATCCTGAAACAAACAGGGCGCCCAGCGAACCGCTCATGCCAATTTTTGCAATTGATTTCTGGGTCTTCAATCTGGTTGCGGACGTTTGACGGGTTTTCGCAACAACAGATTTCCTGGCGTTTTGGTCGAACTTCATGCTCGCAGCACGCATTTGATTTTACCCTCCTAATCGAATGACCTCTACGCGACGATAGGTTATATATACGTCAAGGTCAACCGCGCCCTTGTACTGATGGTTCATATCAGATGATACGTCCATGCGCTTGACATCCCGTCAAATGTTATAAAATTGAAGTTAGCGCAAGCTAACTTTCATTGCTTCACAAACCTAGTGGATGGCATATCGTGGACTTGAATCTGACGCCAAGCCAGGAAAACTATTTGGAACACATATGGCACCTTGCGGATAAAGGGTCGGTGCGCGTCGTCGACCTGGCCGAAGCCGTCGGCGTTAAACGGCCAAGTGTTACCCGTGCCGTCAACAATCTGGCTGCGTTAGGGTTGGTCCGACATGAGCAATACGGCACCATAGATTTCACATCCAAAGGCTACAGCGCGGCCCGGTACATTGCACAGCGTGACGCCCGTTTGAAACGTTTTCTGATGGAGGTTTTATTGTTGAATCCCCAAAAGGCGGATAAAGAAGTCTGCCGCATCGAGCATGCGATAGGCGATGAAGTTTTGCGACGCCTGGACGTTTTGGTTGATTTCGTCAAATCCAACAAATCCGTGCGCAAAAAATTGGATCAGGAATTTCGAAGCAACCAATTGACAAACAAACAGGGTAAGTATGCCATCGGCGCCAAATTACATGTATAACCACCCGGCAACTGGATGTATGCTTATCTGAAGAAATTAGATCACCGTCGGATTGAACCATATAACGATATAACCATGCGCACTGATCGTTCACATTGAGTCTTGATATGGGGGCAATTGTAAACATCTTACTTCAATGGGCGCCGCTGATTTGCTGGTTGATGGCGATGTTCTGTTTTTTCGCGTTTCCCCCAAGGGTTCGAATTTTAGAGCCGCTCCCGCCAGCCCTGCGCCGAAGAGCTGTTCTCGGTACGGCTTTCTTTTTTGTGGGTCTAACGCTTTTTTTAGTGCAGTTCCTGCTGAAATGGCTCATCCAGGGCCACCCGAGTTAATCGCGAACGACAACCCAACACTTCAGGAGTGACAACATGCATATGGTTGTGGGTTTCCTGTTGGCTTCTTTGATCCGCAAAAAAACAGGCAAGCAAACCGGGTTGCCGTCTTTGCCAGGCAAACTCGAAGCCGTGCATGCTTTGCCGGGCCGTTTGCGCCTCAATTCACCCTTGCTGGAAGACATTCACAATAACATCCATCGTAAAATCAGCACTGAGATTACCAAGGTCGAAGGTATCCATTCGGCAGACATCAACGCCCTATCTGGAAGTCTATTGGTCACCTTTGATGCATCCCGCGTCGACCCTGTTATCGTACACGGTGTGGTTATCAGGGTTTTAGGACTCGAGCAGGACTTTGAAAAATCCCCCGAGGGCCTGCTGACGCGCGAGATCGAGCTATTCGGCCGCGCGCTGAACCAGCAGGTTTATCAAGCCAGCGGTGGTATGATGGATTTACGCTCTTCGCTTATGATGGGTGTGTTGATGCTGGCACTCTATCGCATCGTTATTCAAGGTGATCGCACCATCCCCGGCGGCATCAATCTATTGTGGTGGACTTACGTTATGACCAAGAGGGGGAAATAGCCGTGAGCGTTTACCGGAAAACGGTCGATAGGCTATTTAATCAAGTGAAAGTCGTCCACCGCCTTCCAGGTCGACTGCGGCTCTCCGTTCCCATGTTGGAGCGCGTTCCATCTGAATGGCTGCGCTACAAGACCGATCTTATCAAAATCATCAAGCGCCGACAGGGTATCGAAGCCCTCGAATTATCACCTGTCACAGGTCGCGTATTGATCCATTACGACCCGCAAAAGATCACTCCGACCAGGGTTTTGCAGTGGACGCGACGGGTTGCGACGATGCTTTGTGAAGGCTACGCCGAAGCCCCTTTTCGCTCGAAACAGCAGATCGCGCCTTTTTTGAAGCGCATGCATTCCCAATCCCGCCTCTGGCTGTAAGTGCCGGCACGTACCAGGGAGGTCGATACAATATGTTTTTCAAACCACGCAAGAAACCATTACTCTCCTGCGATATCGTTCACACACTACCGGGCCGCATTCGAATCCACTGTCGGGCGCTGGGATTTTTAGATGATTACAAACTTGAAATCCGGGACCGCCTGCTGGCCGACTTCGCCGTCACATCGGTTGTCGCCGCGACCGGTTCGGAAAGTCTTCTAATCAATTTCGACGCCGATAAATCCAACTCCCGGGAAATTATGGAACTGGTGGAAGCGGTTATGGCGTCGTATTCCACCGTGGCCTATAAAATCGATCGGGAAATCCAGAACAAGCAAACCGTGCAGGAACGGCGTCTCCATGAAGAGCCCTTAAGTGAGATGCTGATGCGAATCGGTATCAATACGGCCACGCTGACGCTTGGCTATTTTCGCAGGCCGGCGCCGCCCGTGACCCTTTTTCAGAAGCTGACCAATTTAAACGCCATCACCGCAATGTCACTATCCAGGCCCATTTTTTCCAGCGGTTTCGATTCCCTGCGTCTCAACAGACGTCCCAATGCGGATACCCTGAGCGCCGCCGCCATCCTGGCCAGCCTGCTATCCGGCAAGAGCGGCTCGTCGCTGACCATCATTTTGTTGGCGGATATCGCTGAATTGATGACAGCCTACACCATGGAGCGAACGCGCAGCGCCATCGTCGGTATGATGGCGCTGGAAGAGCAATTCGTATGGAAAGTTGGTGCGGACGGCAAAGAAACCCGGGTACCCCTGGATGATATCGTCCCTGGCGATCTCGTGGCCATCCATACCGGCTCCAAGATCCCGGTCGATGGTAAGGTCCATGCCGGCGAGGCTTCCATTGACGAGGCCTCGCTGACCGGTGAGTTCATGCCGGCGGTCAAAGCGCAAGGCGACAGTGTCTATGCCGGTTCGACTGTCAAGTCGGGAACGCTCACCGTGGAAGCCGAACGGGTCGGTGATGACCGGGCCATTTCCCGCATCGTTCATCTGGTGGAGGAGGCCCAGAGTCGCAAGGCCCCGATCCAGGCTTATGCCGACAGGTTCTCGGCCCAGTTTATTCCCATTAATTTTGCGCTGGCGCTTATCGTCTACATGATAACGCGCAGCCCCACCCGCGCCCTGAACATGCTGATCATCGACTATTCCTGCGGGGTGCGCCTATCCACCGCCACCGCCTTTGCAGCGGCGGTATGCCGGTCGGCCGCCCAGGGGGTTCTGGTCAAAGGCGGCAATTTCATCGAGATACTGAGTGAAGCCGACACCCTCATTCTTGACAAAACGGGTACCATTACCGAGGGGCGTCCCAAAGTATCCTCGGTTTACGCGGCGCAGCCTGATGTCGATACGCGTGATATCGTCGAAGCGGCCGCTGCCTGCGAGGAAACCACGAATCATCCCATCGCGTTGGCAATCATCAACAAGGTGCGCGAGATGGGTTGGCAGATTCCCAGGCATTCCCAGATCAAGGTGCACCTCGGCAAGGGCGTCGAAACAACGGTCAACCGGCGTAAAGTGCGCGTCGGCAGCGACGCCTACCTGAAGTCGTCCGGGGTGGCCATGACCATTTCCGACCAGACGATTGGCACGATGCAGCAGCGCGGTGAAAAGGTCATTTACGTCGCTCGCGGTCGGCAGCTTATGGGCGTCATCGGTATCCAGGACAGTCTGCGCGAGGATATGAAGAAGACCCTCAACCGGCTGCGGCGGCAGGGCTATGACGAAATCGTACTGCTTACGGGTGATATTGAGGCCCACGCCAATGTGATGGCATCCAAGATGTCGGTGGACAGCTATAAAGCCGAGGCCCTGCCCGAGGAGAAGGCCGAGAAGGTACTTTTGACCCAGGCCAAGGGGAATCGCGTGGTCATGGTGGGCGACGGGGTCAACGATGCGCCCGCTTTGGCCTATGCCGACGTGGGCATATCACTGGGGAGCGGCAGCACTGAGATCAGCATTGAAACGGCGGACATCGCCATCAACAACGACAATCCGCTGCTGCTGCCAGGGATCATCGGCCTGAGTCAGAAGACGATGCAGATCGTGCGGCAAAATTTTGCGACGGCCATCGGGGTCAATACGATCGGTCTGATATTGGCCTCCATGGGGGTGCTTCCGGTCTTTTGGGCTGCCGTGCTGCACAATGCGACCACGATTGCCGTGGTATCGAATTCGGCCCGCATCCTTCTTACGGACATTGAGAAAGACATCTGACATGCCTGACAAATCCCTAAAGCTCGAAATCACGGTGGGGCATACCCTGCCTGGACGCTCGAGGCTATTGTTATCTCACCCGCCTCGCAGGCCCCAGCAAACAGAACGTATCGTCATGGGCCATTCGGGCATAAAATCAGCGGTCTACTCAAAGCACACGACCAGTCTACTGGTTCGATTTGATTCCGAGGAGATCGCCCTGGAGGAAATCATACTGCGGACGGCCCTCTGTTTGTCGGCCGACTACCAACTCCAGCCCATCATCATTAAAACTTCAAGCGCACGAACATCACTGAGTGCCCTTTCGCTTTTCTCCGGATTATCGCTGCTGGTTGCGCATACATTGCCTTGGTTAGCAGGGAAGAACAAATCGCTTGTCGCCCTGCAGGTTCTCTGCGGATTAGGCACGACGGCTGCTGTTTCCGAACACATATATTTGGATTTGAAGGAAAGGGGACATTTCCATCCGGAGGTTTTATCGATCGGCTATCTGCTCAGCTCGTTTTTACGCGGGAATGTTTTAAAGGGGGCCACCACGGCTTGGATGATGACCTTTGCACGCCATCTTCTGGAGCCGCCAAACACAATTCTCAAGCTGGAAGCCAAGGCGATGGAACCGCATTGCGATTCGCAGCAGTGCGAGTACGAAGCCAAGATTTCGCGTGAACTAACGGCCCGGAAGGGGGCCATGGGCATGCTTTCGCAGCTGCCCCATCTGCTGCTCGGCATGTATACGGACATGCAACTGACCGCCGAAGACCGGATTTTCAAGGAGATTCAAAAGCTCTCCCAGGACCATAACGATGTGCTGGAGGGCTTGGAGCAGTTACAGCACGGGATTCGTCTGCAGGTTGGTTCCTGACGGGGTTTCGAAGACAGAATATGAATGGACTCGTATAAAGTCCTCAATTTTTACGGAACTGCCAATATTGCAATGACAAGGAGGAAATATGGCCATCTCTTCACAGCATGTTACCGGTTTTGTTGCGGGTCTGGGTGTTTCGGCGCTGTCGTTCTATCTCTACAAAAAAAACCAGGCCAAGGTGGACCAGTTTCTGAACGATCACGGCATCCAGGTGTCATCGGTCATGGCCCGCGATCCGGAATCCATGTCGATTAAAGAATTGGTCAAAGCCAAGGAAGATCTGGAAGATATGATCGCTGAACGCGAGCATGAAGCAAGCCAGGCCACCAAGAAGACGGCTTAGAAACCTTTGGACGACACACCGGGATATGACCATCGCGTGCCGCCATGAATAGATCCTGATCCAGGAGCAGGTCCGGGAATGCCACAAGGGGACGAAATCGCCGGGAAAGAAAGTGCAGCGGAAGCGCGTGTATTGGTCTGGGATTTACCAACACGGCTTTTCCATTGGCTCATCGTCGTGCTGGTCGTTGTCTGTGTGGTAACCGGGAAATTAGGTCTGGACTGGATGGATACCCATATGCTCAGCGGCTATGGTGTGTTGTCGCTGGTGCTGTTTCGCCTTCTATGGGGCCTGGTGGGCGGCCATCATGCCCGCTTTGCATCATTCGTGCGCGGCCCGGCGGTCGTGGCGCGGCACACCGCCGGCCTGCTGAAAAAAGACACGCCTGCTCACCTGGGCCACAACCCCCTCGGCGGCTGGTCGGTCATGGCCATGCTGGGCGCCCTGCTGCTCCAGGCATCTTCGGGCCTTTTTGCGAACGACGATATTTTCACGGAAGGACCGTTGTACCCCCTGGTGAGCAAGGCGGTCTCCGACATGCTCACGCGGATTCACCGCTGGAACGCCGATGTTATCATCGCTCTCGTGGCCATCCACGTGCTGGCGATTCTTTTTTACCTCGTCGTCAAACGCGAGAACCTGATCAAGCCCATGATCGACGGCCGCAAACAGTGGCGCGGATCGGCGCCGACCGATGACAGCAACCTCTGGGCCGCCGCGGTGATCGCCGGTATTTGCGCCGGCGTCGTTTTTATGACCGTCCGCTATGCGCCCGTTTATTTGCGGTAGGCTTTGTGACAGGCGCTGCAGGTCTTGGCCGTGGCCCCGAACTTGGATTTGATCGCGCCCCTGTCCCCGCCTGCCGCCGCTGTCAGTAGCTCCTGGCTGGCATCTTCGAATTTTTGTGCGGCCGCCAGGAAACCGTCGCGGTCCTTCAAGGCTTTTTCTTTCAGGGTGGTATCCCCGGCGTAGGAGCCGGGAACCAGGGAGGCTTCCCAGGGAAGCCTGGCCATCATGGCCACGACCTTGGAATCGAATTCAAAGGCGTCCTTGTCATAGGGCAGCTGGTCCTTGACCACAGCGGCCATTTGGCCGAAATGCCGGCCAATGACCTGCATGACCGCCTTGCGATAGCTGACGGCGTCTTCCGGTTTGGCAAATTGTGCCCAGGCAACCCCGCACGTCACAACCAGGATCAAAATGAGCGTTAACGGCTTGATCTTGTAATGCATACATCCTCCTTTATCCGGGCTAACCCTGATATTTCATGACCATTTTCTACACGATACATTTCATGAAATATTCGGGTAAATCGTGCCGCATCTAATCCGATGTCAAATGAATCGAAGACCCCATGCGCTCTTATGCGTAGCGAATGGATCGTGAAGGTGCAATAGGAAATAATGGAAAGCGACGGCACGATAAACGTAATGGCATTCTATAATAGCAACATATCGCGTCACATCGAAGCGTTGTAGCCCCCGTCACCCTGTCCCAATTTTGAAGTCCACCGACCGGAATCTATATCGATCGACGCATTTCGGAGGGATTATATTGGCGTTGACACTGAGTATATCCTAAAGTAAAGTACACTCAAAATCACTCTTCTAGGGGCCGCTTGAAGAGAAAATTCATGAGACCGGGCGAGTCATCAGCCTAAGTCTGAAGTCATCGCAAGGTCTGGACAAAAGAGCTGCGGATCATACTGATTTGGTCAAGTTTCCCCTAGGACATGTAAACAGAACCGGTTTGCCATCTTGGCAAGCCGGTTTTTTATTTCGCTTGACGAGTTCGCCGCACCCCAAACCTGTTAAATAGGAGGCGTATTAGGATGAAAAGTGTCTTGATCGGTCATGAAAACCAATAATGAAACCCTGGTGCAAGCTACCGTTGAACGCGTTACACGCGATTGAAAATTAACTTTGAGAAACATGGGGTTCAATATGAAAAAACTATCGTTGTTCTTCCTTCTGTTTTCAGTCCTGGTATTCGGGTGTGCCACACATAGTTCAATAAATACGCCAGACCTGGCATCAAATTCGGATTGCCTGGCCGAGAAACAGGTTAAAAACGATGTGGAAGTAATGATGCTGGCAATCCACGACAAGCAGAGCCTTAAGTCATATTTCGACGAGGACCTGATCGGCCTGGGAATCCTGCCCGTCAAGGTCAGCATCGACAACATTGGAGAAAATCCATGCTTTATCGGTGTCGAATATGCACATATCGCCGACCCAAACGATGCTAAAAGCCCTGCCTTGACCCTGGAAGAAGTCTATGCCCAGACGTCTAAAAGTTACTGGCGAACAGCGGGATGGGGCGTCGCGTTCGGTCTCTTGGGGGCCTTGCCGAGTGCTGTCAATGTCGCATCGACAAACCAGAAAATTAAGGCGGACTACGAAACCTGCATGCTGAAAGACGGAAGATTGCCTGCGAAGACACATACGGATGGGACCCTGTTCTTCGCAATCGATGAGAAGACCGAGTCGCTCGATGATTGGACCTTCAATATCGGCATGGATCGAGATGGCGAACCATTCTATTTTGTTTTCGATCTCCAGGGTCAAGTTGAACAGCCCAGGATCAAGAAGGTGGCGGACGATGGAAAGGACGTGAAATAGAACAAGCGCCCCTGAAGACCACTTTGCAGGAAGGCAGGGAATTCATGTTCAGGTAATTGAATGGGCGGCTATGACCAGAAAGGGATGTTGCGCGTGCGGTCAAGGGTGTTCGCCGTTTGTACAATACCTTGCTTGATGGGCCTGGGATGTGCAGCGCATCCGGCCAGAACAGCCAGTGGAAAAAAATATACTTCTGACACTCCATCCCTATAGATCGATTTTGCCTCTGCCATCAGGCATCAGAGGGATTGCGGCCGAGATAAATGGATTCAGTTTGTAAATATAGAGATCATGCCTGTTGGGGGTGATTTTATTTCCATTCAGGCATTTGTGCGTCATTCAAATCCCGCTTTGCGAAGTCCTGCGACTATCTTTTCGCGGTGATCCGGGTTCTGATACGCATGTCCATAGAATTCGACGTCGAAAAAGGGTGAAAGGCGCAATATTTCGGCTTTTTCAACCGCAGCCATATCCATTTGACCGGTTTGTCCGTAGATGGATGCCAGGAGGATGTGGGCCCCCAGGAACGTCGGCCATTTGGCCTCGGCCTGCTTGAGCCAATGGAGTGCCTGGTCGATATCCCCATTGAGGTAATGCGCGATGCCGACGTTCATATATCCGCCGGGGGAGAGATCGGGATCGAACTCAAAATGCTTGGCGTACCATTCGAGTGCTTTATCCGGGCGTCCGGCATATAACTGCACCGCCCCCATGGAGCGATAGCTGGTATAGTCGTTCGGATTCAGATCGATGGCCTTTTGAAGCTCGCTTTCGGCCAAGTCATATTCTCCGAACCGCATGTAGATATAGCCCAATTCAGCATGGCCGCTGGCGTTGGAGTGATCTAATTGGACGGCCTTTTTAGCCAGATCGCGCGCTTCCTGAAGGGCCACATTGGGAAACTCGGTCCAGCCGTACATGACGGACCAGTTTCTGGCTTTGGCCAGGCCGGCATAGGCTGCGGCGTAATCAGGGTCAAGCGCGATCGCCTTTTGAAAAAGCTTTCGCGCTCGAATATTGCTCTCCAGGTTCTGCTTATAATGATAATGGAAGGCCTGTAGATAGTAGTCGTAGGCTTCCAGGTTGTCCGTGCTTTTGCTCAAGGCCATAGCCCGTTCGGATTCATACACCTTTACCGCCAGTTTTCGTACTGTCGTCTCGATGATCTCATCTTGCAGCGCGAAGATGTCTTCGAGATTTCTTTTGAATCGATGGGCCCAGATATGGTTACCGTTGGCGGTATCGATGAGCTGCGCATTGATGCGTACCTGATCACCCGCTTTTTGAACGCTGCCTTCGAGCACATACTTCACGTTCAGTTCTTTTCCCAATTCCCTGATATCCGGTTTTTTCCCTTTGAATTTAAACATGGTGGTGCTGGCGGTCACGGCCAATTCGTGGAACCTGGATAGATCGGTGATAATATCGTTGGTCATGCCATCGCTGAAGTATTCTTGATCGGCATCATCACTCAGGTTTTCAAAAGGTAAAACGGCAATGGAAGGTTTGGCGGATGAAGAAGTTTCAAACGACGGCCCTGCGCTATTCCTTGCCGGATGAAAGCCCGGGAGGGGTAAATATTTTAAGAACACGGCGCCGCCGAAAACCAATATGACCACTGCGGCGGCAATCGTCCAAACGGTCTTTTTTGATTTGGGTTGTCCGGTAATACGGACCGCGCACGCGGCTGCATGGGGGTCCTTCCAGATGTGGTAGGCCGGAACAGGGTTGGAGATATTTTTCACCGTCTGCTGGCCGATGAATTCACATCCGACAGGCACCTTGTTTTGAATCTGCTCGTAGGTGTTGCCTGATACGCAGATGCCGCCGCCTTGGGCCAGCCCCTCCAGGCGGGCCGCGATATTGACCCCGTCGCCGTAGATGCGATCCCTATCGGCGATCACATCCCCCAGATTGACGCCGATACGGAAAACCATTTTGCGATTATCGGGAAGCGAGGTATTGGCGTCCTTGATGTCATCCTGAATCGCCAGGGCGCACTTCACCGCATCCACCGCGCTGGCAAATTC
>JASJCD010000037.1 GCA_030066135.1 Desulfobacterales bacterium | reverse complement strand
GCTTTGATTATCGAACGGTAGATTTTGGTTCGCAATGGTTTGAAATATCGCATTTTCCCATCCAACCCGTGGATGAACTCGCCATAGACGATGTCTGACTCTGGGAATCGACGCTGAATGACCGGTTTCAAGGGTGGCACGCACCGAAAGGTGCCCAGGCTGATCCAGGCGATATTGCCGGGGTCGATTCGCTCGAACAGACGCTGAACAACCTCGGCGTATCCATTTTCAGCGCCATCTTCGACGATAATGGGATCGAAATGAAAAGCAAGCGGATAGCCCCACGCCTGGCATTGCGAGGCCGCCTCCAAACGTGCCTGCAGCGAGGCCGTTCCAATTTCATTAGCGGCGATGACCTTTTCCGAATTCAGCGACCACGCCAGAATCGTTTTGCGATTATGTGCCAAGTTCTCAAGGTCGCCAATGTTGTCCGTTTTGGTTTTTAGCTCCAGCGCTGTGCGCTGCTGGCGTCCAAAATGGGTCACAAGCTTTTCGATCAATGGGGTCCAGCCCGCCCAGATCAGGCTGTCGGTATATTCTCCGGTACCAACGCGTCGTAGAGATGTCGATTTGAAAAAACGGTCCAGTTCAGCCGTCATCTCTGTATGGTTGATGAAGTATTGAAGTACGGGCGGATGAAAAAAGGTCTGCAGGATACAATAGGCACAATCCATGAAGCAGTAAGTGCCGACATGCAGGATCATATAGCGGCAACATTCATAATGCCGGGTTCCAGGGCAGCCTCTTAGAAAACGCCCTTTGTTTTCAGTAAGGAACAGGGCTTTTTTCCCGGCCGCGATGGGGTCATCGGCATGATTGATGAAATCAAAGACCTCCTCGGGTGTGCACACTTTTTGAACGGGGGCACTGATTCGCGAGGCAATCGTTTGGGTCTGGGGATCATCTCTTACAGCCGGATCGATAAAGACATGTTGAATCTGATCCAGGAAGTTTTTGATATTCATGTGGTGGCTCTATTCTTATGGGTTGGTGCGATATGGCCGCAGCGTTACCATTCGATTCCGTCCTGACGCTGCTCCGCCCTGTGAGCGCGTGGGCGCAATTCGTTTAGCATAGAAAGAAAATAAAAAAAAAGAATTAACGCGAAATACCTCGGGAAAAGATTTCAAACGCGGTGTCGAAGGCAGGATGCACGGGTACACTCTGGTCGTTGATGATCCGCTTACTTTCCTCCCAGAGAACGATTCCGGAAAAAAGGGCCCACATGACATTGGAAAGTTCTTGAGGCGGTTTCTCGATAAATACCTGTCCGGATACCCCTTCTTCAAAAATCCTGGCGATAAGGTCAATCGTTTTTTGTGATAGATCTCTGATATGCGCCAACATGGGGGCGGATAAATTTTTCAGAATATCACTGGATTGCAGATGAAAGAGATTTACCAGAATCAAAGGATCGAATTCATAGACCTCAAAGAGGGTTTGCTTTAAAAGGTCGATACGGCGTTGGGGGCTCTGCGCCTCCTTGACGTAAACACGTTTGAGTTTGTTGTACAGGTGTTCCAGGATTTCAACCGATAACGACGCATACAACTCGTC
Source organism: Desulfobacterales bacterium (assembly GCA_030066135.1). Lineage (GTDB taxonomy): Bacteria > Desulfobacterota > Desulfobacteria > Desulfobacterales > UBA5852 > JABZFP01. The sequence continues at coordinate 15,095 of JASJCD010000037.1, read as the reverse complement.
CTTATTCTTGAAATACAGATAGAGGGTTCCCGGGCTCAGCTCAGCTTCGCGTGCAATGTCCTCCATCGTCGTTTTCGTAAATCCCTTGATGGAAAACACCTTCTTGGCGGCCACCAGTATTTGGCGTCGCCTACGCTTACGTTCACGCCGCTTGCGTTCCTGTATTCCCATAATTTTATGAATTTTATTTATTGTTTGTATTGCCTTACATTTTTTTTGGTTTGTATGTCAATATTTATTTGGATTTAGAATATAAAGCTGTTCATATTTTCCAGGCTGCCGGCCGGCAAACAAGAGAGCCCGTACCGTGCCGCGATAGCAACAGGATAGCAGCATGTAGAAAAATTTCTTAGCGCTTGCGCCCCGCTAGCACCTCAACAACGCTGGTACAACCGGTGTTGGGTAGGGATGCGGTTTTCCGTCCAATTCTGATGGTCGGCGCTAATTACGCCTCGGGCCTGTGAGGCGTGGTATCAATCGGGGAAAAGAGAACTGATGGCAGGGTTTTTTATAGCCGCACCCAGCTTTTGATACGCCTGGTCCAGGTCGCGGCGGCTCTTGAATCGCAGGGTTAGGGTGTATGTAAGGCCTTCAAAACCTGCGGGCGGATCGATGCGCATTTGCGGGCCAAGTTTCAGCCGGCTCAATGCCTCGTGGAAACGTGCTTCGGCATGGGACAGATGCGGATATCGGGTTTTTTTAAAATGGCGACGAATTGTGGCTGCTTTGGTATTGCGATCCATCTCAGCGTCATCAAGGATTTCACGAATACGGGCAGACTGAACCACCTCGGTCAACGTTTTTCGGTCGCGCCCCGCAATATCCAGCGCCAAAGCAAGCACTTCTCTTTGTTTACTCACACTCATGGGGATACGGGTGAGTAGTTCATGGGCGGCGTTTTGATCATCAATGGTCATGGCACCGATGGATAAGGCCACATTCAGGCCGATCACGCCATCCAGAACGGCGTCCTGAAGATCCTTTCCCAAACCCATCAGACGATCAAATTTAGCGATCATCGCACGGGATGCTGGCAAGCCCAGTCGCACCAGTTCGTCGATGAAGGTCTGGGTCGACTGGCATAACCGTCTTAACTGCCTGATCACACGCGCGGTTTCAATTAGATTGAGCGGTCTTTGGGATATATTTTCAATCGCCGCCAGTCGAAAGCAGTCCAGAAGCGGCAGGTCATCCGGGATCCGACGTGCCGCCACGGTTTTGTGGCCCGCTTGCCGACAAGCTTTGATGCGTCGAAACCCGCTTACAATGATCCAGCCGGAAGCTTGACGCTGCAACGCCGGAGGGACGAGTAGACCGACGTTGCCGATCGATTCATGGAGGGATGGCTTGTCGCGCGTCGTGGTGATGCGAAACGAATGGTTTTTTAAGTTGATGTCATCCAGCGCGACCTTGGCAAGGCTAAAATCCATATGTGCCGTCGGTCAACAGTTTTAGGGCTTCTAAATATTTCGCGCGTGTACCCGTGATGACCTCTTCGGGGAAATGGGGACCGGGTGGTTTTTTGTCAAACGCAATCGAGATTAAGTAATCACGCACATATTGTTTGTCGAAACTGGGTTGTGAGCCCCCGGGGCGATAACTTGCCTCTGGCCAGAAGCGCGATGAATCCGGGGTCAGGACTTCATCTATGAGGATGAGCTTATCGTCAAACAGGCCGAATTCGAATTTGGTGTCGGCAATAATAATGCCCTTGCGTTTCGCCAGTTCAACCCCTTGCCGGTAAATCGTCAGGCTTAAATCGCGGGCTTGTTCGGCCAAGCGCGTACCGACGCGGTCGACCATCTCATCAAAGCTGATGTTGACATCATGTTTGCCGAGTTCTTCCTTGGTGGAGGGCGTGAATATTGGCTCGGGCAGTTGGTCGGATTCCTTGAGGCCAGGCGGTAATTGGATCCCGCAAACATCTCCGGATTGCTGGTAAGACTTCCAGCCCGAGCCCGATAGGTAGCCCCTTACGACGCATTCAATCGGTAATACCTCCACTTTTTTTACGAGCATGCTGCGCCCTTCAAGAATATCGGCATGGGGATGACACGCTTCGGGAAAGTCTTCCACTTTATGAGCGACAAGATGGTTGGCGACCAGGTCGGCCATTTGTTCGAACCAGAACAGGGAAATCTGCGTCAGAATTTTGCCTTTATCGGGTATGGGGTCCGGCATGATGACATCAAAGGCGGAAATGCGATCGGTGGCCACCATCAAAAGGTAGTCGCCCAAGTCATACATGTCACGAACTTTGCCCTTTTTCAGAAGCTGAAGCCCGTCCAAGCTTGTTTCAAATACAGCTTTTTGCATATTCCCTCGTCAGTTGTGGTTAGGGCCCTTGGACCGCGTGCGTGCTAGCCACCCGCGTGAATTGAATGGGCGCCACGGCTACGTTGATCAGGATTTCCGGTCTTGGGTCAGTTGACGGAATTTGGTGATGAACTCCCGGATGGCGCTGATCCCCTCTTCATCGATGTCGGTAAATTTGACCCCCATCTCGAATTTCCCGGTTTCGCCGTTTAAGAGATGAATAACTTTGCCCCGTATGTCGACCAACTCTTCTTCAATTCCCACCGTCAGACTGACGGTCTGGTCGGATTGGATCGGGAAATGGGTTTCGAGAAGGATGCCCGACTCGGAGACATTCAACGTCCGGCCGATCGCTTGTCGCACCTCGGTTTCCTTATCATTGATGGCGACATGCGAAAGGTTGAGTGCATTGATGCGCTTATGTTTTCTTTTTTCGTTTGTCATAGGCGTCTCCCGGTTGTTGAGGCGGATCAGCCTGCTGCGGCTAAGCCCGAAAGCATTGGCTATGAGGCGGCGGCCTCTTTGGTGGATTTCTTTTTGAAATCACAAGTCACCATCGCCGTGGCCAAAATACAGGTGGAAAGATTTTCGAGAATATTTTTGAAAGTCGACGACAATTGCTCATATTCGGCATTCAACGTCTGACGGTCGAGTTTCGTCACTTTAAGGTTTTGATCGCCCATCACGATCGCTGACCCCGGCTCCAGGCCCATGTCAAGAAAAGCAATCGGGCCGATAACGTCGCCTTTCCCCAGAGAACTCACCAGCATGACGATACCCATGTCCGTTTTACGGACCACTGAGGCATTGCCCCCTGTGATCACGAATGCTTTGTCGTCATTCTTACCCTCCATGATTACCGGTCGGCGTTCTTTCAGCAGTTGTTTGGCGTCGTCCTTCTGCAGGTAAGCGTTAACGGCATTCTGCATGACTTCATCGAAGCGTTTATCGATGCTGCGGACAAGATTCTTGAATTCCGAAGACATGCGACCAAGCTCACTACCCAGTCCCTGCGAATCCAGCATGCCCAGTTGTACATTACCCACGGCTGTGGCGGTTACATTCCGCACGCTGTCGTCCGAGAAAAGAGAACTCAAGCTGCCGATAAAAGCGCCGTCGCTGATCTGCAGGAACTTGATCGAACCGTCGGGGGTCGACTTGGACAACTCGACCGTTCCTTCGAGAATCACCCATATCCAGTTGCCATGATTCCCTTCGATAATGATTTCTTCGCCATCAAAAAACTCTTCTTCGTCGACGACATGCAGGTAATCCACCAAGGGGCCCTTTATAATGGGGATCGAAGACTTTTTCTTGTCGGGCTTGCTGGATGCCTTCTCAAAAGCGACCGGTTCAAGGCGCTCGATTTCACCGTCATCCAATTTGCGCAGGCCGTCGAGAATAATCTCCATGCGACTTTTTTTTATGGTCGCCTGTCCATCATAGGCCTCTTCACTGAAAGCGAATTCACCTTCGGACCACCCGAAAAGTGAATAGATCGCTTCCAGGCCGCTTAGTTTTTCGTTCAGGGCATGCACGGGGTTGCCCTTGGAGAAAAAGACGACCCCGGGTTCGGCGGCGTATTTATTGGCGATGCGCAGAACGCCGGTGCTTGTGTTAGAGCCCAGCAACTGAAGCAGTTCCGCCAGGTTGAGAAAGCTCAAATTACCGGATAGGACGGATTTGCTAGCCATTGGTCCTTGCCTACTTAGCCCAGTTCAGTTCCTTCTGCAGGTGCAGAAGGGTCAGTTTAAGACAGTCGGTTACCGTCTTGGCAACGCCCATGCCGCTAATGGCCGCGGCGGCGTGTGACGGCGCCTTCAACTGGCGGTTCAAGTCATGCTCCATCTGGGCAATCGGCATCAAGGGGATGCCCTCTTCTTCCAAATCCCTTTTGTTGTATTGCATTACCAACGGAATCTTAAAGATACTGGATCCGTAGGATTTTAAATTTTCGTGCAAGTCTTTCAAGGACAGCATGTTCTTCTCACGCCGCACTTCCAGAGAATCCGCTACGAATACAACACCGTCCACCTCTTTCAGAACCAGCTTGCGGGTGGAGCTATACTGTACCTGCCCGGGTACGGTATATAGCTGAACCTTGACGTCACACCCCTTGATCTTGCCTAAACCCATCGGGAGAAAGTCAAAGAAGAGCGTGCGGTCACCTTCCGTGTCAATCGAGACCATCTCTCCCGAGACCTGCTTCTTATAGGTTTTGAAAATGTGTTCAAGATTGGTTGTCTTGCCGCAACGCCCCGGCCCGTAATAAACTATCTTGCATTCGATTTCCCGCTTTTTAAAGTTGAAGGTCGCCATCCAAATCAGCTCCGCGGCAGAAGTACGCTGTGGTTAAGTCGTTAAGATCGTAATATCAAGGCTGAAGTCGCCCTCTTTGGGGCCGGATTTAATCCTGGTCTTAGAGGTTACCACACCGGATCCATTCAAAATCGCAATGGGCGAGAAAAACTGCATATCCTGCAGTTTGGTCCCGGCCTTTAGCTCTTTGAGGAGTGTCTTCTCTGTATTCGGGATAATCAGGTTAATCGAATTACCCGTCTGAAAACTTACATCGAATTCGAACATTTGGCCTTTGGAATTGCCCGGGGCCAGTTGAATTCCGACGGAGTTGATATCCAGGAATTCTTCTTCATGGAGTTCGAGTTCACTTTCGAAATCGACCGATTCAGCTTCGACCTCGTCAACGAATTCGGAAGCGGCTTTCCCCGCCCCTGCGGCCTGATCGTCGACTTCTATTTCTTCGATCTCCAGAACCTGCGTGCGCTCCGGCAGGACACCGTCATGGCCGAGTTTGCGCAGTCGATTTTCCAGGAAAAAGCGGATTTTCTTCAGGTCGATGTCTTTAAACGCATCATCCTCGACCCAGGCCGAAAAGCGTTCGACCGCCTTATCCAGATCAGAGAGTTCGATATAGCAGCGGACAATGTTTTTGGCCGCGGCAACACGCAGGCCGTCATCTTCTAGGAGGCGATCAAATTCGGCCAGGGCCCGCTCAAATTGGCCAAACTTGGCGAGCGCAATGGCGCCCTCGAGAGCACGCTGGCCGTCACCTTCGTCTTTCCCGCCGCCGAATAGGTTTTTGATCAAATCCTGTTTCTGGTCGGAAACCTCAGGCTTGGTCGCCGCTTCATTGATCTTGTTGATTTCCTGGTTCAGCACGACGACCTTTTTGACGATGCTCTTAATGAGTTCCTGACTGTTGGTGATACCAGCGTTTTTTCTAAGGATTTCGGTTGCTTTCTTATAGCGCTCCTTGGCTTCATTCAGCAAGCCCTGTTGCTGATAAAGATCGGCTTCTCTCAGCAGTGTCTTGATTTGTGCTGCTGCACCCATTACGACCTCATCACTTTCACCGGTGACCTTGGGCGGTTTGCCAAAAAGTTATATCCGTAACAAACCAAAAGAGTTACGTCCACTAGAGGGATATACCCGAATTTTAAATTAAAAGTCAATAAGATCGCCGGATATAAATCTGTTGACATAAATTTCAATCATGTTATCAAATCAGTCCTTTAGTTCAACTATAGCGTTCACAACCGCTTGACCTCCGTACATTCTTTAACCCCATTGATCGACAAGGAGCAGCACATGGACAAAAAAGTAACAGTTGTCGGTGCCGGCCATGTTGGCGCCACTGCCGCCCAGCGTCTGGCCGAAAAAGGTTTGAGTGATGTCGTCCTGGTTGACATCATCGAAGGGGTGCCGCAGGGCAAAGCGCTGGACCTGATGGAGGCCGCCCCCATCGAAAAACACGATTCCCATCTCACCGGCGCCAATGCCTATGAAGCCACCGCAGGTTCTGATATCGCCATAATCACCGCGGGTATCCCTCGCAAGCCGGGCATGAGCCGCGATGATCTCATCAGCACCAACGCGGGCATTGTCAGACAGGTAACCGAGCAGATCGCCAAATACTCGCCCGATTGTATCCTCATCATTGTCAGCAATCCGCTGGATGCCATGTGCCATGTGGCCTATGACGCCAGCGGTTTTCCGAAAAACCGCGTCATCGGCATGGCCGGCGTCCTCGACTCGGCCCGTTTTCGCACTTTCATCGCCATGGAACTGAATGTATCCGTCGAAAACACGCATGCCTTCGTACTGGGCGGGCACGGCGACACCATGGTGCCGCTGCCGCGCTATTCAACCGTGGCCGGCATACCGATTACCGAGCTGATGTCCGCCGATCGCATCGATGCCCTGGTGGAACGCACCGCCAATGGCGGCGCCGAAATCGTAAGCCTGCTCAAGACCGGAAGCGCCTATTACGCCCCGGCTTCCGCGGCCGTCGAAATGGCGGAAGCGATCCTCAAGGACAAGAAGAAAATCCTGCCCTGCGCCGCTATGCTTGAGGGCGAATACGGCTATCATGATCTTTTCATCGGGGTTCCGGTCAAGTTAGGCGCCGGTGGGGTTGAAGAAGTTATTCAGATCGATCTCACGGCCGATGAAAAAGCCGCCCTGGACAAATCGGCCGCGGCGGTGGAAGAGTTGAAAGGCGTTCTGGCCAAACTTTAAATCAGGGGCGTCGACAACGTGTCCCTGCGAGGGCCACAAGCGAAACCTATCCGTTTTTCGTAGAATTCAGCCGGGCGATCACATTCGCGGCCGCCTTGGCATTCATTCCGGGCAGCGCGCTCAATGCTTCGGGCGTCGCTGCCCTTATTTTTGCAATACTGCCAAAAGCGCGCATAAGAGTGCGGCGCCGCTGCGGGCCGATACCGGGTATATCGTCCAAAATGGATTCCGTGGCCGCGCGACGACGACGTTGGCGATGGTAACCAATGGCAAACCGGTGGGTTTCATCACGGATGCGCTCAAGGTAGAGGCGCAAGGGCTCGTCTCTGTCCAGATTGACCGGGTTGGCCCGCTGGGGCCGGTAGATCTTGTCATGGACCTCCCCCCGGTGTTCGTCCTTTTTTGCAATCGCGGCCACTTCAAACTGTGATGTCAGTCCCAGTGCGTCAAGGACGGCCAGGGCCACGTTGAGTTGCCCCTTGCCGCCGTCGACCAGCAGCAGGTCGGGCAGCGGCCATTCGGGGTGATTGCGGAACCGGCGCGAAAGGATTTCAAACATGGCGCCATAGTCATCCGGGACCCCAACCGACTGGATCTTGAATTTACGGTAATCGGCCTTCTTGGGCTGCCCATCTTCAAAAACCACCATCCCGGCTACGGCCGAAGCCCCCCCCAGGTTGGAATTGTCGAAGCACTCGATGCGCCGTGGCAGTCGCTGCAAGCGCAGCCGTTTTTGGAGCCGTTGCAGCAATTCCGCCCGGCTATGCCTGGCGGTCAGCTTTTCACGCAGGGTCTTGACGGCATTCTGCACGGCCATCTCAACCAGGCGTTTCTTGTCCCCGCGCTGGGGAAAATGGATTTTGACCCTATGCTGGCCCTGGTGGCGAAACCATTCCTCCAGCAGGAGGCGGTCTTCGGGCAGATACTGCACCAGAATTTCAGCCGGCGGTGTCACGGCCTGGTCATAGTACTGGCGCATGAAGGCGCTCAATATCTCGGCCGGTTCGGAGGCACTCTCGATAAATTCAAAATTCCGGCAGCCATGCAGGTAGCCGCTGCGCACGGAGAGCAGGGTCACAACAATCAGGCCCTCATCCATAACCACGCTCAAAATGTCGCGGTCGCCACGGTCGGCGGCAACGGCCCGCTGCTTTTCCAGGCTTTTTTCGAGGGCGGCCAGCTTGTCGCGCAGATGCGCCGCCTGCTCGAATTCAAGATTCGCAGCGGCCGCGCGCATCTCCTGGCGGATGGTCTTGATCAACTCCGGTGTACGGCCCTTGAGAAACAGAACAACCTCATCGACGATGGCGGCATAAAAACCCGGATCGACATCCAGGCAGCAGGGTCCGTAACAGGCCCCCATCTGATGGTGCAGGCAGGGTCGCGTGCGATTGCTGAATTCACGATTCTTGCACTTGCGGAGTTTAAATGTCCGATTGATGATTTTGAGAGTTTCACGGGCGGCCTGGGCCGAGGCATAGGGACCGAAATAGAGCGCGCCGTCCGGCAGGATTTTGCGGCCGATACTCAGGTGGGGATAAGGGTGGCGTATATCCAGACGCAGAACCGGGTAGCGTTTGTCGTCCTTAAGGACCACGTTGTAGCGCGGGCGGTGGCGTTTGATCAGATTGGATTCAAGCAGCAGGGCTTCCTTTTCGGAAGCGGTGACAATGGTCTCGAAGTCGGCAATCCGGGCCACGAGTGTTCGTGTCTTGGGATCGGCCTGATCGGTGCGCGCCAAATAGCTGGCCAGGCGTTTTTTAAGCTGTTTGGCCTTGCCGACATAGATCACCTTGCCGTGGCTATCCTTCATCAGATATACCCCGGGCGTTTCCGGTGATTGGGCCAGTTTGGCTTTAAGATCGGGTGCGGTCATCGGCGTCAACGCTTCGGGCTGGCTGGGCATGCGCCCTGTTATCAAGACACCTGGCCATCGAAGACCAGTTCCTGGCGCAGTTGGTTGATCTGATCCCGAATTTCAGCCGCACGTTCAAATTCCAGATCGCGTGCAGCTCGGCGCATCTCTTTTTCGAGGGTCCCCACATGGCGATCCAGATCTTCGCGCGTCTCGAAGACGGCGGCCGGTTCGCGAACGGCATCGGTCGTTTTTTCGGTCGCATTGCGCAGGGCATCAAAAACGGAAACGACTTCCTTGCTCACCGATTGCGGCGTGATGCCGTGGCGCTCATTGTAAATCTGCTGGATTTGGCGCCGCCGCTCGGTTTCATCGATGGCCGCCTGCATCGAAGGGGTCACGGTGTTGGCGTACATCACCACCTGCCCGTTCACGTTGCGGGCCGCCCGTCCGCAGGTCTGGATGAGCGAACGGGCGGAGCGCAGAAAACCCTCCTTGTCGGCGTCCAGAATGGCCACCAGTGAAACTTCCGGAATGTCCAGCCCCTCGCGCAGCAGATTGATGCCGATCAACACATCGAACAGACCCTTGCGCAGGTCGCCGATGATCTCCATCCGCTCCAGGGTGGATATATCCGCATGCAGGTATCGCACCTGCAGGCCGAGGTCGCTGTAATACTCCGTCAGATCCTCGGCCATGCGTTTGGTCAGGGTGGTCACCAGCACACGCTCGCGGCGTTCGATGCGCTTATGGATTTCTTCGAGCAGATTGTCCACCTGCTTGTCGGCGGAGCGCACTTCGATCTGAGGGTCGAGCAGGCCGGTGGGCCGGACGATCAACTCCACCAGGCTATCGCCCCCGGCCTTGACCTCATATGCTGCCGGCGTGGCCGATACATAGACGGTGCGCTTGAAGCGTGCCGTGGCCTCGTCAAACTTCAGCGGCCGGTTGTCCAGGGCTGATGGAAGTCGAAAGCCGTAGTTCACCAGGGTTTCCTTGCGGGAGCGGTCCCCGCGGTACATGCCCCCCAGCTGCGGTACGCCGATATGGCTCTCGTCGATAAAGAGCAGAAAATCATCCGGGAAGTAGTCCAGCAGTGTCGGCGGAGGTTCGCCTTGGCGGCGTCCTGTCAAGTGCCGGGAATAATTTTCGATGCCGTTGCAGTAGCCCAGTTCTTGAATCATCTCCAGGTCGTAGAGGGTGCGTTCCTCGATGCGCTGGGCTTCGAGGTAGCGCTTCTCGTCGCGATAGTAGGCCACGCGCGCTTTCAGTTCCGTTTTAATGGTCTCGGTGGCCCGTTTGAGGGTTCGCTTCCGGGTGACATAATGGCTGGCCGGAAAAACGGCTGTGCGGGCCACCGATTGCAGAACGGTGCCGCGCAATGGGTCGATTTCAGCGATGCGGTCGATTTCGTCCCCGAAAAATTCGACCCGCAGGGCAATGTCCTCCTCGTAGGCCGGATAGATCTCGACACGATCCCCCCTCACCCGGAAAGTGCCCCGGTGGAAGTCGATGTCGTTGCGCTCGTACTGGATTTCGATCAGACGCCGCAGCAGGGTGTCACGTTCCATCTCGGCTTCGGTTTCAATATCCACCCGCATGCCGAGATAGTCTTCGGGGGCTCCCAGACCGTAGATACAGGAAACGCTGGCCACCACGATCACATCCCGGCGTGACAGCACCGAGCGCGTGGCCGAATGCCGTAGCTTGTCGATCAGCTCATTGATGGACGAGTCCTTGGCGATATAGGTGTCGCTGGCAGGGATATAGGCTTCCGGCTGATAGTAATCGTAATAGCTGACGAAGTATTCGACCGCATTGTGGGGAAAAAAAGTTTTGAATTCGTTGTAGAGCTGTGCGGCCAGGGTCTTGTTGGGGGCAATCACAAGGGTCGGTGCCCCGATGTTGGCAATGACGTGGGCCATCGTAAAGGTTTTCCCTGAACCCGTGACCCCCAGGAGGACATTCTGCGATGACTGCTGTTGCAGCTGGCGTGTCAATTTATCAATCGCGGCGGGCTGGTCCCCGCGGGGTGTCATCTCGGAAAGGAGCTTGAAGGTCGAGGTCATGGCAGCGTGATCGGCTCCAGTCGGGCGATACAAAGCGCGGCCACGCCTTCCCGGCGCCCCGCAAAACCAAGCCCTTCGGTGGTTGTTGCCTTGATGCTGGTCATGTCCAGAGGAATACCGAGCGTCTCGGCCAGCCTGGCGCGCATCCGGTCACGATAGGGGCCCAGGCGGGGTGCCTGGGCGACCACAGTCGCGTCGATCTGGCAGACCTTCAAACCTTCCCCGGCCACCAGGTCCAGGGTATGTTTCAGCAGGACAAGACTGGAAACACCTTGAAAGGCGGGATCCGAATCGGGGAAATGCATCCCGATATCGCCAAGGGCTGCCGCCCCCAGAATGGCGTCGCAGATCGCATGGGTCAGCACATCGGCGTCGGAATGCCCCAGCAGGCCAAGATCATGAGGGATTTCGATCCCCCCCAGGATCAGTGGTCGATCCGGCACCAGCCGATGCACATCATAGCCCATTCCGATTCGCATCATGATTTCACCTCGGTGTCCTCCCGTCGCAAAAAATCCAACTTAACTCATGGCGCCGTCCCATAACACAAGCGCCGCGCACCGTAAAGACGGTCGCCCGCAACCACCGGTTCAAGCTTAAGCATTTCCCTTTTGGGGCGATATGGACTATAGTGGGCTCCAAATTAGCAGATTCTGGCGCGTCGATTTGGACAGTCAATCGGATCCAAGCGATCGTACAGCATGCGACAACATAAGGCTCTCAAGGATATTGACGACTATATGGCATTTCAAGATTTTCACCGGATCGAATTCAAGACCCCCGACCTGGAAGCACTCTCTTCACAATCCACGGTAGTGGACATGCACTTTCACAGTTACCATTCCGATGGTCACGATGCCATTATCCCCATCGCGACCCAGGCCCGGGCGTTGGGCATCGGCATCGCCCTTACCGATCACAATGAAATCCGTGGGGCCATGGAACTGGCCCAGCACCGGGATCTGCTGACCATTCCCGGTATCGAAGTGACATCGGCCGAAGGGTCTCATTTGCTGGTGTATTTCTACACGCCCCGAGACCTGGAGCATTTTTTTCTGAAGACCGTCCTGCCTTTCATGGGGCCTGATGTCATGAGCTCGACCACCTTGGAGATGGAGGCGCTGATCGAGGCGGCCAAAAGTTATCCCAGCGTGGTCGTTCTGCCCCACCCTTTCAGTGCCGCCTATACCGGCGTCCAGAATTCCTATTTTTCAGAGGAGCGCCTGCGCATCATCTATGAAATGGTCGATGGCGTCGAAGTGATCAACGCCGAAAACATGAACAAATGGAACCTCAAGAGTACGGTTCTGGGCTTCAACCTGGGCAAAGGCGTTTCCGGCGGCAGCGACGGTCATCGCCTGGCCCAGATGGGGAAAGCCGTCACCCTGGCGGAAGATGCCGTCTGCTGCGGTGACTTTCTGGATGCGCTCAAAGCCGGATTGACCAAGGTCGTCGGCAAGGAAACCCACCTGCTCCGGAAAGTGACCTCCAACACCCTGAAGCTCAAGAGCAACATGCGCAACTATCCCGATCTGATTGATAAGAACATTCGCTACAGCTACGCCTATTTCAAAACCAAACGCCAGTCCCTCCAGCACAGCGTCATGCGCAGCTTCAATGGGCGCATCCGCAAAGCCGGTTGATGCGTCCACATCCTGAAAATACCTTAGCTTTGAAATGCTTCAGCCACACGGGTGGCAGGCGTCAAGGCCTCGCCCCGCAGGCTTGACCCCCCGTGGCCCTGGCGCTATAAGGATTCCGTTTTTTATAGTCCATCCTAATTTTCTGCCCTCGTGACGGGCCCGGGGAAAAATCCATCATGACCATAAGATCTTATATCGACACCGCCCTGGCGCGGGAAAATTTCGCACTGAGCGAATACGAATCGAAACAAGTGCTCCGCGCCGCCGGTATCGTCCTGCCGGATGAAACCCTGGTGACGCGGCCCCAGGCCGCCGCCGATGCCGCCGATCGGCTCGGTTACCCGGTGGTCCTCAAAGCGGTGGGTCCCCGCCTGTTGCATAAATCCGACCGGGGGCTGGTCCAAACGGGGCTTACCGACCGCGATGCCTTGGTGCGGGCCCTGGAAGAGATGCGCCAGCGCGGCGGCGGCGATATCGAAAATTTTCTGGTCCAGCCCCAGATCGCCGGCCGCCGGGAGTTCGTGGCCGGCATGTACCGCGATGACCAATTCGGTCCCGTGGTCATGTTCGGGCTGGGCGGTATCTACACGGAAGCGCTGGCCGATACCAGTTGCCGTCTGGCCCCCCTGTCGCCCCGCGATGCCGAAGCCATGCTCGATGAGCTGCAGGCCCAGGCCTTTCTGGGTGCGCTGCGGGGCGAGCAGGCCGTCGATCGGGAAGACCTGGTGGCCATCCTTTTGGGCCTGTCGCAGCTGGCCGTGGATTACCCTGAAATCGCCGAAATCGACCTCAACCCGCTGATTGCCCGGCCAGACGGCGGAATCGGCATTGCCGACGCCCTGGTGATCTGTCGTCCGCCGTCGATGCCCGCGAACGAGGAAGGCGGCGTTCCCGCGCAATCCATCCGCGATTTGTTCTATCCCCGGGCGATTGCGTTTATCGGGGCCTCCGCGCAGTTCGGGAAATGGGGGCACATGCTCTTTACCAACACGGTGGGCGGTGGTTTCGATGGCCAGTGCTACCTGGTCAATCCCAAGGGCGGGCGGATCGCCGGCCGACCGGTCTACCGCAGCATCGCCGATGTGCCGGAGGCCATCGACCTGGCGGTGGTAACCATACCGGCGGCGGGTGTACTCGAACTGATCCCCCAGCTGCAGCAGAAGAAAATCCGTAATATGCTTTTAATCACTTCCGGTTTCGGGGAAACCGATGAAAAAGGCAAAGCCCTGGAGGCGGAACTGACCCGTTCCGCCCGCCAGGCCGGCATCCTCGTCCTGGGACCCAATACCATGGGCATCTGCAACCCCCACATCAAATTCTACGGCACGGGATCCCCGGTGTGCCCCCGGGCCGGCGGTACGGCCGTGGTGGCCCAGTCGGGCAACATGGGCACGCAACTGCTGGCGTTTGCCGAGCAGCAGGGCATCGGCATCCGTGGATTTGCCGGTTCCGGCAACGAGGCCATGCTGACCATCGAGGATTTTATCGCCGGATTTGAGGGCGACGCGCTCACGCGCACGGTCATGCTCTATATTGAAAGCGTCAAGAACGGCCGGCGATTCTTTGAAAACGCCCGGCGACTCGGACGGCAGAAACCGATCGTCATGCTCAAGGGCGGTCAGAGCAGTGCCGGCAACCGGGCCGCGTCCAGTCATACCGGCGCCCTGGCATCGGATACCGCCGTGTTCAACGCCATGTGCCGCCAGGCCGGCATCGTCAAAGTCGACCGCCCCATGGAACTGCTGGACCTGTCGGCGGCGTTTGCCTCACTGCCCCTGCCCCGTGGCAACCGCGCCGCCATCATGACCCTGGGGGGCGGCTGGGGTGTGGTCACGGCGGATTTATGTGCGGCCAACGGGTTGACGGTACCGGTCCTGGATCCCAGTGTGGTCGCCGCGCTGGATCGATTGCTGCCCCCTTACTGGAGTAAGGCCAACCCGGTGGACCTGGTGGGCGAAAACGATTTGGAACTGCCCCTGCAAACCATGGAAGCCCTGCTGAAGTGGGACGGCTGCGATGCGGTCATCAACCTGGGCATTCTGGGGCGCCGGATTTTCGTCAGCCGCCTGATTGCCAACGGCAAGAAGGCCGATCCGGACCTAACCGCTGACTTCCACGCACTGGTGCACGACACCATCATGCAATTTGAGGCCCAATATATCGAACGCATCGCGGAATTGATGCAGCGCTATGAAAAACCCGTTTATGGCGTGAGCCTGCTCCAGGACGAAAGCGACCGCACGGTTTATCCTGTTGCGCACAGCCCCTACAATGCCGTTTTCTATGAAACCCCCGAAAGGGCGGTTCAGGCGTTTGCACGCATGGTCGATTATCGCCGATTCAAAGATCAATCCAGCGGATGACACCGGCACCCAGCCCCGAGAGCCGCCCCGTCGATTGGCGGCTGGATGCGGCAACGGGCGCTTGTCGGCCCGACGACCAAGGCCGGCTTGCCGCCGCGGATCTTTCATGCTATGAGGACCGCTTGGATTATGGACGGTGAGCAGGAAGTTGACACTTGACCGTTGCCAGCCAACGGATTACGGAGTTGAACCAAGCTGAAATGACAACCATGAAATGGCAGAAATATCCACAGAAACCTTTGTCCTATACCTGCAAGTTCGATTTTGAGGTTGGTTATCTGGTACGCAGCCCCTGCCGCGCCTGCGCCGA
>JASJCD010000036.1 GCA_030066135.1 Desulfobacterales bacterium | reverse complement strand
GTAGTTCAAGCCCATTATCTGGTCTTCGTCGTAACCCACCAGGCGACACAGGGCCTGGTTGTAAAAGGTGATATCACCGTTCAAATCCACTTCGAAAAAGGCGTCGTTGATCTCCTCCAGAATGCGACGGTATTTTTCCTCGCTTTCCCGGTGTTTGTCTTCGACCGCCTGCCGCGATTTCAAGAGATCGTCCAGATCGCCTTTGATCAGGGCGATAGCATCCATTACGGGCAGAAACGGGTGCATTTTTTCGACTGTTTCCCGCCGGGCAAGGCCCTCCTGGGCCCACTTGATCCCCCCGATGAAATGCATCAATTCCTCGACGTAATCCTGGATTTCCGTTGCCGGCAGGGTGCTTTTGCCAGCCGCCCGGTCGGCAACGGGCGGCTTTTCGGCCGCGCTCACCACCCCATCCCGCGCGACAATCGCCAGGGCCTCTTCCCGGCTTTCCGCCAGACGATTTTCGAAAGGCACGAAGCCGGTCGCCATCAGGATGGCGGCACGCAGAAGCCGACTGGCCCCGTAAGTAATGCAGGCCCTGAAAGGAAAGTCGCGGTGCAGGGCCTTGATGGCGGCCAGGTGCAGCTTGCGGGTCTTGAGATTCTGGACGCTGGTGCCTTCGACGCCGTGCACTAAATAGTACAACGATCCGGGCCTGAGTGATCGCGCGGCTTCGCGTTGGGCTTCGAATGTCGGGGCGATATGGGCTTCCTTCAGAACACCCTGGCTGGTGACATGCACGATGTGGTCATTCAGGACCTCCACGCTGAAGGTATAGTCATCGAATGCCAAACAGCGGCGGAATTGGGGTGACGGTGCCGAGCCATCGCCCGAACGCCGGGAAGCCGCTGGCGCCGGTGCCCGAAACAGATCCAGGTCCAGCAGGGCTGAGGCACGCTTGAGGGCGGCCTCGTAATTGTCCTGAAGTTCGACGGGAAATTTGACAATGTGCAGTGCCTGGCCCAATCGAACGCTCAGATTCATCTGGAACGTGGTGTTGTAGAACAGAATGGCCTGGAGGTGCTGGTGCTGTCGCGAAAAGAAATCGATATAGAGCTTGCGCGCCCTCGATTCGGCGCCTTTGAGTTCGGAATAATCCTCGAGAATGACATAGCGATGATCCGCATGCGGTTTACGGGCAAAGAGTTCGGCCATGATGTCGCAATAGCGCTGCACGCCCTCGATGTCCGTAAACCCGATCGCTTTGGTGGTGATCAGGGCATCGGCCATGACGCCGGTTGTGTAAGCGTGCTGGTCGGAAACATACAGCCAGTCCGGCTCCCGCCGGATGGGCCGCCCCGTTACCGGGCAGACCGGTTGATCCCGATGGATCGCTTTGATGGTTTCAAGGGACTGCATACCAGATACCTCACTCACGTGCGATCGATGCCCGCAAGGGCGCGTGATGCGATCAGAAAGTCTTGTATTTCCGGGACCACCACCCGGAACCGCCGGGCTAAAAAACGGATCGTGCCCGTAAGGCCAATATGATTGCCGTTTTATCCCCATAGGGGCTATCGGTCGGGGGACGGAATTCCTTAAGGATCAAATTGCGTTGCCGGGCGCGGACGCGAGGCCGTGTTGGTGAAACAGGTGGGCGTAAGGGAGGTGATTAAAGACGATCCGGCAGCGCGATCAGGTATCTTCGGGGGCCGGGACCTGCGGCTTGAATTCCTCGGGGTAGCTGCGGATATGGAGATCTTGCTGGGGGAAGGCGATCTCGATGCCCAGCTCGCGGAAGTGCTTGTCGATTTCAAAGCGGATCAGGCTGGGTACAGCCCAGTAGTTGTCCACGTGCACCCAGATGCGCAGGCGGAAAATCAGGGCGCTGGGACCGTGGTCGATAAAAATGACGTCCGGTTTGGGAAACTTGAGGACCCTTTTGCGCTTGTTGACGATTTCCAGCAGGGTCTTTTCCACCAAGTCGATGTCCGAACCGTAGGCCACCCCGACCTCGATGTTGCGGCGCATGCGCTTGTCCTTGAAGCTCCAGTTGGTCACACGCTGGCTGATGAATTCCGAGTTGGGGATGATCACCGCGGCGTTGTCGAAGGTCTGCACCACGGTGGAGCGCACGTTGATCTTCTTGACCTCGGCCCAGAGGCCGCCTACCTCGACGTAGTCGCCCACCTGGATGGGCCGCTCGAAGAGCAGGATCAGGCCGCTGATAAAATTGTTGAAGATGTTCTGCAGCCCGAACCCGATCCCCACACTGAGCGCCCCGAAGACCACGGCCAGGGACGTGGTATCGACCCCGATCACCGCCAGGGCCAGCAGGAGGCCGAGCCCCCACCCCAGGTAGCTCGACACCGTCAGGATCGAATCCTTGAGGCCGCGTTCCAGCGACCTGTTTTCCAGGATTTGATAGTTGATCAACGCACGGCCCAGGCGCACGCCCAGGTAGGTCAGGTAGACGATAACAACGGCCATCAGGATGCCCCTGATACTCAGATTGACCTTCCCAATGGCCACGGTGTAGCCGATGAATCTTCCCAGTTGAGCCTGCAGATAACCGCCGCTGTCCCAGGACCCTATGAGACCGGCGGTCATAATAAAGATCCAGACAAACCGGACCAGCTGAATCATGGACCAGCGCCAGGGATGGGTCCCGCCCACGATGTGGTCTTCGGCGGCCGCGGCCGCCTCGGTCTTGTGGTCGCGGTGCCACTCGCGGATGACGTTCAGGCTGATCCATCCCCAGAAGAGCAGAACAGTGGTATAGATCCAGCCCGTTATCCAGTGGTCGGCCAGGGTGTTGTAGCCCAGCAGACTGAGCAGGAGGCTCCCACCGACGATCAGGTAGCTCCCTCCCCGCAGCATCGCCATCCTTTTGGCGTCGGGGGCGGCCTGGCCTTCGCGCACGCCTTCGACCACGACGGGTTTGAATTGTCGCCAGAAATTCAAGGTCCAGATTAAGATGACCGTCACCCCAACATCCCACACCAGCCCGGTCAGCAGGCTGTCGATCCCGACGATCCATTTCACGATGAAAAATGCAATGGCCGCGGCGCGATAAAGGCGCAGCAGGCGCTTCAACCGCCCGGTCACAAAGGTCCGCAGCACGGAGGGGGAGCCACTGAATCCATGATCGAGGTAACCCATCCCCCAGCGGGTGACGAGCAGTACCAGGAATAGCTCGTACAGCGTGCGTCCCAGGCCGATTCCGATTAGCGTCAACTGGAAATGGGTGTAGACACCGAAAAGGACGGTCATGCCGAGGTAGGCCAGGGAACGGCGCAGGAGCAGAAGCCCCAGGCAGCGGTGGTACCAGCCCGGCCCCTCGCATTGTTTTTCGACGCGCTGGATGAAGGCCCGCAAACGACCCTGGAGCGTGAAAACCGCGATCAACGCCATCAGGAAAAGGGCCCAGCGGGCGAAACCGCCCAGCCTGGCCTGGCTATAGAGACCTTTCCAGACTGTCGGGCTGAAGACCATGGCGAAGCGGTCCCAAAAAATGAGAAGGGCTTCCTGGACGGACTGCCGTTTAAAGTAACGAAAGGGGTCGGTGCGGAAAAAAAAGGATACTTTTCTTTTGGTTTCAAGCCGGGTCAAGAGTTTGGCCGCAATCGCCTTTTTCTCTTCAACGGCCGCATTCATCCGCTCCAGCAGGTCTCCGGAAATCTCCAGATAACGTTCCCCCAGATTAATTTTGTTTTCAAGAATCTGTATGAGTTTACGAGTGCTGGCTTTCAGCTTCTGCTTCTGCTCATTGGAGAACTGTGTCTCGCGGATATTTTCAATCTGCTGCCGGGCCAGGACAAGGCGATCGTTGGAGGCCTGGACCATAATTGTGATGGTTTCATGGTGTTTTTGAAACGTCTCCAGTCGATCGGTCAGGGTCTTGGATGCCAGACGATTTTCCGAAAGCGCTTTTTCCAAATCCTCGATCGCCATTTGGGTTGCCAGCAGCAACTGGCCGTGGGCCGCATTCAGGGATTCGTTGGCTTTGATTTCGGTTCGGATCGCAGCCTTCAAGGAATCCAGCTCACGCAGCTTCGTCTCCAAATCCGTCAACTCCGACTGATTGCCGGCCAGGGCCCGGTTGACTGATTCTTTCAGTTGCTGAGCGGAAACCAATGCTTCCGGAGCGCCAGGTTCTTCCTCCTCGGCCATGGCCAGAGGGGACAGGCCCGGGATGAAAATGGCACACACGAGGGCCGACAGGAGGATGATCGTGAAAAAGGCCCTGTTTCCCGTAGGGAATTTCCGACATTTGACTGGGGGTATGCAGGTCATCGCGTTGATCCGCATCGAAATCCCTGAACCAGGTAGGAATAATATCAAGGGGTTATTTATTAAGAACCAACCTTGTGAATATTGGCTAAAGTTGGTCGGAAGTCAAGCCTGACCCTATCTGAAATCCGCTCGCATCCTTGTGCGTCGATGGGTTTTCCCCAGTCCTCAACAGGTCCGAATGGGGGCTGCATCTGCAGGCCGCCACCGCCTTGACAGGATGACCGCGATGATTAGATTACAGTCAAAATTTACAATAATTCTTATTAGTTAAATTTATTAACCGATCCACAAGCCAGCATCGCAGGAGAGCACTACATGACCATCATCAAATGGAGCCCGGCGCGGGAAATCGCCAGCCTGCAGCAGGGCATCAACCGCCTGTTCGAAGACGTGTTTTCACAATCCGGGGACTATGACAGCGAGACCATGGGTGCCTGGCGCCCGCCGGTGGACATTATCGATACAGAGCCGGCGATTGTCGTTTTTGTCGAAATCCCGGGGGTCGACAAGGAAGCCGTGGCCATCGAGGTCAAGGAAAACGTGCTGTCGATCAGTGGCGAGCGCATGGTCGATCATAGCGTGGGCAACGGCAGCTATATGCGCAGTGAACGGGTTTTCGGACGTTTTGCCCGCTCCTTTGCCCTGCCGGCCATGATCCCCACCGAAAAGATAACAGCCAATTTCAAGGACGGCGTCCTCAAGATCACCATCCCCAAGCCGGAAGCCGAGCAGCCCCGAAAGGTCTCCATCAACGTGGAATAACAGCTCCCAAACCCGGTAATCATCATCCGAAATTAAGAAGGCCGTGTCATTCCTGGCACGGCCTTCACTTTGGTCACTGTTCGGATTTCGGTTTTTATTCCCTTTGTCCCGCGCCGAGCATCGTTGGATCAAACGGATCAGGCTCGCGGACTTGTCTGAGCGCAGCGAGTTTCCGCGAGACCCGTTTGATTCAGCGACGCGCAGGGTTAAGCGGGGCACGGGCGTTTTCTTTTGGTTCGTTTTCTTTCACGGGAAAGAAAATGAACATATCCCCCAAAAACAAAAGGATAGGTGAATCGCCCCAGACCTTCTGCCGTCTTGGGAGGGTCTAAATCAATTCTTACTAAACTACTCCCTGGTCCAGCATCGCATCCACCACCTTCGTAAACCCGGCAATGTTGGCCCCCATCATATAGTTGCCCGGATGGCCGTATTCAGCGGCGGCCTCCAGGCAGGTGGCGTGGATGCTTTTCATGATCTGCTGCAAACGGTTGTCCACCTCTTCCCGCGGCCAGCTCAGGCGCATGCTGTTCTGGGCCATCTCGAGCCCGGAGGTGGCCACTCCGCCGGCATTGGCGGCTTTGCCCGGGGCGTAGAATATCTGTTTGTCGATGAAGACGTTGATGGCCTCCGGCGTGGAGGGCATGTTGGCCCCTTCGCTCACGAGATTGACGCCGTTGTTGATCAGGTTCTGGGCGTCCTTGGCGTTGATCTCGTTCTGGGTGGCGCTGGGAAAGGCGCAATCGGCCTTGTGGTTCCAGAGCGGGTTGTGGTCCAGGGAGGCATCGGCCTCGGTGTAGACCGCTTCGGGATATTTCTCCGCATATTCCTTGATCCGGCCGCGGCGCACGTTCTTGAGGCGCATGGCGAACGCCAGCTTGCCGGCGTCGATGCCGGCTTCATCGTAGATATAGCCGGTGGAATCGGACAGGGTGACCACCTTGCCACCCAGCTCTAAAACTTTTTCGGTGGTGTACTGGGCCACGTTGCCGGAGCCGCTCACCAGGCAGGTCTTGCCCTCCAGGCTGTCGCCTTGTGTGTTGAGCATCTCGGCGGCGAAGTAGACGCTGCCGTACCCGGTGGCCTCCGGACGGATCAGGCTGCCGCCCCAGCCCAGACTTTTGCCGGTCAGCACCCCGGTGAATTCGTTGCGCAGCCGCTTGTACTGGCCGAAGAGAAAGCCGATCTCGCGGGCCCCCACGCCGATGTCGCCGGCGGGCACATCCGTATCCGGCCCGATGTGGCGCGAAAGCTCGGTCATGAAGCTCTGGCAGAAGCGCATTACTTCCAGGTCCGATTTGCCTTTGGGATCGAAGTCGGAGCCACCCTTGCCGCCGCCCATGGACAGGGTGGTGAGCGCATTTTTGAATACCTGCTCGAAAGCCAGGAATTTGAGAATGCTCAGGTTCACCGACGGATGGAAGCGCAACCCCCCTTTGTAGGGGCCGATGGCGCTGTTCATCTCGATGCGAAACCCGCGGTTGACCCGCACCTGGCCCTGATCGTCCACCCAGGGCACCCGGAACAGGATCACCCGCTCCGGTTCGGTGATCCGTTCCATGACCGCCGCCTTGCGGTATTCCGGATTGCGCTCGAGCACCGGCTGGACCGACTCGACCACCTCCATGACCGCCTGATGGAATTCACGTTCGCCTGGATCGCGATCCTTGACCTGCTGCAGAATATCCGTCATTTTCGCCTCCCTCTCATTGTCCGCAGGGCATCTCCCCAATACCCCGTCATAGTGTCAAACCTGACCTCGCCGTTTAATCCCATCGATTGAAGGAGCCGGCATGAGCACGCCCCCTAACATGATGCCCCCGGCGCTTCAACCCATAATCACCACGCCCTGCGACCGGCGTCCGTCGATTTTCAATACCAGCGGCCGGGGCACACGCACGTGCCGGATAAATTCGGTTTCGGTGATGACTTCCATACCCTCGAGATGGTCCCAGCCAAAGCGGCCCCCGTCGTTTTCCGCCACGGTCAGGTAGGAAATACCCATCGAGGTGATATTCTGGAAAAAGTGGGATCCCTGGGACGGTTCCGCATTGAGCTGGTTGTTGCGCAGCTCGACGATGGCGAGCACACCGGAGATTTGATGCCATTTCACCGGGATTCCCAGCCAGCGATCGGCGGAACCCCAACGCCCCGGTCCCACCAGGAGATAGGGCTTCTGGGCCTTGGCCAGCGCGGCGTTGATCCGGCCGATCTCTTCGGCCATGCGCGGGGTCGCCGCCGGTTCGAAATCCTTGGGTTTGACATAGACGATGTCGCGGATCGAGCGGCTTTCGCCGTTTCCCAGGCAGTGCGTGGCGTAGCACAGGGCCGTATCGACCTCCAGCGGCGTGATGTCCACCTCCCGTCGATGGTCGGCCATGACCATGGGGCGCATCTGCAGAAGGAAGAACTCCCCCCGCCCGTGTGCCCCGGGCTCGAGATTGACGGCGAATTCGATCTCGATGGCCCCGCCCATGCCCTGCCTCCCGAGGTGGAGGATGTCCGTCAGCAGCGCGGGCAGGGGAAAAAGATCATACTTGAGCACCCCGGCAAAGGTCAGCACCTTGGGCCCCTGGAGAAAACCGGAATCCCGGATGCGATGCTCGTCGACGATATAAGTCCCGGCAAGCTGCCGCACCGGCACTTCATTCTCGGCGTCGGCCACCTCGCGTTTGACCAGGTTGGCGTCTGCATCGAAGCGCGGGGCGTCCGGCACGTCCTTGATCTCCAGGGCGTAAAAGCTCTGCTGGGCATTGCGCAGCGTGTCGTCCACCGAAGAAAACTGCGGCAGCATATCAGGATAAGGCGGCGCGAAGCGCAGCGCCCGCTCGCCGTCCACCACGGTTTTGCCCATGCCCAGCGCTATCTGGGCAAGGCCGTCCTCGGGGGTCATCTTGCCGATGGGGTAGTAATTGTGGGACTGGGCCACGCCCGCGATGGCCGGGTAGAAGAATTCGCCCTGCCGGCCGCCGGCCAGTTCCTGGATGATGACGGCCATGGCATCTTCGTGGGGCTGCCCCACGCTGGCGCGCGAGAACTCGCGCGGGCCGACATAAAAGGTCGAGGCATAAACGCTCTTGATGGCCGCCTCGAGGCGCTCCTGACGCACGGCGCGATCCGGGTGGCTGTTGGGAATCATGAAGGTGTCGTAGAGGCCGGCGTAGGGCTGGTGCTGGGCGTCTTCCAGCAGGCTTGACGAGCGCACGGCCAGCGGCGTGCGGACCTGGGCCATGAAGACCGCCAGGCTTTCCCGCAGCGGCCAGGGGAGATCGGCCGCCTGAAAGAGGGCGGCGATTTCGCCGTCGTCCGCCGCCGCCCGGATCTGCCGGGCCAGGTCGTTCTGCTGGACAAAGGCTTCGAAGTGTTCGGTGGCGATCACCAGCGAGCGCGGAATGCGGATGATGACGCCCGGGTACTTCTCGTGCAGCCAGGTGCTCTGATGCAGGAGGGCGGACATGTAGGCGAGCCCCCGGGCCTTGCCGCCCAGCGATCCGCGTCCGATCTTGACGAAATCCATGACCTCGGCATCGAAGGTATTGGCCTTGAACTGGGCCACGACACCTTTCTGACGCCAGATCCGCAGGGCATGGATGCTGGAGACGATATAGCGGCGCATCTCCCCGGGATCCGAAAAATCCTGGGCCCTGACTGAGCGGAAAGCCGATGCCAGGCCGATCTCGGAGCGCCCCATCAGCCAGTTGGAAAAGTGGTTGCGCTCGGCGTGGTAGCAAAGCGAGGCCTCCGGGATCTCCGCCACGAGCTGCTCCAGCGTGCGCAGATCCGAGGCCCGGCCCACTTCGGTGCCATCGGGCAGCCGCATCACAAAATCGCCGAAGCCGAGATGCTCCAGAAAATAGGCGTGGATTTCGTTCAAAAGCTCGGTCGAATTCTTGTCCACGAACACGGCCGGGATCGCTTCGGCCCGCGGGCGCAGGTCCGGATCGGCCCCAAGCAGCAACAACGGAAGATCACTGAACTCCTCACGGAACTGGCGCAGGAGCTCGATGCCGGCCTCGCCGTCGAGGCGCCCCTCCCGGGGCAGACGCGTGTCGGCAATGACGCCGAAGATAAAGGGCCGAAACTGGCGGTAAAGGGCCAGCGCCTCCTCGTAGCTGCGGGCATGCAAAATCTTGGGCCGGGCCCGCATCTTGAGCAGGCGATGCTCCTCGTTGAGTCCGCTGCCCAGCACCACCTGGGTCTGCCGGACGATTTCTTTGTAGATCAGGGGCAGAAAAGAAGAATAGTAGGCCGGGGAGTCTTCCACCAGGATCAGCACCCGCACCTGGGCCGCGCCTGTGTCGACCTCCACGTTCAGGCGGTCTTCGACATTCTTGACCAGGGCCATCAGCAGGTCGGAATTCCCCGTCCAGATAAAGACTTGGTCGATGCCCTCGCAGTGGCCGTCTTCAGGCAGGGGGGCAATGCTGCGCATGCTGTGGGCCAGGAGAATCACCGGGAGATCGGGACGACGGCGTTTGATGCGGCGGCCCAGCCGGCAGGCATCCATCTCCTCCAGGTAGGGCATGGTCAGTACCAGATCGAAATCCTTGCGGGCCACGAGATCGACGGCCTTTTCGGCCGAGGCCGTGCGTGTCACCCGCGGGGGCTGGCTCAGATTGAGTCCGCTGTACTCGTTGATGATGCGCGACGCCAGGCTGCCGTCCTCCTCCATGATGTAGGCATCATAGGGGCTCGAAACCAGCAGGATCTCCCGCACCTTGTGCGGCATGAGCTCGTGATAGGTCTTGAAATGGGAATAGAATTCACCCGGACCCTGATCGTTGGACCGGTTCGCGTGCATGGCACCTCCCGCCGTATCGCATCGACAGCCAGTTTCAAAATAAGCGGTCTGCCCCTGGATGTAAATTATCGCGCGCCGGTTTACAAGACGATATGCACGCGCCCCGGCAGCGATTATCTTCCGGCGCCTGTCCGGGGCCACCAGCGTGAGCCGGCACCGGTTGCGACGGCCAGGTGATTGTGCTACAGCCCATTCTTCGCCCACCCCATCACCACAAGGCAGGAAACCGATGCCCACGGTCGCCGAACGTTTCGTCGAACGCCTGATCGACCACGATGTCCGCCATGCCTTCGGAATTCCAGGCGGTCCCTGGATTCCTTACATGGAGGCCATGCGCCGGCGCGGCCTGCCTTTCACGGTGGTGGCCAACGAAGCCTCCGCCGGTTTCATGGCCGATGTCTGCTACCGGCTGACCGGCCGGCCGGCCCTGTGCCATGGGACCTTCGGACCCGGGGCCACCAACCTGGCCACGGGCGTGGGCTGCGCCTGGCTGGACCGCTCGGCCCTGATCGCCGCCACCACCGAACCGACCGACGCCATGCGACGGCGGGTCATGCAGATGAACATCGACCATCAGGCCCTTTTCACCCCCCTCACCAAACACACCGTCAGAGCCGGAAGCGACGATATCGACGCCATCGTCGACCGGGCCGTTCTAACGGCCTGCGAAGAAGTGCCGGGACCCGTTCACATCGGCCTGCCCAGCGACCTGGCCGAGCAGCCGGCCAAAGCGGGAACGGCCGCACCGCCCACACGCCCGCTGCGCCCGGCGCTGCCGGCCGCGGAAACACTGTCGGCCGCCGCCGAGACGATCGGCGCTGCCCGGCGCCCGCTGCTGGCCGTCGGCCTGACAGCCCTGCGCCTGGGCCTCGGGTCGCGGGTGCGGCGTCTGGCGGAAAGCCTTCAGGCCCCGGTGGTCCTGACCCCCATGGCCAAGGGGCTCGTACCCGAAGATCATCCCCTCTACGCCGGGGTGCTCTTCCACGCCCGCAGCGATCTGCTGGCCGACATCATCCGGGAGGCCGACCTGGTGGTGGGGATCGGCTACGACCCGGTGGAGTTCAACTATGAAGCCTGGCTGCCGGACGCCCCCCTGGTCCATCTGGACACGCGCCCGGCCGACGTGGCCGCGGAAATCGAGCTGGCCGTCGATGGCGCCGGCGATCTGGCGGCCGCCCTGGCGTTTCTGGACGAGGCCCCCTTCAGCGCCAAAGACTGGGATCTGACGCGGCTGGCCGACCACCGTCAAACCCTTTACGCGGCCCTGCGACCGGCCGGCGACACCGACTTGAGCCCTTCCGAAGCCCTGGAGGTCTTAAGGAACGTCCTGCCGCCCGAAGGCATCATGACCTGTGACGTGGGCGCCCACACCCACCTCGTCGGCCAGGTCTGGCCCACGCCGGCTCCGGGGCGTCAGCTCATGACCAACGGCTGGTCGTCCATGGGATTTGCCCTCCCGGCGGCCCTGGCCGCCGCCATCTGCCGACCGGAGATCCCTGTGGTGGGCGTGACCGGGGACGGCGGATTCACCATGATGGCCGGCGAGCTGATTACGGCAAGGCGCCTGGGACTCGACTGCGTCATCCTGGTCCTGGCCGACCGCATGCTGAGCCTGATCGAAGTCAAACAAGGCTGGAAGGCGTGTGATCCCGCCACCTCCGTACTCTACGACCGCGGCTTCATCGACGCCGACCGCATCTTCGGTGTTCCGGTGCTCACGGCCGAAACGCCCGAGGGTCTAGCGCACGCCCTGGAAAGCGCCTTTCGCACCGCAGGCCCTGTGGTGGTCGAAGCCGTGGTGGACGGGGCTGCTTATCATCAACTGATTGCCCGGAGCTACCGCTGATGAGCATAGAGAAAAAAATAGTTCTCTGCGGTTTCGGCAATGTGGGCCGCGCCTTTGCCCGCCTGCTCGATGCCAAGCAGGACGATCTGGCGGCCCGCTACGATCTGCGGCTGCGGCTCGAAGCCGTGGCCGATATCGGCGGGGGCGCCGTGGCCGACGGTGCCGGCCTGCCCCCCGGCCGGCTGACGGACTTCGTGGAAACGGGCGGCGCCGTGGAGGGCTTCGCACATTACGGCCGCCCCGGCCTGAAGACCGCCGACCTGCTCGCCGCGCCCGGCGCCGACATCCTGGTGGAGACCACACCCACCAACCTCAAAGACGCCGAACCGGCCCGCACCCACTTCATGGCCGCCATCGACAACGGGGTAGATATCGTCGCCGCCAACAAGGGCCCGCTGGTGCTCGATTACCGGCAAATACTCGACCGGGCCCGCGAAAAGGGCGTACAGATCCGCTTCAGCGCCGCCACGGCCGCGGCCCTGCCAACTCTGGACGTGGGCCGGCTGTGCACGGCCGGCGCCCGCATCGAGGCCATCGAGGGTATTTTAAACGGCACCACCAATTACATCCTGACCCGCATGGCGCAGGAGGGCTGCCGTTATCAGGAAGCCCTGGGCGACGCCCAGGCCCTGGGCATCGCCGAGACCGACCCCACCCTGGACGTGGAGGGGCTCGACACGCGCAACAAGATCGTCGTGATCGCCAACGCCCTTCTCGATCTGACCCTCGATCCCGGCGCGGTGGACACCACCGGGATCACCGGGGTGACCCCGGCCGACATGGCCGCTGCCCGGAAAGAGGGACGGACCATCAAACTCATCGGTTCGGCCCGGCGCACCCCGGACGGCCCGGTAATACGCGTGGCGCCCGAGGCCCTACCGGCCGACCACCCCCTGGCCGGCGTGCACCTGTCCGAAAAGGGCATCAGCTACGACACGGACACCATGGGCCGCATCACCGTCACCGGCGGCCACAGCTCCCCCACCGGCGCGGCCGCCGCCATGCTCAAGGATATTATTCACATGGTGAAGTTTAGGATCTGACCTGACCGTGATTTTGTTTTGATCGCAAGCATCATGGCGGGGGCGCTTACTTCAAGTCGGGATCGGCATCGGTATCGGTATCGGTATCGGGTTTCGATAAGCACGGAAGAAGTAAAAATCTTCGATACCGATTCCGATACCGACCCCGATGACAGATGTATGCATTTTCCGGCCTGCCAACATTCAAGGCCGAAAAGTCGGTATCATTACCAAGGTCGTTGATTAGCGTGGTTGTTGTTAATACCATTGTCCCGCGCCGAGCATCGAGACATTGAACGGATAGGGCCCGCGGACTGTTTGAGCGAAGCGAGTTTCCGCGAGCCCCGTTCAATGTCTCGACGCGCAGGATTTAGCGGGACAGGGCGCCTTCTTTTGGTTACTTTTCTTGGGCGCCAAGAAAAGTAACGAAGAACAATTTGAAAGTGAAATATCTTTTCTGAGACAATGCACTCAAATGGAGGCATATCATGACCGCCGACATCACCCCCGCCGACCTCCGCGCGCAAATACGAAGCGGCCAGTGGGCCACCCCCACCAGCGGGGCCGCCACCGGCTTCCTGCAGGCCAACCTGGTCATGCTGCCCAGGGCCCTGGCCTTCGAATTTCTCCTCTTCTGC
The DNA here is from genome assembly GCA_030066135.1 of Desulfobacterales bacterium. Classification (GTDB taxonomy): domain Bacteria; phylum Desulfobacterota; class Desulfobacteria; order Desulfobacterales; family UBA5852; genus JABZFP01. The sequence continues at coordinate 3,366 of JASJCD010000036.1, read as the reverse complement.
ACCCGCAATCCCAAACCCTGCCCGGTGCTGGACGTACTCGAGCCCGGCCAGACGGAGCCGGCCATCGCCCCGGGGGCCGACCTGACCACCGACCTGCCCCTCTACCGGTTATACCGTGAAGGCCAACTAACCGACGAGGTGACCGATGTGCGGGCCTTTTTCGACGACGACACGGTCAGCTTTCTCCTGGGCTGCAGCTTTTCGTTTGAAAACGCCATGCTGGCCGCGGGGCTGCCCGTGCGCAATATCGCCGAGGGCAAGAACGTCTCCATGTACATCACCAACCGTTCCTGCCGCCCGGCCGGGCCTTTCGAAGGACCCCTGGTGGTCACCATGCGCCCCATGACACCCGAACAGGCCGTGCGCGCCGTGCAGGTCACCACCCGCTTTCACCAGACCCACGGGGCCCCGATTCATGTGGGCGATCCCGCCGTGCTCGGTATCGCCGACCTGGACCGTCCCGATTTCGGTGACCCGGTAACCATCAATCCGGACGAAATCCCGGTTTTCTGGGCCTGCGGGGTCACGTCCTCACTGGCCGTCACCGCGGCCCGGCTGGACCTGGTCATCACCCATGCGCCCGGGCACATGTTCGTTTCGGATCTGCGCGACGAGCACATGGCCATCTTCTGAAACGGGGACAGCCAGACCGGGCCCTGACCTGAACCAACAGTCGCCGGCCAGAGCAGGGGCACCTTGACAGGCACAGGGGCATCCAGTATGAATCCTCGGATCAACGGCTTGCATTTACCTACCGTCGTTACCCTTTATAAAAGCTGACAGGCCCCATATCGCCCGGGCCCTCTTCGCGTTTGAAACCGTTTCGACAACCACAACGCAGCACGACCGAAGTGGAAGGAGGATCACCATGAAAAGATTGCTCCCATTGACGGCTGTTGCGGCCGGCCTGATGATTCTGGTCGGCCTTCTCATCCCCACTGCCGCCCTGGCAGCCAAGGAAATCAAGATCGGCGTCATCTACCCCCTCACGGGCGGTGCGGCTGCGGCCGGACGTGAACTGCGCGCCGGCGCCGAACTGGCAGCCCAGCTCTGCAACGAAGCACGCTCTGAAATTGGCATGAGCATGGCGAAAAACGCCGGCATCCAATCCATGGGAGGGGCCAAAATCACCCTCATATTCAAGGACCACGAGGGCAATCCCACCCTGGGCGCCGATCTGGCCAAAAAACTCATCCTGGACGACAAGGTCGACGGCATCCTGGGCTGCTATTTCAGCTCGGTAACCAAGACGGTCAGCGCGGTCTGCGAACAGTACGGCGTGCCCATGATCAACGGCTCGTCGACCTCGCCGGGGTTGACCGAACGCGGGTTCAAGTGGTTCTGGCGCACCACGCCCCACGACAGATGGTTTACCAAGGATCTCTTCGAACTGCTGGTGGGCCTCAGCGAAGGCAAGGTAAGGGGTGTGCCGGCCGTCGACCGCAAGGAGATCGAAGCCATCTCCTCGGCCTGTGAAAACAGCGAGTGGGGCTCTTTTGTCACCAAGGTCATCAAGGAACTTGCGCCCGAGTATAACTTCAAGCTGCGCAAAACCCTGCTCTACTCCGATAAATCCCCGGACCTTTCCAGCGAGGTTCGCTCTCTGAAAGCATCCAAAGCGGGCGTGCTCCTGTTTGCCTCATACACCTCGGATGCCATTCTGATGGTCAAAACCCTCAAGACCCAAAAAGTTCAGCCCAAAATCATCTGGGGCCAGGACGCCGGTTTCGACAAACCGGAGTTCCGCAGCACCCTGGGCGATTCCATCGAGGGCATACTGACCCGCTCCGTTTTCCTTCCCCAGGTGGTCCAGATCAAACCGCTGGCCGGCCAGGTCAACGATTTGTACAAGGCCAAGACCGGCAACGATCTGGGTGGCGCCTCGGCTCGGGCCTTCACCGGTCTTCAGGCCTGGGTCCATGTGCTGGAACTGGCCGGTTCCACCGAACCGGCGGCCATCCAGAAGGCGGCCAACGCTATCGAGATTCCGGGCAAGGAGTTGGTGGTGCCCTGGGCCGGCGTCAAGTTTGCCAGCACCGGCGACGAAATGGGACAGAACATTCTCGGCTCCGGGCTGATCGGTCAGTATCAGAAGGGACCGGACGGCAAGATCGGCCTTGAGATCATCTACCCGTTCGACGTGGCTTCGGCGGATATGATTTATCCGTTCCCCCAATGGTAGGCGTATACGTTAATAAACGGCATCTTGCGGCCCAGGCCGGCGTTCTCGCGATTTTGAAATCCTCGGCGTAGCGCAGGCTACGCCTCCGGGTTCAAAATCGCTGCGGCCTTGGCCTGAACCACAATCTACCCTCTCTGAACGCACACGCACCTAATGGATTGTTAGGTGAGAAATTTGCACTCAAGGCCTTCCGCCAAGGCGGGAGGCCTCTATTTAAAATTGTAACTCCAGGGATTTGCGCATGGAAATTCTGGCCAGTTCGATCGTGGCCGGGCTGCTTTTCGGCATGGTGCTCGCGCTGGTGGCGCTGGGGCTCACGATCATCTTCGGGGTGATGGACATCATCAACTTCGCCCACGGCGAGTTTTTGATGTACGGTATGTACACCGCCCTTCTGGCCTCCCAGATGCTGGGCATCGATCCCCTGCTGACCCTGCCCCTGGCGGCCCTGGTGGGCTTCCTGCTGGGCATTGCCTGCTACCGCGGTTTTATAACCTACATCCTGCGTGGCCCCATGATCGCCCAGCTCCTGGGCACCTTCGGGCTGATGCTCCTGCTGCGCAACATCGCCCTCCTCGTCTTCGGCTCCGAAGACCGGGCCGTGCACCGTGGCCTGCTGGTGGACAAAAGCTTCGAGATCGGCCTGGGCATCATCATCCCGGCCACCAAGCTGGCCGCGGCTGGCCTTTCGGTGGTGGCCTTTGTCGCCGTCTGGTTGTTGATGAACAAAACCAGGATGGGCAAGGCCCTCACGGCCACGGCCCTCAATCCCCAGGGCGCACGCTATATGGGGATTTCCACCGAGAAAATGAACGCCCTGGCCTGGGGCATCGGCGGCGCTTCAGTCACCGTGGCCGGGGCCCTGATCGTGAACTTCTGGCCGGTCAACCCCTACGTGGGGCTGCTCTTTACAATGATCGCCTTTACCATCGTGGCCCTGGGCGGCTTCGGCAGCGTGCCCGGGGCTTTCTTCGCCGCGCTCGTGGTGGGGTTGATTACCGAGATTCCGGGGTTCTGGGATTTCATGACCTATACCCTGGAGGTGGACTGGATGTACGACGTGCCCATGACCTCCTTTAAATACATGTGGATCTACGTGGCCTACTTCATCATCATGGTGGTGCGGCCCAGGGGACTGTTCGGATGGAAGCACTGAAGAACGCCTTTGATTTCTCCGACCAGCC
>JASJCD010000035.1 GCA_030066135.1 Desulfobacterales bacterium | reverse complement strand
TCGTGAAATTCCCAGAATCGGCCTTGCTGCTGGGCGGCCACGGCTGCCTGGGCGGCCGGAAGGGCAAAGGGATGGCTGCGCAGGGGGTAGTGCTTGAAAGCAATCCTGACCTCGCGCGGATATTCGTCGGCCACCTGATCGAGGATTTTGGGCAGGCGGGCGCAGAACGCGCATTCGAAATCACTGAAAAGGGTGATGGTCACCGGGGCGTCTTCCGGCCCCTTGAAGGGCGCCTCGCTGAGATCGAAAGTGTGGATCGGGTTGACGCTCACCAATTGAACGCTTTGCATGTCCTTGTTGCTTACGAGAAGAATATCCTCACGCGGCCCTGCCTGGATCCGGGTGTAGCCCGGATCGATCGGCATGGCCCCTTTGAGTTTGCCCCCCGACGTATAGATCCTGATTTCATTCTGGGCTGTCAGCACATAGACCCAGCGGCCCTCAGCGGATATGGTCATATCGCGAACTTCCGCATCCACATCGATGCTTGCCAGAACCTGCCAATCCACTTCGGCCTGGACAGGTCCGACCAGACCGGCCATCACCAGCAGCAACACAAGGCGGCCATATACGCGCTTCATCGGTAACTCCGTATTTGCATCGTGATTAATTGCCTGGCTTCAGGGAATCGCTAGCGACCATACCCTAACACAGTAAATTTTTAAAAGTAAAAAGGATCTTTAGGATCGCCTCTAATATTATGCCCTTATGTACGCTTAATAGGTAAGTATATTGTATAAAATAAATTGATGATCCGCAACCCGTCAATTTTATAAAAATAACATATATATCAATAATTTATTTTTTATTTTACGATAATCGACCCATCATTTATACAAACAAAAGGGTTGACAATATATATAATGAGTATTTATTAGGGACAAATGATAGTTCTGGCCGGGGCGGTGACCGGAATGCCGATGGCCATCGGGGCCCAGGGGTGGTCCCGGCATTCCGGTCGACCTCCATACCTGTCGCCGGCCGGCAACCTGCGCATCATTGACGACCCGGGCCAGAAAAGGAGGCAGCCATGGGCGGAACCACCTGGGTTTACATCATGTTGGGGCTTTATATCGTTTACTGTTTCTACTGGGGGCTCAAAGGGTATTTCACGGAGAAGACGTCGGCGGGCTATGCCATCGCCGGGCGTTCGATTCCCTTTTTTGCCTTCCTGCTGGCTTCCACGGCAGCCTCCTTCAGCGGTTGGACCTTTGTCTCCCATCCCGGGGCCATCTACCTCTCCGGACTGGCATACGCTTTCGCTTCGTTTTACGTGCTGACCATTCCGATCACCGGGGCCTTTTTCGGCAAGCGTACCTGGCTCATGGGCAAACGCTATGGTTTCGTTACCCCGGGGGACATGTACGCCTATTACTACAACAGCGAAGCCCTGCGTTTTCTCGTGGTGGCCACCGCCTTTCTGTATGCCACCTTCTACTCGGCCCTTCAGTTGACGGCCGCCGGGGCACTTTTTCATTACGTTACCGGTCTGCCCGCGGCCTACGGGGCGATTTTCATGGGTTTCATCGTCTGGTTCTACATCTGCACGGGCGGGCTCAAGGCCAGCACCTGGGTCGGTGTGATCCAGTTCATTCTGCTGGTGAGTGGGATCGTCATCCTGGGGGCCTATGTCCTGCATCATTTCGGCGGCTGGTCCCAATTCGCCGCGCAGATGTCTCAACTCGAAGCCCGTTATCTGCAGGTGCCCTCGATCATCAACTTCACGGTGGGCGAGCGCGCCTGGACCGGTGTGATGATCCTTTCCTACATGTTTGCCCTCATGGGCATCCAGTCCTCGCCGGCCTTCACCATGTGGACCTTCGGTATCAAGGATCCCAAACCCCTGGCCTGGCAGCATGTCTTCATGTCGACCTTCATTGTCGGTTTCGCGCTCTTCTTCTTCACCGCCTTCCAGGGCATGGGCGCCGTCATGCTGCAAAAAGCCGGCATCCTCGAGCTCACCAGCGACCGCGACGTGGTTCCCCTGCTGATGAAGAACTACCTGCCACCCTTTATGTTGGGTATTGTTTTCATCGGGGCCATCGCGGCCATGCACTCTACGGCGGCGCCCTACATCGGCACGGGCGGATCGATCCTGCTACGGGACATCTGGTGGCGCTACGTGCGCAAGCAGGAATGCGGCGATGCCGAGCAGATCTGGGTCAACCGTCTGTTTGCAACGGTGATCACCATCGCGGCCCTGGCCGTCGGGCTTACCTCCACGGCCGTGCTGGTGATGTTAGGCGGTCTGGCCACGGCCTTCGGATTCGTGATGTACATCCTGCTGATGGGTACCCTCTGGGGGTTCAAGTGGCCGCGCATCGGGTCGGTGTTGGGTGTGCTGGCCGGCATGGTGACCGTCTTCGTGACCTACCGGATATATCCGGAGCCCCTGACGATTCACTGCGCGGCCTGGGGCACGGGCGTGGGGCTTTTGGTGGCTTATGTCTGCCGCTTTCTGGGGGCGCGGGACGACGAGGAGACGATCAGTCGCCAGCAGGAGGTGCGCGCGTGGCTCGACGCGGTGGACGCGCCTTCGGAGAAGGGCAAGCAGTGGCGCAACGTCATGAAGGTGCTGGTGCCGGTCTGGTTCCTGTTCGCCATCGGTCCGGCCTGCCTGATCGGGAACAACGCCTTTTCATTCGCAGGTTTTCCACCGTTGTGGTCCTGGCAGATCGTCTGGTGGGTGCTGGGCATCGTGATGATGTGGGCCCTGTGTTTCAAGGCCGAGATGTCCACCACCTCGGAAACTCAGATCCAGCAGGCCAACGAACAGAAGATGATCGTTGTGAAAGAAACCTGATCACAGGCAACCGTTTTCTGAAAGGAGGCCGAAAATGGCCAAGGAAGATATCTATCTGATCGTTGTGATCGGCGCGATCGCCCTATGGGTTTCCCTTCTGGGAATGGGGGTCTTCGGGTAGCGCACCCGACGCCCCTGGCAGGTGAGCGGCCGGCTGTCCGGCCGGCCGCTTTCAATTTAATCACGGGCTTTCGCGCCATTGTTTCCGGCGCGCCGATCTTGCCCACCTGATCCGTTCCCGCACGATCATCCACGCTTATTCGCCCCATTTAAATTCATGCCGCTATCCCCGCGGCCCGCCGCCGCGATGCGCGGTCTTAACGGATCCACTCTTTATAATTAGGAAAACTTGATTTTTTTTATTTTGTATACTACCAACTTCGTATTGTTCTTCCTGCAACGACGGTGTTGCCCGCGCACCTTGCTCCTGTACGGTTCATTCGCGTTCGATTTAATTCCTTCGGGCGCCCGCAGACCATATAACCCAATCAAATATCACCTGGCGTCCAGGCGCATTTTGAAATTACGCGGATATATAGACGGGGAGGTTCATCATGGCGAAGTTACTGACGTCCGCAGTGCAGGCACTGGCCAATGGCGGTTGGCATCTGTTTCAGGCCGTCAACAAGGCAATCCCCGAGGCGCGGGCCCCTCATCCGGACTGGGCGCCCCGCCCGCTGCTCAAGAGCTGCGACCGCAGCATGCCCCCGCTGGGCTGGCCGCGTGAAACCGACTCCCTGTGTCCGCGCTGTGCCATCGAAGCCCGCAATGCCGTCATCGACGGCAAGATGAGCCTGGATGACCTCATCCAGGAGCGCCCGGGTGAAATCAAGGCCCAGATACTGGAGGAAAACGGCCGGCTGATCATGCGCAAGACCTGTGAAAAGCACGGCACCTTCGAGGACGTCCTTTCCATCGATCCGGCTTTCACGCGCCTTACAGAGGAAAGATCTCCGGGACGCGATCTGGCCGCCATGGGCGACGAACTGATTCACCGCCACGGCAGCTCTTCCATCAAGTATGGCCGCGGCTCGGTACTGAACATCGATCTCACCAACCGCTGCAATATGATGTGCACGCCCTGTTTCGCCAATGCCAACCAGTCCGGCGTGGTCTACGAGCTAACCCTGGATGAGATCAAATGCTTCCTCGACCGGGCCATCTCGTTCAAACCCCGGCGGCAGATGTCCGTCCAGTTCACGGGTGGCGAGCCCACCATATCCCCCCATTTTCTGGACGCCTGCCGCTATGCCAAGAAGCTTGGGTATTACAGCGTCCAGGCCGCCAGCAACGGCATCCGCTTTGCCCTGGAACCGGATTTTGCCGCCCGGGCCCGGGAAGCGGGATTGAACATGGTTTATCTGCAGTTCGACGGTACGACCAACGAGGCCAATGCGCACCGCCACATCACGAACCTGTTCGACGTCAAGCGCCGGGCCATCGAGAACATGGCCAGCGCCAAGATCCAGACCACGCTCGTGACCACGGTGGTCAACGGCTTGAACGACGAGCAGATCGGTCCGATTCTCGATTTCGCGATCGAGAACTGCGACCGCAAGATGGGAGGCGTTTCCTTTCAGCCCATTTCGTTCACCGGCCGGGACGAAGAAATCAGTGACGCGGAGCGCCAGCGCCAGCGCTATACCATTTCCCATTTGGCCCACGATCTCAAACGCCATTCCGGGGGAAGGATCGACATAAGGCGTGACTGGTATCCTCTGGGCCTGATGACGGCCTTCACCTCGCTGGCGGACCACTTGCGGGCGCTCAACCCGCCCAAGGGGCGCAAAAGCCTTTTCGGCGGTCTGGCCTGCGCCTGCCATCCCGACTGCGGCGCTTCCGTCATGCTGATGTGCAACAAAAAAACCAAGGCCTGGGCGCCGATCACGCAGTTTTTCAATATCGAGCGCTTCATTGCCGACATGGCCGTGATCGTCGACACGGCGCGGGGCTGGAACGCCACCCTGGCCCAACTGGCCCTGGCCTTCCTGCGTAACTTCGATGAGCGCCAGGCCCCGCCGGGGCTTACCCTGAAGGATTTCCTCAAGATCTTCAACAAGAAGACCGGGCGCTCGATGACCCGGGGGAAAAACCTCTTCAAGAGCGACTGGCGCACCCTGTGGGTCGGCGGGATGCACTTTCAGGACCTGTGGGTGTACGATTTCCGCCGCACCGAAATGTGCTCGGTGCCCTACGGCACCCAGGAGGGCGAAATCTCCTTTTGCGCCTTCAATACCGGCATCGGCTGGCGGCAGATCATCGAGAGCCGGCACCGGCGGGCCACCATCGAAGAATGGTTCAAGCAATGCGGCCGACATACCATCTACGGCGGTGACCGGGCCGTGCAGCTGGAACCCGCGATGCCGGACAAGGAAAAGGTTGCGGCAGCGGAACTCGAGGCCGACGTGGCCTAGCGCGCACCGGGCAGGGTCATCGATTTGCCTCAAAATCCCACCATCGGTTTCATCAGTGCACCGGCCTGGTTCGATCCGGCCCCCGCGGAATTCCCCGCGGTGGTCGCAGAAACCGTGCGCACCCAGCAGGCCCCGCTGCCGCTTCAAACCTTTGACTACCGCCTGAAGAGCATTGCTGCGGTGCAGCCCGATCTCAACTTGTGCGCGCAAAGCCTTCAGGCCTGCGGATGCGATCTCGTGGCCCAGGTCGGAAGCCCGTTCGCCTGGGCGGCTGTCGACGGGGAGGCGGAAGCACGTGCGCGCCGTGATGCCATGATCAGGGCGGCGGGCGTACCCGTTGTCATGACCGGGCTGGCCATCGTGGACGGCCTGCGTGCCTTGGACGCCGTTCGCGTTGCGGTCAATGCCACCTATTACGAAGCCGACTGGCGTGACGGTTTCAGCCATTTTCTGCGAATGTGCGGATTCGACACGATCCACGTGTCAACGCTGGTCGATCAGGGGCTGGTGCCCGCTGATGCCAGCATGGCTGAATACGGCTGGTCGATGACGCCGGGGCTGACCCTGCGTTCCGTGCGGCGCACGGCCGAGGCCGCACCGCAGGCCGACGCCATTGTGGTGACGGGGGCCGGCACGCGAACCCTGGCGCTCCTCAAGGCGATGGAAGCGGATACCGATCGACCCGTCATCGCCGCGGATACCGTTCTCTACTGGGCGATTGCCAGGGAATTGGGCCTGACCCTCAAGCCCGAGATGGGAATACTGGCGCGCATATAGACGATTCTCGCGCTGCCGGCCTTCCGGTGGCCCTTCCTCGTGGCCTGGATCAACCCCGATGCGGATGCTCAACAGGACGCTTAAAAACTTTTTGGCGGCGCTGCTGTCGGCGGGACTTCTATTGCTTCTGGCCGTCGCGGTCTGGTGGATCAAGCGCGGCGACGGTGTTGCCTTTCAGGATATTCTCTTCTGGGTGGGCGCGTTGCCGATCGTCTTTTTCACAATGGGATCCATGGGGCGTTTTTCCGGTCGCGGCGATGTATCCTATCAGCTCAGCCGCACGGTCAGCGATGCCACCCCGGACCAGAAAACGGGGGCGCTGATCGATGAGCTTAAATCCCAGGGAAAATCATGGCTGAACTGGATCCTGGCGGGCCTGCTGCTGTGGCTGGGCAGTTGGTGTATTTCGCGTCTGGGATGGTAGCGTGCGCGGCTGCCCCGGCCGGGAGCATTCAGCGCTAGACGCAGCGATACATGGCCATCATTGGCAAACGCGGGTTCACCCCCTGCCCTGATGGCCTCAATCTCTCTCGCGGGCGCGCCCTCGACGGATCGCGCGTCAGATCTGGGGCGCAGCCCGCTGGATGGCGATCAGGGTCACATCGTCGTCCCGGGGGGCGCTGCCGACAAAATTGAACAGGCTGGCCTTGACCTTGTCCAGGAGTTCCGCGGCCGAATAAGGCGTTTTGGTGAGCAGGGTTCGGAGTCGGCTGCGGGAATAGAACTCACCCTCGGGCGAACGGGCCTCGGTCAGCCCGTCGGTGTAACCCATCAGCACTTCTCCCCGGGCCAGTTCGACATATGACGGGCTGTAGGGGGTGCCCAGCATCAGCCCCACGGCCGGACCGGTGGGGTTCAACGGGGTCCGAATGCCGTCGCCGCCGACCACGTAGAGGGGTTCGTGGCCGGCATTGACATATTCCAGTTGTCCGCTGCGGGAATCGAGCACGCCGAAGAAGATCGTGGCGAACATGCCGTCATGCCCGTGGTTGCGGGCTATGTAGTCGTTGGTCAACTGGACCACGCGGTGCACGGATGCGGTGGTGCCGGGTGCGGGCGCGGGCATGTTTTCAGGCCGGTGCGGGGAAAGCTGCTCGGCATAGATGCGGATCAGACTGCGGAAAAGGGCCATGTAGAATGCCGACCCGACCCCCTTGTCGCAGACATCGGCGATCACCAGCCCGATCCGGTTCTGTTCCAGCGGGAAAACATCGTAGAAGTCGCCCGAAACCTGGCCGGCCGGATCCAGGAAGGCGGCGATCTCCCAGTCGGGAAGACGCGGGATCTGGCGCGGTAGAAAATCCTCCTGGATCTTGCGCCCCTTTTCCAGTTCAAATTCCAGCAAACGGGTCTGCTCACGCTCACGCAGGCCAACGATCATGTGGTTGAAGGTACGGGAGAGCTCCCCCAGCTCGTCATGGGTGGTCACGGGCACCTGAACAGACAGATCGCCGCGGGCCACTTCGGCGGCGCCTTGGGACAGTGCCTCGATCGGCCGGGCCAGCCGCCGGGCGAAAAGGTAGCCCAGGATACGCAGCAGGAGCAGGACCGTGGCCGTGACAATCGCCAGGCGGACCATCCTGCGGCTGATCATGTGGGCAAAGCCGGCGCGATCGATATCGAAGACCAGGAAATACTGGTGGCGATCCTGTGGCCGGGTGATGTCGATATACGCCGCCAGAACGTCTTCGGACAGTGAGAAGCGAAAGGACTCTTCATCCGGATGGCGGATGAACTGGCGTTCCAGGGATGCCACCGTGGCGGGATCGGCCGGGCGTTCGGCCAGGTGCTGATTCTCGTCCAGGATCAGACGCTGCCACTGTTTACCGCCCGCCTGCCGGCAGTAGACCACCATGTCGGCCACGGCGTAGAAGGCCGACGACACCGAGGAGAGCATCTGCGCCAGGGCGGTGAGTTCGGGGCGTTCGCGGCCGATGGATTCCCAGATGATGTCCGGAGGGCTGTTCTTTTGTTCCAGGGCGATTTGGTGTTCGACGATCCGGACGGCCGAATGAATAAAATGCTTCTTGGCTGCCAGCATGTGGGTCGCGGTGGTCGCCAGGAAAACCAGGAGGCCGAAAATAACGAAGTAGAGCGTCATGCGGCGGGATACCGATGGGCGCCAGAAAGTAAAACAACATTTGACGTGATCGATGGCTTTCATGCCTCAGTGCTCCTGAATGGCAAATTTAAGGCGTCGTCGGGCGGCGTTCGATGCCGTCCATGATAAGGCCGACAATATAATCGAGATCCGATTCAATCAGGCTGTAATCGATCTCCGACGGCCAGGGCTTGTCGGTCTGGCAGCAGGCGGCATGCTTGAGCGCATCGGCCACCGTCATGATTGCCCGCGCCAGACGCCCGGAATGGCAGTCACGGATTTCCCCCGCCTGGATGCCCTGCTCCAGAATCTGGCCGACAAAGTCGATTTCGCGCTCCAGGACGGACTGATAAAGCGCTTTGAACGTCGGCTGGACACGGTTGAGGGTGTCGAAGGACAGGTTGTGCAGATTGACCACCTGCTGGTAGTAATGCAGCCGTTCGGTCAGATAGGTCCGGATCCGCTGACGGCAGCCGGACACGGTATTGATCTTCGCCTGCAGGGCATCGATGAACTGGCGGGCTTCCTGGATGACGACCTCGGTGAAGATGGCTTCCTTGTTCTTGTAGTAGTAATAGAGCGAAGCCTTGTTGAGACCGACCCGAGCGGCAATGTCGGCCAAGGTTGTCTTTTCATAGCCGAATCGGGCCAGGCACTCGGCCGCGGCCTTCTTGATGTGCTCGCGCTTGTCGTCCTTCATCTCGGCCGGCTCCGGGTTGCGCTGAATAGGGCGGGGATGATGTCCGGGATACGATCTTAATCGATCGGGATGAGCTCCGTCTCCCAACGGCCTCAGGGCCGCTCGAAGGCCGGCGCTGCAAAACCGTGAATACTCAAATTTTCAAACAAACATATGTATTGTTTGAAAATTTGTCAATCCTTTTGTCGTGATCCGGTTCGGGATAACGACCCGGCGCAAAAACGGCCGGCTTTTTTCTTGACCTCCAGGCGGCAGTTGCCTATCCTGCGGGTTGTTCAGGTGGCGGAACCCTGCGATTTTAAAAATTTTAAGGGCCCGAGACGGATCGGTCATGGATACGGCCAAATCACCCGGGGAGCATTTCTTGTACCTTGGCCGGGGCTCATTTTCGGCTGTAATCATAGCTTAGCCAGGACCAGGCAGTCCGGCCGGCAACGGTCATACAGCTTTTACGATACAAAAGGAGGCGAAATATGCGTATGCTGCGTAACGTGGTGATGGCGGTGCTCATTGCTGCGACGATGATGCAGTTGACGGGATGCGCGGCCCTCTTGCTGGGCGGTGCCGCCGCCGCTGCCGGTGCCGCCGGTGTCCTTTATCATGAAGGTGAACTGCAGGGTACCATCGAAGCCTCCCCGCCGGCGGTGATCAAAGCCACCGAGAGAGCTTTCCGCGATCTTATCTGGAGCAAGGAGTCCGCCAGATCCAGCGCGACCGACGGCCTGGCCACGGCCCGCACGGCAACGGGCAGGGAGGTGGTGGTTAAAGTCACGCGCAAAACCGAAAACGTCAGCCAGGTCGGCATCCGCATCGGAACCTTCGGCGACGAGAACCTGAGCCGCCTGCTCTACGACAAAATTCAGTTTTTCCTCAAGCACAGCTGACCCCGCCTATTGATGCGATGAACGCCCTGATCGAAGCCCGCAACCTGATTAAAACCTACAACGGCGTGGCTGCGGTCAACGACATCTCCTTTACCGTATCCCCAGGCGAGTTCTTCGGTCTTCTGGGCCCTAACGGGGCCGGCAAGACAACCACGATCCGCATGCTATACGGGTTTTCACCCCTCAGCCAGGGGCGGCTGACGCTCTTCGGACAGAATATCACCACCCATTGGCGGGCCATCAAAAACCGACTAGGCGTATGCCAGCAGGACAATACCCTGGACCCGGACCTGACCGTCGAGCAGAATCTCCTGATCTATGCCGGCTATTTCTTGATCCCGGCGGCCGAGGCCCGGGACCGCGCGGCCGAACTCCTGGATTTTTTCGCGTTGGGCCACCGCAAAGACGCCAAGGTGATGGAACTGTCGGGCGGCATGGCGCGCCGTCTCATCCTGGCCCGGGCCCTGGTGAACCGCCCCGAACTCCTTATTCTGGACGAGCCCACCACCGGTCTCGACCCCCAGTCCCGCCATCAGGTCTGGGAAAAACTCGCGGCATTAAAAAAAAGGGGGCTGACGGTTCTGCTCACCACCCACTACATGGAGGAAGCTGCCAGCCTGTGTGATCGTTTGATGATCATCGATCATGGCCGGATTCTGGTGGAAGGTGCGCCGGATGATCTGATCTCCCGGCATGCCGGCCGACAGGTGATCGAGATCGATGGCGCCGATGTGGCCCTGCGGGCCTTTGTTGCCGAAAACGGCATCGAGATGGACGATCTTGGCGAAAAAGTGATTGTCTACACGCCGGAGGCTTCGGACCTGCACCGCGTGATCCAGGAAAAATTCTGCACCGAACGCTGCACCTTCCGCAACGGCACCCTTGAAGACGTTTTCCTGCGTCTGACGGGGAGGGAGCTGCGGGAATGATCGATTATCGGGTTTTTTCACTGCGCTTTCTCAAGGTCTGGGAGCGCAACCTCGTGACCTACCGCCGGATCTGGAAAGTCAATTTCATTACTCCTCTGCTGGAGCCGCTGCTCTATATACTGGCATTCGGGCTGGGTTTCAGCGGCATGATCGGCGACGTAAAGTATGCCGGTCTGGTCCTCGATTACACCCGTTTCATGGCGCCGGCCCTGATCGCCACGGCCGTCATGTGGAATGCCTTTTTTGAAACCACCTACGCCTCCTTCGTGCGCATGTACTACCAGAAGACCTTCGACGGCATGCTGGCAACCCCGCTCTCGCTCGAAGAGATCATCCTGGCGGAGATCGTCTGGAGCGCCACCAAAGCAGTGGGGGCGGCCGCTATCATGATGACGGTCCTGGGGTTTCTGGGCTTCGTGGCCTTCCCCTCGGGTCTCATGCTGCTGCCGGTCGCGCTTCTGGGAGGGCTGGCCCTGGGCGCCATCGGTATGTTTTTCACCGGTATTACCCCCACGATCGACATGTTCAACCTGCCGATATTTCTTTTTATTACGCCCATGTTTCTCTTCAGTGGCACGTTTTTCCCCGTCAGCAATCTGCCGGTCTGGGCGCAGCCGATGGCGCTGGCCTTTCCGCTCTACCATCTCGTGGAGATGACGCGCTGTTTCGCCCTGGGGGCCAGCGACACCCACCCGCTGCTGAGCGGGCTCTACCTGCTGCTGTTTTTTCTTGTTTTCGGGGCGTTGGCGCTGCGGGCCATGCGCCGCCGGCTCATCACCTGACGGATGCGTCAAAGGCCCAATCTCGGCGTTGCGCGGCGGCCCCCGTTGCTGCGGCGTACCTGGTGTACGCCTCGCGCCTGGGCCCTTGCGCGTCTTGACCTTGGGCCTTTGACGCATCCGTGCGTGCTTGGCGGCTGGCAGTTACAGGGCTATGGCGGCAGGGCGTTGTGCCTCAGCGTTGCCCGGCGGGCCGCGTTGCTGCGGCGTACCGGTGTACGCCTCGCGCCTCAACCCTTGGGCGCCGTATCTTGGGTCTCTGGCGCTCCCGTCCGCGCGTGTTATGCTAAGGGAATTACGAGGGAAGGCGGAGTATCCGATTTTTTTTCAGTGCGCGGCGGGCCTTGGTGCAGAAGATAGGAGGGCGGCGAACCGCTTTGGAGTCCACGGGGCAAGGCTGACGAACGGGCGCCCGTCACTAGGAGGAGGATATGTCGACCCGCGCCATTCAGTGGCTGCGCAAGCGCAAGATTGATTTCAGCGTGATCACCTACGATCACCAGATCAAGGGGGCGGTTTTTGCGGCCCAGGCCGTCGGCGTCCCGCTGAGCCAGACCGTCAAGACCCTTGTTGTCGATCTGGGCGGACGATCTTTCGGCCTGGCCCTCATGCCCGGCGATCGCCAATTGTCGTTGAAAAAACTGGCCCGGTCTCTTGGGGTCAAGAAAGCGGGCATGGCCGAAGTATCCGATGCCGAGCGGCTGACGGGCTATCATGTCGGCGGCATCAGCCCCTTTGGCGTCCGCCAGCGGATGGTGGCCATCATGGATGAAAGCCTGATGAAGCACGCACAGGTGCTGATCAACGCAGGACAGCGCGGGGTCATGGTCCGCATGGCGCCGGGGGATATCGCTGCCGGACTGAATTGCCGCCTGGCCGATCTGATGGTGGATGAGGTCGTTTGATCGTTTACGAGCCAGGTTTGTGCCCGCCGGCCGCGAGGTCCGGGCCCTTAAAAATAGATCAGCCCGGCCAGGGCCACGGTGGCAAGCATGGTCAGGAAAAGCAGGGGCAGGCCCACCTTGACGAAGTCCATGAACTGATATCCGCCGGGTTCCATGACCAACATGTTGACCGGTGATGAGACCGGGGTCACATACGCCGCGGAGCAGGCGATGGCGACGGTCATGGCGAAGGCCTGGGGCGGTACGCCGATGGCCAGGGCCGCGTCGACGGCAATCGGCGCAATGATGACCGCGGTGGCCGTATTGGAGATGAAAAGGCCAATGAGCGCCGTCACGACGAAGACGACGGCCAGCATGGCAAACGGCCCCAGGGGTCCCAGGGTATTGACCAGCCCCACCGATATCAGTTGGGCCGCACCCGATTTGTTCAGCGCCGTCGCCAGGGGCAGGATGCCGGCGATCAACACCACGGCCGGCCAATTGACGCTGCGGTAGACACTTGCCAGTTTGACACAGCGCGTCAGCACCAGACCCACGGCGGCCATCATGGCGGCGGCCACCGTGGGCACCACCCCGGAAACCATGGCCGCCACCATGGCCCCGATAATGGCCAGCGACCAGGAAGCCTGCTGGCGCGCCGGGACGATATCATGGAATTCCTGGGGAAGGGTCAGGACGACAAAGTCCCGTCGTTCGTCACGCAGGTGCATGATATCCGGCCAACTGGCGTTGACCAGCATGGCATCGCCGAAGTCCAGCGGTTGATCAAGCAAATTCTCTGTCAGCAGATCGCCCCGCCGCAGGATGGATAAAACCGTGGCCTTGAAGCGCGAGTGGAATTCAATCTCCTTGAGGGTCTTACCGATCAGTTTGGAAGTCGGCGCCAGCATGATTTCCGCCACCCCCACCTCCTGCAGCAGGTCCTGCCGCTCACGGTCGCTGAGTCTGGGGATTCTTCTCAGACCATTTTCGGCGGCAAAGCGGTCGGCCGCCTCGCTCTTGCCGATGATGATGACGGCATCGCCAGCTTCGAACACCGTTTCGGCGGAGGCCTGCAGATAGAGCGGTCGGCCAGCCCGCCGTCTTTCAAAGGCCAGCAGGTGCAGCCCGTAATGCTGCCGTATCTGGAGGCGGGCCACGGACCGGTCGACCAGGGGCGAATCCGGCATAACCCTGAAACGACCTGAGCGGTCGGCAAGCCCGTAGCTGCCCACCAACCCGGCGACCGTGAACCCCTGGCGTCTTGCCTGGATATGTTTTTCGCGATCCAGCATTTGCCTGCCAAAAAGGACCATAAAGGCGGTGCCCACGATCAAAGCAGCGGCGCCAAAAGGCGTAAAACTGAAAAATCCCAGGGGGGGCAGCCCTTTCTCCTGGAGGACTCCGGTCACCACGAGGTTGGGGGCCGTGGCGATCAGGGTCATCATTCCGCTGATCAGGGCGCCCACGGAAAGCGGCATGAGCAGGCGTTTACGGTTGAGTTCGGCTTTCTGAGCCACGGAGAGGGTCACCGGGATGAAGATGGCCATGGCCGAGGTGGAGCTCATGAAGGCGCCCACTATGGCAACGACCATCATTAGCAAGACGGTCAGACGGGTTTCATCACCGCGGCCGAGTTTGAGGACGGCGGCGCCGATCTGTTGGGCGATGCCGGTACTGGCCAGGGCTTCGCTGACCACGAACATGGCCACAATGATCATCACCACCGGGTTGGAGAAACCGGCCAGGGCCTCTTCCACGGTGAGCACGCCGGAGAGCATCAGCGCCAGCACGACCATGATGCCCACGATGTCGCTGCGCACGCGGTTGGTCACAAAAAGAAAGGCCGCAGCGGCGAGAACGATCAGCACGACGACGATGTCTTGGTGGAATGGCATGTGGATCGGCTTTCACTCGTGGAAGGGATAGTGTGAAGCGTGGCGTCAATGCCAAACGCGGCGTCATCCTAACGGGTAATGCCGGCGTGGTCAAATCCGATGTTGGCTTGCATCCCGCGCCTGCCGGCCGCCATTCTTGACATGCCCGGGAGGATGCAATAGGCTCCCCGAACCGGTCCGAGAGTCCATTTGGCGCACCTGACCCGGTGGTCGCGCATGGCGCCCATACCAAGTTTACGCTAGCATTCGCGTCATGACAGTGTGGCGCGCTTCGCCCCTATGCGATTCGCAGGCCCCGATCTCGGGCCGGGTTATCTGCTACCGTCCGGGAAATGCTTTTTTCGCGTTTATCTGCCGTGGGCCTCAAACGAAACCGGGACGCAATGCCATCCAAATCCAATCATGATCAGGAACAACGCGGCGGCCGCGACCGGCGCAAGGTCAACCTGGGGCCGCCGGCCATGGAGCGGCGCTCCGGCAAAGACCGCCGCCGGAAGATCAAGATCCCCATCTTTGTCAAGTTCGTTCTGCTCTCCACCCTGCTGACGATCATCGTCAGTTCGATCATCAGCGGCGTCATCCTGCGCCGACAGGCCAAAGACTTCCGCGACCAGTTGATCACGATGGGCGACAGCCTGATCCGCATTATCGCCGATCAGGCCCCTGACAAGCTTCTGAACGAGGAAGAGCTGGTGCTGTTTCAACTCGTCAAGGACGTGGCGGCGGAAGACCAGGTGGAGTTCGCCCAGATTATCGATGTCAAGGGGATCATACGGGCGGACAGTCGCAGTGAACAGATCAACACGCCGCACCAGATGCCGCTTGGAAGTCGCGATCTCAAGGAAATTGAAGACACCCGCATCGGCATGTTCGACCGCAGCGGAGAAACCTATCTCTACTTTGAAAAACCGATCACGTTTCAGGACATCCAGATCGGCAAGGTGGCCCTGTCGATTTCCCAGCAGCATGTCCGGGAGAATATTGCCGGCGCCACCCGCTATATTGTCATTGTAACGGTATTGATCATCCTGCTGGGTGTTTTCATGAGCCTTCTGGTCAGCCTCTATTTCTCCAAACCCATCGACCGGCTGATGGATGGCATCCGGGCCATTCTGGACGGGGATTACGACTATCAGGTTCAGGTCGATCGCAACGACGAACTGGGCGCTGTGGGCAACGCCTTCAACCAGATGTCCCAGGGACTCAAGGAGCGCCAGATCATGCGCCGTTCGCTGGCCCTGGCCATGGAGGTGCAGCGCAGCCTCCTGCCCAGCCGTGTGCCGCAGATCGACGGCCTGGATATCGCCGGCAAGAGTATCTACTGCGATGAAACCGGCGGCGACTACTATGACTTCATCGATACCGGCAAGCAGGGCCTGGGCAAGATAGGGCTCGTGCTGGGGGATGTCTCGGGCCATGGCATCCCCTCCGCGCTGCTGATGGCCACAGCCCGGGCCTTCATTCGGCAGCGCTCCCACATGGCCGGGAGCATTGCCGAGGTGGTCAGTGACGTCAATTATCTGCTGACCCAGGATGTGGAGAACTCCAGCAGCTTCATGACCCTCTTCTATCTGACGGTGGACATGCAGGCGCGCAAGCTCAACTGGGTTCGGGCCGGCCACGACCCGGCCATTTATTACGATCCCACGGCGGATAATTTCGACTATCTCGTGGGCCAGGGGGTGCCTTTGGGCGTCGTTGGGGACTGGCCTTTCGAGGAGAATCAGAGAGACGACCTGCGGCCGGGCCAGATCATCGTGATTGGCACCGATGGTATCTGGGAATCGCGCAACGCCGACGGCACCATGTTCGGCAAGACGCCGGTGCTGAACCTGATTCGCCAGAACCGGGATGCAACGGCGCGTCAGATTCTGGACGCCATCATTGAAGGCCTCGAACGTTTTCGCCGCGGGGTGGAACTTGAGGATGATGTCACCCTCCTGGTCATCAAAATCGAACCTTCAAGCAACGGCGCTGCGGACGCGGAAGCTTGATAGCGGTGTTTCACATTAGCATGGCTTTTCCGGTCGCCCCTCACGCCGCACCGGTGCGGTCCAACCCAAGCGGCCGGACGGCCCCCGGGAAGATGGCATGACGACGCCGAACGTACTGGTGATCGGGCGCGGCTGCGTCGACCACATTGCCGTTGTCGATCGATACCCTGCCGAAAATACCAAGTCGGCGATTCGGGCCCGCCAGACCGAAGGCGGTGGTCAGGGTGCCACGGCCGCCTGCTGCATCCGGCGCCTGGGGGGACCGGTGCGCCTGGTGGGCCGTTTGGGGGATGACCTCGCCGGTGCATTCTGTCGGCAGCGTCTGGAGGACTTCGGCGTTGACCTTGGCGCGGTGCAGACCGTTATGGGCGGCCGGACCCCGGAGTCCTATATATTTGTCACCCGCGCGTCGGGACAGCGCACCATTTTCTACCAGCCCAACGACCTGCCGCGCCTTACACCGGCCGACCTCCCGCCGGAACTTTTTCGGTCGGCCGGTGTCGTCCTTCTGGACCCTGAAACGACC
>JASJCD010000034.1 GCA_030066135.1 Desulfobacterales bacterium | reverse complement strand
CATTCGTCTTCGACCCCTTCCAGTTCGACACCCAAGACCTCCTCGAAGGCTTGCCGGGGCGAAGTTCCCGAAGCCAGCGATTGTAGCAACTGGCGCAGGGCATCGTCTCCGAAGCGGCGCACCAGGTAATTGACAAAACTGCGGCTCTGCTCGTAGGCCAGCTGAAGCCCCTGGGACTCCTGCGGAAACGCATCGGACAACTCATCCAGGTAGAACAGACGACCGGCCGCCGCTGCCTGGGGCAGGAGGCTGCGCTGTTCCGTCGGGAGGTATTCGGACAGGCCATCGCTGGCCCATTGGGCGGTACCCTCGTCCAGCCAGCGCGGCAGGCGCCGGCGGTCGATGGCCCCGTGCAGGGCCAGGTGGGCAAACTCGTGCTTGAGGGTTGCATACAAATCACCGGAGCGCTTGTCCAGCCGGGACAGGTCGAGCACCACGAGCTGCTTGCGCGGCAGGGCGAAAGCCGTGAACCATTCCCGCCCGCCCAGACGGCGAAAGGTCGCCCGGTCGGGCGCCGGCACGACGGTGGGCCGCAGATTGAAGGGCAGCCCCAGTCGGCTTTCCAGGCTGTCGATAATGCTGGGGCTCATCTCGGCGATCTGGGCGGCCAGCGGTTTGAGGGCCGGGGTATGCACAACCCGCACGCGGGGTGTTTCATAAACCATTTCGGCCCCGACGACGGGTGCGGCGGCCATCGCAAAAATCATCAGCCCGGCAATCAAACCAAATCCATGTCCGGCCCAGCGGCATGGGCGTTTACTTGCAGGATTGCTTTGGCTATATTGGCCTGCAGGCCGCCGGCGGCGGCCCTGTGAACGGACGGCGCCATGCGCGCAGGCTGAAGGAGGACGAAATTTGGAGCCCAGCGAACTGGTCAACGTACTGACGGCCGTTCTGGCCGTATCGATGGTGATCCTCGTGATACGCATCTTTCGGGGAGATATCGGCGACAACAAGGGTGGCCTGGTATTCGCCATGGTGATTCTGGGGATTGCAATCTATTTTATCCACTCGGAAACCGGTCTGGCCGTCATCGAGCAGGTTTTCGAGAGCATGTCACCGGGTCCGCCCGAATAGCCGAGATGGCGGTATGTTCCCCGATCCGAGCGAACCGCTCAAACGTACCCACCAAATGCATCCAAGGCGAATACACCAACCGCGGAATGCCCCTGAGCTTATCCAGTGGCCGTGCCGAAGGACAATAAGCTGCTTTCGCGCCTCTTCATCCCGCACCAAATGATCGTTCTGAAAGGGTAGGTTTCGGTTCCGGGCCCCGCCACAGGCGGGATCTCACATCGCTTCATCCGTTTAAGGTGTTCGTCAAACCGCAGCCGATTGCCCCCCGCAGGCGTAGCCAGGCTACGCCGAGGACGGGCAAGAGGCGAGAACGCCGCCTGGGACCGCAAGATGCCCCTTCGGCACGGCCACTAGCGGATAATATCCGACCGCCCCTCAAACCGCGCCCCCTCATGAATCTGGATGGCCCGCGCGCGGCAATTGCCGACCAGTACGCCTTCGGTCTGTACATTGACCGTCTCTTCGGCTTCCACATCGCCGTGGACTTGCCCCTGAATGACGATCCGCCGGGCAAAAATCGTCGCTTCCACCCGACCGTGGGGGGTAACGTGCACCTCACCGGTGCTCCGGATGGTTCCTTTCACTGTGCCCTCGACTCTCAAATCGCCGCCGTCGGTCAATTCACCTTCAACGGTGATGCCGCGCCCGATCAGGGAGGATTGTGTCTTGTCCGGCTGATTTTCCATAGCTGTTCCTTGATAAGCAGACCGTGATCAGGCCTTCATGCGCACTTCGCCGTTCAAACAGGCACCTTCCGCCATGGCAATGCGAACGGCGGCCGCCGAACCCTCGAAGCGAGATTTCGGCCCCAGCCGCAGCTGCCGCGTAATGTCGAGCTGACCTTCGACCTGTCCGCCGATTTCGAGCACTTCGGCTTTGATTTCGCCCTGCACCGAGGCGCTGGCGCCGATGGATACATGACCATGGACTTCCAGATGACCCTCCATCCGACCCTGGACTTCGACCGGACCCTGTCCGTGAATACGGCCCCTGACGGTGTAGCTGTCGGCGATGACGGTCTGCTCGGCCGCTGTAGCCACCGTGGCGGTCGTCTCGGCGTTGGATTCCTGGGGGGCTTTTTTCTTCCAGAACATGATTGTTTTCTCCTTTGATCATATGGCCCGGCCGCCCGAACGCAAGGCCCATAGCGCGCGGCCGGGAAAAGGGCCAATATAAAGTTTATCCTGCGTAATAACGCCCGTCGGCGGCTTGAGTTTCCGCCGGGGTTGTTTTAGTTTAAGCGGGTCCATTGGTTAACAGGCTGCCCGCGGTGCGTGGCACTGTCTGATGGACTATCGGCAGATTTGGCAAAGGTCTGAAGACCCTGCACCGTATTGCGCTCATTTCTCGCATCAGGAGGCCCCATGGACAGCGAAAAAGCCGTCGACATTCTCAAGCAGGCGCTGTTGATCGAAAAAAAAGGCAAAGCCTTCTATCGCCAGGTTGCCAGCACGGCCCATCACCCCGACGTCAAACAGTTTTTCGAAACCATGGCCGAGGAGGAAGTCCGGCATATCGAGATCCTTTCCGATCAGTTTAAAGCCTACCACGAAAACGGCCAGTTCGCATCCCTGAACTACAAAAACGATGCGGGCGAGCTCGCGGTCGATAAAGTTCTGACCCGGGATCTGGTTGAGGCCATGCAGGCCGCGGACTTTGAAGCCGCTGCGGTTTCGGCGGCCGTGGCCATGGAAAAAAATGCCATCAAGCTATATGGCAGCAGGGCCGCGGAGGCGGACGATCCGGAGGAAAAGGCCCTCTACGAATGGCTCACCCGGTGGGAAAAGTCCCATTTGAGCTTCCTGGCCGAAGTGGAGAGCGAGCTGACCCAGAAAGTTTGGTTCGATCAGAATTTCTGGCCGTTTTAAGGCCGATGGCTTCAGGGGCGGCTGGTCGGCCGACGATTATGTCGAAGGCCGCGGCAACCCATCCTTCAGCCCTCATCTGTGTGGGGAAACCGCCTCCGGGTCGGGACCGCGGGTTGCCATCAGGGGGTGGGCGGCCGTCAACGCACATGAATCCGGTAGGACCCGTCCAAGCGCAGATGCAGTTCGTGTGTCGTTGCGGCCGGGATCTCGTCCGGCCGATGCGATACATAGATCATTTGGGTGGCATGCCGGGTGACGATCGTGCCCAGCATGCCCAGCAGGCGCTTGCGGTTTAGCCTGTCAAGCCCCTGACAGGGTTCATCCAGGATTAACAGCGCCGGCGCCTTGACCATGGCCCGGGCGATCAGCACCATGCGGCGCTCGCCGTTGGACATCTTATGAAAATCCCTGTCCAGAAGGTGGTCGACGGAGAGCCGTCGCCCCCATCGGCGTGCGGTCGCAATCTGCGCCGCATTGGCCCGCCGGTAGAGTCCCACCGAATCGAAATACCCGGAAAGCACCACAGCCAAGCCGTCCAGCGCTTGGCGGTAGCGTATCTGCAGCGCGTTCGAGACCATCCCGATGGGGCGTTTGATATCCCAGATGGTTTCGCCGCTGCCGCGACGCTTGCCGAACAGCTCGATATCATTGGCATAGGCCTGGGGATGCTCGCCACATACCATCTGTAAAAGTGTGCTCTTGCCGGCGCCGTTGGGGCCGCAGACGGCCCAGTTCTCTCCCGGGGCCACACGCCAGCTAAGGCGATCCAGAACCCGGCGCCCGGCGTAGGTCACGGTTACATTCCGCATGCGGATCAAATCGGGGCAAGTCTCCCCTTTGCAAGGCAAATGCCGCCCGGCGGAAAATTCCGATGCCCGCGGGAATCCATCGGGCGCCCGGCTGCCCGGATCCGGCGCCTGCGAAGCGGCAGGGGAGAGCCAGCGCCCCTGCGCCGCCACACGCCCGCCGCCCAGGCGAATATAATGGGTGATACCCGCGATTATTTCATCGAGATGGTGGGTGATCAGGACAAGCTGCAGACCGTCGGCCATCAAGGTCGACAGTATGGCGGCCAGGCGGCGACGGGCGAGGGCATCCAAGCCGTCGAAAGGCTCGTCGATGATCAGCATTCGCGGCGCGGCCAGGAGCGCCCGCGCAATCATGACCTGCCGGATTTCGCCGGTGGAAAGCGTACGGATCTCCCGTTCCAGCCATGCGGGCAGCCCCGTCTGACGGACCCAGCGATCCAGGGTCGTGGGCGCCGCACCGGTTTCCCGACGGGCGTTTTCCAACACTTCCCGCACGCGGGTGCCGTGTGCGATCTGTTGCGCGAAACTGCGGGCTTCGTCCTGTTTTTCATCCCTGGCGACAAGACGCTGGTGCGATTCGAAGGATACGCAGCGGATGCGCGCAGGGGCCAGGTAAGCCCGGTCGATCCAGCGGCGGCCCGCCACGACCGGCGTTTCCCCGGTCAGGGTGCCCGCCAGGGTGGTTTTACCGGCCCCGTTGGCGCCCATGATCACCCAGTTCTCACCGGCGCGGATAATCCAGTCGGTATCCGGCAGCAGCCGCCGGGCACCGATACGCAGGGCGGCGCGCTCGAGTCGGAAAATAACCGGTCCGGAAGAAGTATTTCCCATCGTCTGCCTGTGGTGGGGCCCAGATGTCATGATATCAGAAACGGCGGGCCCGCCAGGTGCGGTGATTCGGGTCCCCTGCCAATCAGGCCATGGCCTCCAGCCGGCGGCAGAGATGATCCACCTCGGGGGCCTGGAAGCGGATGGGGCGGCCCTCCAGGCCGGCGGCGAAGAGTTCGTCGCGCATGGGGATTTCACCGATAATGGCGGCCGGATCGATGAAGCTGCCCAGACCGGCCCGCATGCGGTCGTCCGCTTTGTTGAGGATGAATGCGACCGGCGTGCCCGAACCTTCGGCCAAATCCATCAGTTTCTTTGCCAGTTTGAACGATTCGAAGCTGGGGTCGATGATGCCCACAATGGTATCGGCATGGCGGTCGACCCCACGGCCGAAATGTTCGACGCCGGCAGCGGTGTCCACCACGACGCGGTCGGCGGCATCCGTCTGCAGATTGGCAAGCAGGGGTCTTAGAATACCCCCCATCGGACAGGCGCAGCCCTCGCCATAATGCTGGATTTTCCCTATCTTCAGAAGTCGCACCCCGTCCACCGCAGGTGTACAGGCGGCGGGAATACTGTCCAGCGAAAAGGGTTGGTCATAGAAGAGATTGCAGCTTTCTCCGAGCTGGCTGGCGGCTCGGGAGCGCAGGGCATTGCGACCGCCGAGGGTCTCCAGCAGCGTGGCGGCCGGTGCGGTTCCGGCCAGCCGATGAAGGCCCAGATTGGATTCATCCGCATCCACGAGCAAGACCCGGCGCCCCATGCGGGCAAACGCGCGGCTGAGCAGCACGGCCACGGTGCTCTTGCCGCATCCCCCTTTTCCACACACGATCAGCTTCATCTTGGTTCGCTCCTCGATTTTAACACCGGAATGGCTGGCACTTCTCCCAACCGATCTTATCCTGATACCGTGACGACCCCGCCCGGCTTGGCGATCAATCGGAGCGGTGAAGTCCCCGGGAGGCCCGGTCCAATATTAAACGGTTCAATATTAAACGGTCGGGGATACAATGTAAACGCCGCCTCGGGATCAACCCCCTGCCGAAAGCATCGATTGGCAATTCACAAGGGCTATGTTAGGGTCGCTGGGGCGAAGCCATCTGGCAGTTTAAAAACGATCGCGACTTGGCCAGACGATGTTAACCGCCACCTGGAAAATGCTGGTGCCGGGCCCATGAACGGTACTTTCCCATCGGAATGGCTGTGTCGGGCCCAGCGCGCAGGACGGTTTTAAGCGATCTGCGAAGCGGCCCGTCACCCGAAGAGGGGCCCGCAGAGCGATTTCGGTCACCCTAAACCCCATCCGGTCCCAATGAACTTCTGCTCGAACTGCGGCGCCCGCGTCAACCGTCAGATCCCCGAAGGTGATGACCGCCCCCGGGATGTCTGCCTATCCTGCGGCCAAATCCACTACGAGAATCCCAAACTGGTGGTGGGCGTGATTCCCGAATGGCGGGGGCGGATCCTCCTTTGCCGCCGGGCCATCGCGCCACGCGAGGGGCTGTGGACCCTCCCTGCCGGTTATCTCGAAAACGGCGAGACCGCCGCCGAGGGGGCCCGTCGCGAAACCTGGGAAGAAGCCCGGGCCCGGGTGGACGAACTGACCCCGTACGCCCTGTTCGATCTGACCTTCGTCAACCAGCTTTACCTGATGTATCGCGGCGCGCTGATTTCGGACGACTGCCAGCCCGGGGAGGAGAGCCTCGAAGTCGGCTTTTTCAGCGAAGCGGAAATCCCCTGGAATGCAATCGCCTTCAAGGTGATCGAGGAAACGCTGCGGCGTTATTTCAGGGATTGCAAGGACGGGGGGTTCCCCTTTCAGACCGGCCGGATTCATCCTCCGGTACGCAGGGATTGATTCCCATGGCAGCACCTGCCGTCGTCATCGTTACCGGCGCATCCCGGGGCATTGGAGCGGCCATCGTACGCAGGTTGCGGCAGGCCGGGGCCACGGCCGTTGCCGTGTCCCGCTCGCCCATTGCCGGTCAGCAGTCGCAACCCCACCTTCGATCGGCAACCGGTCGCTTGCACCCGATCATTGCGGATGTGGCCGACCCATCGGCATGTGCGCGCGTGGTTGGCGAAACCGTCGCCGCCTTCGGCCGCCTGGACGCCCTCGTGAACAATGCCGGTATGCTGGAGCCCGTGGCGCGCATCGCCAATGGCGATCCGGCCCAGTGGCGGTATAATCTGGATGTCAACCTGCTGGGACCGTATTACCTGAGCCGCAGTGCCATTCCCCATCTGCGCGCGGTCGGCGGCCGGATCGTCAACATCAGCTCCGGAGCGGCGCTCAAGGCCATCGAGGGCTGGAGCGCCTATTGCGTGGCCAAAGCCGCGTTGACCCATTTCACCCGTCAACTGGCGACCGAGGAGCCCCAGATAACATCCGTGGCCCTGCGCCCGGGTGTGGTCGATACCGCCATGCAGGCCTTGATCCGCGAGGCCGGGCCGGGCGTCATGACGGAAGAGAAAAGCACCTATTTCCAGTCCTTGAAGGACAAGGGGGAATTGCTCGACCCGGATGTACCCGGGCGTGTGGCCGCCTGGCTGGCGCTTTCCGCTCCGGCGGCACTGAACGGCCAGTTTCTCGACTTTGAAGATCCGCGCCTGGCCGACGCCGTTCAGGACGGCCCGGGCCCGTAGCGGTCGACATACCAGTCGATCAACTGGCGGGCGATACTGATTTTACCCGGTATCCGGGGGAGATCAGCCGCCGTGTACCAGCCGGCTTCCACAATTTCCTTGTGGTCCACCGCAAGCTCGCCCCCCGTATGTCTGGCCGTGAAGGCCACCATCAGGGAGCCGCTGAACGGCCATGGCTGGCTTCCGAAGTAGCGGATGTCATCGATTTCGATCCCGACCTCTTCGCGGACCTCGCGCCGTACGCATTCCTCCAGGGTTTCTCCCGGCTCCACATAGCCCGCCAGGACGCTGAACATGCGCCCGGCATAGCGCCCGGCGCGGGCCAGCAGCAGTCGCTTCGCAGAGATCACCGCCACGATAACCGCCGGCGCCACCTGGGGAAAAAAAACCTTCCCGCAGGCGGTACACACCAGCGCCCGTTCGCCGCGGTGCAGGGCCGTGGCCGCGCCGCAGCGGCCGCAGTGGCGCTGGGCATCCATCCAGCGGAATATCTGCAGTCCGTATCCGGCGGCGGCCATGGCCGCATCGTCCATGCGACCGTAAAGGCTTCGCAGGCCCTCGAAGCTCCATTCGGCGGGAGGACTGTAATCCACCGGAAAACGGAAGGCCCCGCACGAGACACCATCGATCCGCCCCAGGGAGAGGGCGTCCTCGAGGCAGCGCTGTCCCTGGGGCAGATCCTTGAGGTTCACGGGTTCCGGCAGGCCGTTGCGGCTTTTCACCAGGAGCCGGTCCTGGCGGTAAAGAAACATCCGTTGCAGTCGGTCGCCGGGTTTAATGATAAAATCGGTGCCGGGTGCGAAAGTGGAAGCCATGGTGTTCGCTCAGACCTTTCCGGAGGCCGCCCGCGGGATAGCTGGGCGGTTGACCGCTGTAGAGATTTCGGTTATGGGCATACCGATTTTAATCGACCCAAGCACGGAGGTTGTCATGCCAGACCGCCCTGCCGTTTCGGCATCGGAAATTCAAACGGCCATCCATAATCTGGAAACCGCACACCACCGCGTCACCGAGCTGGTGGACCGTTTCGACAAGCAACCCCAGGAAGACGCGCTGGCCCGGGAAATCTTTAACGATATCGACCGGGCCCTGGCCAAGCTGCGTTTTCTCTTTACCACGCTGGAAACGGCCGGGGAAAGCGTGCGTACCGCCCTCGAGTGCGTCTGGGGTGAATGCCCGCGTCCCTGAACGGGTACCCCCCCAACGTGTGCGGAATGCCCGTTCCAGCGAGAATACCAGGGTTGCATTGACACTTTTCCCAAACTTGGCTATAGACGATAAACACGCCCTGCAGAGGGATCAACGTCAAGATCTTTCGTAATTTTTCCAAACACTTAAACAGAATCCACCCTTAAACAGCCCCCAATGGGCGGTTTACGCCTGCCGTGGCGTGAAGCTACTTCCCCGTCGACAGATGCCGTGCGGGTACCCACCCACGGTCGAGCGAAGTCAAACCAGGAGCACACGATGATTCAAGACGTCGAACAGCGCCTCTCGCGTCTGGAGGCCGGTCTAAAAAAAGCGGAAGAAGCCAGCGAGAAGAAAAACTTCCAGACCTACATTAAAGCCAAGATGAAACGTTTTGTGGACGAATTGAGCTTTAAGGAATGGATGATCATCATCGTCGCCGTATACCTCATTACCTGTATCGGGGTAATCATCAGCAAGGGTATCAATTGATCGGCCGCTGACACCGCGTTCGCACCTGCGCAGCTTCATTATGCGGGGGAGTGCGTCCTCAGGACCCTCCCGCGCCTGACGGCAAGACCGGAAGGGATCTTGACGATTTCCCTCCGGCAAGGAAGAACCGCGCGCCGAACCGGGACCGCCTTCCGCGCTTAAGTCATATCCCGACGATTCAAGGCAGACCTTCTGCCGTCACATCAGGGCGATCCGATCGCGGCCAGCTGCGCCGCTGTGAAGGCGTAGGTCCGGTTGCAGTAGCTGCAGCGCAGTTCAACCGGGAAAGGCCCGTTCTGTTTCAAATCCGCCAGATCTTCGGCCGGCAGCAGGGCCAGCAATCGCTGGAATCGTTTGCGGCTGCAGGGGCAGAAGAAATCCACGCGCCGGCTGTCCTTGAAAACCGGTTTCAGGGCCGCAAATTCATCCCTGATCAGCACCTGCGGCGTCTGCCCCTGCGCCAATGTTTTTCCGAGCGGGGGCAGGGTCTGCAAGATCCGCTCCATTTCGGAAGCCACCGCCTCCCCACATCCCGGCATGCGCTGCAGAAATAGCCCCCCGCCTGCGGTCACCTGTCCCTGCGGATCGAATTGTACGCTGAGATTGATGGCGGTATGCACCTGTTCCGATGCAAGGTAGTAATACGTCAAATCTTCGGCCAGGCTACCGTACTTCAAATCGACCGTTCCGCTGAAAGGTTGTTTGGCACCCTGCAAATCACGTGTAATGCGAAGTAATCCGGCCCCGAAGAAGGGTGCCAGGTTAAAATCTTTCAGAGGACGTTCGATCGGTATCGGCACGTTTTTCAGATAGCCCCGCACTTCCAGGCGTGCATTGGCTTCGGCCACCAGACCTTTAATGGGGCCGGAACAGTCGACTTGCAACGTCACCCGCTCTTCCCCCTTCATGGATGCGGCCATCAGCAGGGCTCCGACACAGGCCTGCCCGAGAACCAACGTTTCCAGGATCCCGAGATGATGCTGTTGGCGCATTTTCTGGACCAGGAAAGTCGCGTTCACAATTGCCCCCCGGGCCTGACCGCTCGCAAGTACGAAGCGATCGAGGCGATCGCGGGAAGCCGCCTTGAGTCGGTCCTTGAGCGCGTCGATTTTGTGCTGCGCGTTTTCCATGTTTCGATCCGGTTCCGGACCACGACTGTCGTCGGGCCAATTTTTTAACGCATAGGATATAGAAATCCCGCGCCTGACTGTCAACTCCCCCACCCGCTATAATGTCTGCTCAGCCCAGACAGACGAAGGGATTTTGTTTGACACGATTTATAATTTTTTTTAGGATAACTGCATGTTGCACAGGCCATAAGGATGATCGATCTGAAAACGCCGCAACATCGTGCGCTTCAGCTCAACCCCTTCATGCGCCGCCTCACAAGGCCCTATCGGCATTACCCGAGCAGCCGAGGATCGCACCAGGCGAAAGGACAGCCGGAAAATGAGAGTCAAAACGATCACCTGCCCCAATTGCGGCCATGCCAACAATTTCCTCGCGGAAGAATGCTCGCAGTGCGGCATCAATTTCTCGCGCTACTACGAAGAACTCGAAAAGGCCGAAGCCCTCCGGCGGCATATCGAAGAGCAGGAGAAAGCCGAAGCCCTCAAGCGCGAGCAGGAGGAACAGGAACGGCTCGAGGCCGAGGCCCGGCAAAGGGAAGAAGAGGAAAAGGCCGAAGCCCTCAGGCGTGAGCAGGAGGAAAAAGAACGTCTGGAGGCCGAAGCCCGACAGCGGGAAGCGGAAGAGCGTCAGCGGCTCGAAGAGGAACGCCGCCGGCAGGAAGAGGAGGAGCAGCGTCTCGAAGAGGAACGCCGCCGGGAAGCACAAAAACGCGCGGATATCCTCAGGCGTCAGAAAGAAGAGCTTGAAAAAGCACAGGCCCTGAAACGCCAGCAAGAGGAAGAAGAAAAAGCCGAAGCCGAACGACTTCAAAGGGAAGAAGAGGAAAAGGCCGCCGCGCTCAAGCGCGAGCAGGAGGAGCAGGAGCGGCGGGAGGCTGAGACGCGCCAGCGGGAGGAGGAAGAAAAGGCCGAAGCCCTGCAGCGCGAGAGGGAGGAACAGGAACGCTTGGAAGCCGAGGCCCGGCAACAGGAAGCGGAAGAGCACCAGCGTCTCGAGGAAGAACGCCGTCTGGAAGAAGAAGCGCAGCAGCGCCTGGAAGCGGAGGCGCAGCAGGCGGATGAACGGCCAGATGAGGCCGCCTCGGACGAGGTCGTTGAAATCGAAATCGAAGAGCTGGACAGCGATTCGGTCGAAGAACATGCGGGCGCCTTTGATTTCATTGAGTACCCGCCTGAAACCCCGGCGGATAACCCTCAACCGCCAGTCGCCGAAACGGTCGAAATCCCACCCAGCGACTACCAGCCGGCGGCATCGCTGGAGGCGCGCCTGCGTATCTATGAAGGGCGCATGGTCGGATTGACCTACGGCAACCCGGCCGAAATCCAGAATGTCAAGCTCATGGCCGTCAGTGGGGATCATTTCCAGGTGTTTTATCCCATCTCCCGCAATGTCGTCAGTTTCGCTTTTGGCGTTATCGTTTCGATAACGGAAAATGCGGAAGGCCTTAGTGCCGTAGGGCCCGATATCAGCCCGGTCTTCCCGGTGGTGATCGAACTTCCGCGGCCATTCTTCCATAACCTGTAGCGCTGGGACGGCCGTATCCTTCGACGCGCCCGACAGCGCCCGCGGCGGTCCCACGTTTGTACAGCTGCAGGCGTACCCAGCAGCCGGCCAAACCCCCGGGGATTGGCCGTTTTATTTGATCGGAACGGTTCCGCGCCCCGGTTTCGAACTGGAAAAGAGGTTCAATGCGATCTATTTCCCGAATCACCCGGCGTTGCCTTTGTCTTCTGCTCACATGCGGGATAATCGGTCTCTTGGCTTCAAGCCCTGTTTCGGCGGCCGATCGGCAGCCCCTCAAGATTGCCCTGCTGCCGATCATCGACAGCCTACCCTACTACGTGGCCGCCCAGCAGCAATATTTCCAAGATGCCGGCGTCCCGGTTGAAGTGGTCAGGGTTGCCAGCGCCGCAGCGCGCGACCAGTTGATGCAATCCGGCCAGATCGACGGCATGCTCAATGAAATCATCAGCAGTGCCAACTTCAACCGGCACGAGGCCCGGGTTCAGATCGTTTCCGTCGTCAGAGCCTCGCGTCCCGGTTATCCCCTCTTTCGTCTCCTGGCCGTCCCGGGAAGCCCCCACCGGCGCATTGAAGAGCTGGCCGGTGTGCCAATCGGCATATCCCGCCATACCATTATCGAATACGTTACCGACCGTTTGCTCCAGACGGCCGGCCTGTCCGGCGACCAAGTCCGCAAGCAGTCCATTCCGTCGATCCCCGAACGGTACCAGCTGCTGATTCAGGGGCGCCTGGACGCGGCCACGCTCCCCGACCCGCTTGCCATGAGTGCCATCGCGGCCGGGGCGGTCCTCGTGGCCGACGATACCGCCGTGTCCGACTACAGTCTGAGCGTTCTGACCTTTGCCATCCGTGCGATTAAGACGAAACCCGAACAGATCCGCGGTTTTGTCAGCGCCTGGCACCGTGCCGCGGCGGCGATCAACGCCGCGCCCCAATCCCAGCGGCCCCTGATGCTGGAAAAGATACGGATTCCGCCCAACGTACGCGACAGCTTCCGCATCCCACCATTCGCCCGCAATCGCGTTCCCACGGAAGCCCAATGGCAGGATGCCATGGCCTGGATGCAATCGCGTCAGCTCCTGGCCGCCCCCTTGCCCTATGGCGGCTCGGTCACCGATCGTTTTTTACCGCCGACGCCTCCCGGGCGCCCCTGATGCCGGTTTTTAGCCACCATGATTGACCTGCGTGCCATTACCTTCGCCTACCGTGACCAAACGCCCCTTTTCGATAAGTTCAGCCTGACGATCGTGCGGGGCGAAATCATGGCCGTCATCGGCCCCTCGGGCTGCGGCAAAACCAGCCTGCTCTATCTGCTGGCCGGTCTCTACCGCCCCCGCCGGGGCGATATCCAAATCGACGGTGCCCCGCTCGCGCGTCCGCGTCCCGAAACCGGCCTCATTCTCCAGGACCATGGCCTTCTGCCCTGGGCGACGGTGAAGGCCAACGCCGCTCTGGGTCTCAAGGTCCGCCGCTTCTACGGACCCGACGGCAAACACGCGCCCCGGGACTATGAAATCGACAGCGGTCTGGGGCACCAGAAAGTGCAGTACTGGCTTCAGCGCCTCGGTCTCGAAGACCTGCAGGATCATTTTCCGGGCCAGCTGTCGCGCGGACAGCGCCAGCGTACGGCGATCGCCCGCACCATGACCCTCGATCCCGATGTTCTGCTCATGGACGAGCCATTCTCGGCCCTGGATGCGCCCACCAGCGACAGACTGCAGCAACTCGTCCTGACGCTCAGGCACGAATCCGATCTCACCACCTTGATCGTCACCCACCGGATCGAAGAGGCCGTCCGCATGGGCGACCGCATCCTGGTTCTGGCCCGGGATACCAACCGGCAGCCCCATATTATCGTCAATCCCTGCAGCCGCGCCGCGGATGCGCCCCAGGACGCCGCCTTCAGCCGTCAATGCGGCAACATCCGCTCCCTGCTGGAGGACCTGACATGAAACCGGCCCGTCCCCTGGTATCGTTTCTGACCGGCGTGGGC
This sequence comes from Desulfobacterales bacterium, assembly GCA_030066135.1. Taxonomy (GTDB): domain Bacteria; phylum Desulfobacterota; class Desulfobacteria; order Desulfobacterales; family UBA5852; genus JABZFP01. Next base: position 2,966 of record JASJCD010000034.1, on the reverse strand, counting down.
ATGTTTCTTCTGCTCTGGCAACTCGCCGCCTGGCTGCTCGACCGCCCGATCCTGCCCACCCCCGTCGTGGTGGTGCCCCTCTTCTTGCGATCGATTGTCGGGGAGCTGGGATTGCATTTCCTGGCCAGCGGCGGACGCGTTCTGGCCGCGATTCTGCTGGCGGTAATGACGGCGGTACCCGCCGGGCTGGCCCTCGGGCAGTTGCCGGCCCTGAACCGCTTGTTCGCCCCCCTGATCGCAATTCTCTACCCCATCCCCAAAATTGTACTCCTCCCGGTGATCTACGTGCTGATGGGCATTACCGACCTGAGCAAAATTTTCCTGATCGCCCTGATTATTTTTTTCCAGATCATGGTGGTGGTACGTGACGAGGCCGCCGGATTGCATCACGACCTGCTCATGTCCGTGCGCTCGCTGGGGGCCGGTCGAAGGGCCCTCTTCCGGTACGTTTATTTGCCGGCCTCACTGCCGGCCGTTCTGACGGCCCTGAGGGTTTCCATCGGCACGGCGGTGGCCGTCCTCTTCATCGCCGAACAGTCGCTGACGACATGGGGCCTGGGCTATTACATCGTGGTGGAGACTTACCAGGTACTGCTCTATCCCCAGATGTATGCCGGCATCCTCGGCATGAGCACCCTGGGCCTGCTGCTGTATTTCGTGGTCTACGCCCTTGAACGTAAGATCAACCGTCACCGCCACCTTACGGGAGACCAGACCCCATGACGCTGCCGGCCCAGAATGAAAAAGCCCGCGTGGTCCGCTCGATGTTTGCACGGATCGCCGGGCGCTATGATCTCATGAACCGCCTGATGACCTTCGGGCAGGACCGCACCTGGCAGCGCGAAGTCGTGCGGCGGGCCGCCCTGCCTGCGGGTGGACGCCTGCTCGACATCGGCTGTGGTACCGGCGGCATTGCCAAAATGGCGGCCAGCGATACCTCCCTGCGTATCACGGCTGCCGATTTTACACTCGAGATGCTCCAGCAGGGACGCTCCACCCCGCCCCGGCGACGGTTGGCCTGGTGCTGCGCCGACGCCCTGGCGCTGCCCTTCGCCGACCGAACCTTCGATGCGGTCACCTCGGGGTACCTGCTGCGCAACGTGGTCGCCATCGAGCACGCCCTGCACGAGCAAATCAGGGTCGCCAAGCCCGGTGCCCGTATCGTTTGTCTTGACACGGCACCGCCGGATCAGCACATTCTGCTGCCGCTGATCAACTTCCACATGCAGCGGGTCATTCCATGGCTGGGGCGCCTCGTCAGCGGCGACCGCTTTGCCTATAACTACCTGCCCCAGTCCACCCAGGCTTTCAAGACCGCGGCCGAACTTGCCCGGCTGATGCGCCAAGCGGGCTTGGTCGACGTCGTTTTTCAGCGGCGCATGTTCAAGACGGTCACCATCATCCAGGGCACCGTCCCGGCCGGCGGCCACAAGGATTCCGCTCGTGTCTGACAAGAACAGCCCCTTGCACAACTGGCTACTGGCCATCCGCCCGCGCACCCTGCCGGCCGCGCTGGCACCAGTGGCCGTTGGCAGCGCACTGGCCCAGGCTGATGATGCCTTCCGTCTGCTGCCGACCTTGGCGGCCCTGACCGGCGCGCTGTTGCTGCAGGTCGCCGTTAACCTGGCCAATGATTATTTCGATTTTAAAAGCGGGGTGGATACGGCCGCGCGCCTCGGTCCCGTGCGGGTGACACAGTCCGGTCTGATCGCCCCGGCCGCGGTGCGTACGGCCATGCTGGCGACCCTTGGTACCGCCGGTCTGATCGGTTGCTATCTGGTGACGGTGGGTGGCTGGCCCATCGCGCTGATCGGGGCCGCCGCGGTGGCTGGCGTGCTGGGTTATAGCGGGGGCCCTTTCCCGTTGGCATCGCGTGGTTTAGGAGACCTGTGTGTTTTCATATTCTTCGGCCCGGTGGCCGTAATGGGTACCTATTATGTCCAGGCCCTGGCCGTAAGTCGGGCGGCCCTGATACTGTCTTTGCCGCCGGGTTTTCTGATTACCGCCATCCTGGTGGTCAACAATCTGCGCGACATCGAAACGGACCGGGCCGCCGGCAAACGTACCCTGGCCGTCATCACCGGTCCGGGGTTCACCCGTCTCGAATACGCCTTGCTGGTCACCCTGGCCTATCTGGTGCCGTTGATCTACTATTTTCGCGGCCATTATTCGGCCTGGATCCTGCTGCCCTTTCTCAGTCTGCCGCTGGCCCTGCGCGGCACCCGCATGATCTTCACGGCTTCCGGCCGCAATCTCAACGACGGCCTGGGTCGGACGGCCATATTGTCCCTGGTCTTCAGCCTGCTGCTGGCTTTGGGCCTGGTGGTGACCTGAACATCATGTTCCTGCTGGAAGAATTGTCAACGCTGGATGTCGTGCTCCTGGTCGCCGTCCTGGTACTGGGCGGTGGGATTCACGGCCTGCTGGGGTTCGGCTTTCCGTTGCTGGCCACCCCGCTGATGGCCATGGTGGTGGATGTGCGCACCGCCATGCTGATCCTCCTCATTCCCACGATGAGCATCAATATTGTCAGCATCGTCGCGGGCGGCCGCTGGAAACTGGCCATCGGTCAATTCTTGCCGCTGGCCGTGTGTGTGGCGGCCGGCAGCGTCGCGGGTACACGCCTGCTTATCGGGACGGACCCGGCCCCTTACAAGCTTTTGCTGGCCGCGGTGCTCCTGGCCTACCTTGTCATCCAGCAACGTGGGCTGCGGATGCCCTGGATCAAAAACCGGCCCCGGGCGGCCATGATCGTCTTCGGTTTGGCGGCGGGTTTGCTGGCCGGCACCGTCAACGCCGCCGTCCCGGCCCTGATCGTCTACGCCCTCGAGTTGGGCCTGTCCCCTCTGGCAACCGTCCAGGTCTTCAACTTCTGCTTTCTGGTCGGTAAACTCTCCCAGGCCGTGACGTTCGGCGCCGCCGGCCTTTTTACCGGCGCAGTCGTCCTGAACACCATTCCGGCCGCC
>JASJCD010000033.1 GCA_030066135.1 Desulfobacterales bacterium | reverse complement strand
GACTTGACCCTATATGGGGAATTGCCTATGGTAAGCGAATTTAGATTCAGCAGGCGGTTAGGAAGCCACGGCGCTCGGCCAACGGCGTTATATTCCCCTTCAAGATGCCCAATTATTGCGTTTAGAATTGTGATTTCTTGTCGGATTCGGCCATGTCTGGCCCGCGCGCATGACGATTTTCTACCGCCTCTCAGGCCGGCGTGGTCCTTTCGAACGATATGCGGATGGGGCCCTGCACTTCGATTGATATTATCAGGGGAAAGATTCCGGCTTATGCGCTGTCTACGACGGATCGCGTCGCTGGCGGTGGTGCTTTTCACGCTTGCGGTGTCGGCAGAGGCGGGCACGGCGGATGAAACGCTTTCCAATGCGTCCATGCTGCGTGCGAACACGCTATGGAAAGGCGACCTGGATGGTATGGCGGCCCGCCGCGTCATCCGCGTGCTGGTGGTCTACAGCAAGACCTTTTATTTTCTGGACGGACCCCAGCAGCGCGGGCTTTCCTATGAGCTGCTGAAAGAATTCGAGTCCTTCGTCAATCGCAAGTTCAAAACGAAAACCCTGAAGATTCAGCTGGTCATCATTCCGGTGGCGCGCGACGAACTCCTGCCGGCGCTGCTCGAAGGCCGGGGTGACCTGGCCGTTGCCAACCTGACCGTCACCACCCAACGCCGGCGGAAGGTGGATTTTTCCGACCCGTTTATAAAAGGTGTTTCCGAACTCGTGATCAGCCGTGCCGACGCCGCTCCGATTGAACGCCTGGAAGATCTCGCCGGCCGAACCATCACCCTGCGGCGCTCCAGCAGCTACTACGAGAGCCTGCTGGTGGTCAACAAACGCCTTCGCGGCAAGCGGCTCGACCCGGTCCGGCTCCAACCGGCCGACGAGAACCTGGAAGACGAAGACCTGCTTGAAATGGTCAACGCAGGGCTGCTGCCCGCCATCGTGATGGACAGCCACAAGGCCCATTTCTGGCAACAGATCTTCCCGGATATCGTGCTCCACGAGGCATTCCCGCTGCGGTCGGACGGGGAAATCGCCTGGGCCATGCGTCCGCGAAGCCCCCAGTTGAAAAAGACGGTGGACCGTTTCGTGCGCGACCACAAAAAGGGGACGCTCCTTGGCAATGTGCTGTTCAAGCGCTATCTGCAGAACACCCGGTGGGTCCGCAACGCCCTGTCAGAAAAGGAGCTGGCCAAATTCAATGCCGTCGTCGGCCTGTTCCAGAAATATGCCCAGCGTTACCAATTCGATCATCTCATGATCACCGCCCAGGCCTACCAGGAGTCGGGGCTCGACCACTCCAAGGTCAGCCCGGCCGGGGCGGTGGGGATCATGCAATTGCTGCCCAGCACGGCGGCCTCCAAGCCGGTGGGCATCCGCGACATCCGCAAACTGGAGAACAACATCCATGCCGGTGTGCGCTACCTGCGCCACATCCAGGACTTCTACCTGGCCGACGAACCCATGGACCCCTTCAACAAGACCCTTTTCGCCTTTGCGGCCTACAACGCCGGGCCCAGCCGGGTCATGCAACTGCGCCGGGAAGCCGCCCGCCAGGGCCTGGACCCCAACCGCTGGTTTCACAATGTCGAGAATATCGTCGCCCAGCGGGTGGGGCGCGAAACCGTGCAGTATGTGGGCAATATTTACAAATACTACATTGCCTACCGGTTGGTGGCCGAAAAGATCGAGCACAAGAAGCGTGTCATGGAGCGCAAAGAGGCCTCATGAGCCCTTTGGACTGGCTGGTCATAGCCGTTTACGTCACCGCCATGATCGGCCTGAGCGTGCATATCGGACGGCGGCAGAGCGACCAGGACGATTATTTCGTCGGCGGCCGCAACCTGTCCTGGTGGTCGGTGGGGATTTCGACCATGGCCACCCAGACCTCGGCCATCAGTTTCATCTCCATCCCGGCCTTCGTGGCGCTCAAGCCCGGCGGCGGTCTCACCTGGCTGCAGTACGAACTGGCCGTGCCCCTGGCGATGATCGCCGTGATGGTGCTGCTGATTCCCTTTTTCCGCCGGCTCAAACTGGTGAGCATCTACGCCTACCTGGAGATGCGCTACGGACCGTCGGTGCGCACCGCGGTGGGGCTCGTCTTCCTCATCAGCCGCAGCCTCATGACCGGCGTGGGGCTCTACGCCAGCGCCATCGTGCTGTCGGTCTGCCTCGGACTTTCCCTGGAGTTGACCATCCTCATCATGGGCGGGGTCACGATCGTCTACGACACCATCGGGGGGATTACCGCCGTCGTTTACTCGGATGTGATTCAGACGGGTATCCTGGTTTTCGGCATCCTCTTGTGCATATTTTTCGCTATCGATACGGCCGGCGGCCTCGAGGCGGTTCTCACCGTCCTGCCCGTGAGCCGCCGCCAGGCCATCGACTGGTCCAGCGGTCTGCAAAGCTCCGGCGGGGCCCCCTTCTGGGCCTTTCTGGTGGGCGGCTTCTTTCTGTACACCGCCTATTACGGTACCGACCAGAGCCAGGTGCAGCGCGAACTTTCGGCTCGTACCACCTCTGAAACCAAGATCTCGCTGCTGTTCAACGGCATCGCCCGCTTTCCCCTGACAATCCTCTACGTCTTCATGGGCATGGCCATCTGGGCGGTCTACCAGGAAAGTCCGGAATTGATCGGCAATGTACCTTTTGGCCAACCGGATTACATGGTGCCGCATTTCGTGGCCCACTATATCCCCGCCGGTCTGCGCGGCCTCATTTTTTCCGCCCTGCTGGCGGCGGCCATGTCCAGCCTGGATTCAGCGCTCAATTCGCTCTCGGCCACCACCATGAAAGATTTTATCGAACCCCGGGTCAAGGACACCCGCCACCTCCTGCGCTACAGCAAACTGACCACCATTGCCTGGGGTTTAGTGGTCACCGGGTTTGCTTTTCAGGTCGGCGATATCTCGGATACGGTCATCGAGTCTATCAACAAGATCGGGTCGGCCTTTGCCGGTCCGATTCTGGCCACTTTCGTCGTGGGGGTGCTGTCCCGCCGGGTGAACGCCGGCGACATCCTGGCCGGCCTCGTGGTCGGCGTGGTCCTCAATCTCTTCCTGTGGCAATTCTGCCCATTCATTCACTGGATGTGGTGGAACGCCTTCGGCTTTGCCACGACCGCCGCCGTGGCCGGTCTCGCAAGCCATTTTACGGCACCGCCGCCGGCAGCGACGATCGAACGCTACACCCTGACCGGACCGGCCGCCTGGCGGGAGCCCGAAAAAAACTGGCTGCCGGTCTACGCCGGTTTAGGGTTTTATTTCTTGCTAATGCTGGCGATCTTGGCGATTATGTCGCCTTGACGCTGAAATGTATACCTAATCTTTCAACGCAGATCTATACGAAACGGGCTCAATGCGGCGCGCGGGTCCGGGGAATCGATTGATGACGGCACAAGCCCAATCTCGACGCAAACTGAGCCTTTCGAGCTGGATCCTGATCGCCATGGCGGCCGGGATTCTGTGCGGCCTATTTTTTGGTGAGTACTGCGCTTTTCTGCAGATTTTCGGCGACGCGTTTATCAGGCTGCTGCAGATCACGATCCTGCCTTATATCTTCGTCTCTCTCATGCAGGGGCTGGGCGGCCTGAGTTATAATCAGGCCCGGCAGCTGGCCATCAAGGCCGGGATCCTGTTGCTGCTCTTCTGGCTGATCGTCTTTGCCGTCATTTTGTTGATGACCCTTTCCTTCCCCCAATGGGTGTCGGCCGCTTTTTTCAGCTCCGCGCTGGTCGAAATTCCGCCACCAGTGGACTTTCTCAAGCTCTACATCCCTTCCAATCCCTTTGCCTCACTGGCCAATAACATGGTACCGGCCGTGGTGCTGTTCAGCATTCTGGTCGGTGTGGCCCTGATCGGCATCGAAAGGAAGGAGACTTTGATCAATGGGCTTAGTGCCACGGCCAATGCCCTGATCCGGGTCACGAACATGATCGTGAAGCTGACCCCTTTCGGCGTCTTTGCGATTGCGGCCGCTGCCGCCGGCACCATGACCATCGAGGAGTTCGGACGCCTGCAGGTCTATCTGATCAGCTTCAATGTGGCCGTGCTGCTCCTGACCTTCTGGGTGCTGCCCATGATGCTGGCGCCGGTAACACCTTTCAAGTACCGGGATGTCGTCCTGCTCTCGAGGGATGCGCTGGTGACGGCTTTCACCACCGGCAACTTATTTGTTGTATTGACGGTCCTCACCGAAAACTGCAAATCCCTGTTTGAAAAATACAAACTCCAGCGCGAGAAGACCGATGCCTACATCGACGTGATCATTCCGGTCTCGTTCAATTTTCCCAACATGGGCAAGTTGATCATGTTGCTGTTTATCCTCTTTGCGACCTGGTTTACGGGCAGCGACATGGGTCTCAAGGATTATGCCACCTTCGTCTTCTCGGGGCTGTTGAGCTTTTTCGGGGGCGTGGACGTGGCCCTGCCTTTCATGCTCGATCTCATGCGACTGCCGGCCGATATGTACCAACTCTATGTGGTCACCGGCATTGTCAACGGGCGTTTCGCCACCCTGCTGGCCGCCATGAACCTGATTGTCTTCACCCTCCTGGCCACGGCGTCGCTGACCGGCGTCATGACCGTCAACAAGAAGAAAGTCCTGGTTTATGTGGCCACCTCGCTCCTGATTACGGCCGGTGTGATCGGCGCCACCCGGGCCTACCTGGGATTCGCCGTCACCAACCAGTACCAGAAGGACAAGCTGCTGGCCGGCATGCAGAACCTGGTGGGCGCCACGGCCAAGGTGGTGCACCGCGAAATGCCGGCCGATCCGCCACCGGCCGACGACCGGAATGTGCTCGAACGTATCGGCCAGACCGGCGTCCTGCGGGTGGGCTATCACCCGGACAACCTGCCTTTTTCCTTTTTCAACATCAACGACCAGTTGGTGGGGTTCGACGTGGACATGGCCCTCCTGCTCGGTCTTGATCTGGGGGTCCGGGTGGAGTTTTATCCGATTACGTTCCGCACCATGGCCGAGGCTCTGGATGAGCACCGGGTCGACATCGTCATGGCCGGGGTCCATATGACCACGGACCGTCTGCGGCAGATGAATTTCTCAGAGTCCTATCTGGATGCCACGGCGGCTTTCGTGGTGCGGGACTACCGTCGGGGCGCATTCACACATCCGGATGAGATCCGTCAGATCAAGAATCTCAAAATCGGTATTCCGCGCACGATGGGGATCCATGAAGGTGATTTTCAGCTCTATCTGCCCGATGCCAAGATGACGACCATCGAGTCCCCGCGCGATTTTTTCAGCAACATGCATCCGAATATAGATGCCATCGTGCTGACGGCCGAAGCCGGCTCAGCCTGGACCTTGATTTATCCCAACTACGAGGTGGCGGTACCCAAACCGGATATCGTCAAAATCCCGCTGGCCTATCCCGTGGCCGGTCGCGACGATGAAATGGCCGACTTTGTCAGCCGCTGGGTCGAACTCGTCCACAAGCAACGCCTGGATTATGAACGGATCTACGACCACTGGATACTGGGGGCCGAGGCGGAAGAAAAGAAGCCGCGCTGGTCCGTGATCCGCAATGTGCTGGGCTGGGTTGAATGATGCCGCCGGCCCGCCTTTAAAAGCGTGTCTGCGGGCCACTTGTCATCAAACGCGCTTTTGGATATGGTTAGCGCAGCCCTTGATTAACCTGGATGCCAATGAAACACGCACACCTCATTGCCTGTCATGAGTGCGATCTGGTGCACCAGCTCGGCGCGATACCGCAGGGCGGCGCGGCCCGCTGCTCGCGTTGCGGGGCGACCCTCTACCGCCCCAAAACCGACAGCCTCAATCGCACGCTGGCCCTGGCCTTGGCCGGCCTGATCCTGTACATCATCGCCAATACGTATCCTTTTCTGGGTTTTCAGATTGGCGCTCAGATCCGTGAAACCACCCTGGCCACCGGCATCTACCAGCTCTACCAGCAGGAAATGAATACCATTGCCACCCTGGTGCTGATCACCGTGGTCATCGTGCCGGCCGTCCATCTGCTTTGCATGCTCTATATTCTGCTGCCATTGAACCAGAACGTGGTGCCGCATCATCTGGCCGGTGTGCTGCGCCTGGTGATATTTCTCAAGCCCTGGGGCATGATGGAGGTCTTCCTGCTGGGCATCCTGGTATCCGTGGTCAAACTCGTCAAGATGGCCACCATTATTCCCGGTGTGGCCCTGTATGCCTTTCTGGCCCTGATCTTCGTGCTGGCCGCCATGATGGTGACGCTGGACGAGCATGTGGTCTGGGAAAAGTTGGAGCCAACGCCATGAAGAACCAATTGCCGATCGCGCGGCATCTGGGCCTGGTGGCCTGCAGCAGTTGTCACCTGCTGAACCGGCGGTCGAAAACGACGGCCAACTGCCCCCGGTGCGGGGCACGGCTCCACAGCCGCAAACCCAACAGCATCGCCCGGGCCTGGGCGCTGGTGATTGCCGCCGCAGTGTTCTACATCCCCGCCAATGTACTGCCCATCACCCACACCACCTCGCTGGGGGCGGTGCAGTCCGATACCATCATGAGCGGCGTGATCTACTTCATCCAAACGGGCAGCTGGCCGGTGGCCCTGGTGATTTTCGTGGCCAGTGTCTTTGTGCCGCTGCTCAAGCTTCTGATCCTGGTGTTTCTGCTGCTGTCGGTTCAGCGGCGCTGGCAATGGCGCCCCGTCGACCGCACGCGTCTTTACAGGCTTACCGAGGTCATCGGGCGCTGGTCCATGCTCGATATCTATGTGGTGACCATCCTGGTGGCGCTGGTCCACCTGGGCGCACTGGCCACCATCGAGGCCGGCCCGGGGGCCATTTTCTTTGCCGCCGTCGTGGTGGTCACCATGCTGGCGGCCGAGGCCTTTGACCCCCGCCTCATCTGGGACAATATGGAGAATACCAATGACCACATCGACTGACGATGCTGCTTCGCCGATCAACGCCCCACGGCCGGACATCAAGAAACGACGTTCAATTTCCATCGTCTGGATCGTCCCCGTGGTGGCCATCCTCATCGGGGCCTGGTTGGTGTTCAAGGCGGTTACCGAAAAAGGCCCCACGATCTATATCACCTTCCGCACGGCGGAGGGCCTCGTGGCCGGCAAGACCAAGGTAAGGTTCAAGGACGTCGAGGTGGGGACGGTGAAAGCCATCATTATTCCCGACGATCTCACGCATGTTCGTCTGACCGTGGAAATGGTCAAGGGGGCCAGGCCGTTTCTGAAAGAGGGGGCCCAGTTCTGGGTGGTGCGGGCACGGGTGGCGGCTGGACAGGTATCGGGGCTGGGGACCCTCTTTTCCGGCGCCTATATCGGCATGGAACCCAGCACCGAGGGCGAGCCTAAGCGCGAATTCGAAGGCCTGGAGGTGCCGCCGGTGGTGACGGCGGACCAGGACGGCTTCCAGTTCAGCCTGACCGCCAACCGTCTCGGTTCGCTCAACTACGGGTCCCCGGTCTACTACCGCCAGATCCAGGCCGGCCAGGTGGTGGGCTATACCCTCGATCCGGCCGGAAAAAGTGTGACCGTCAAAATATTCATCAACGCCCCCTACCACAATCATGTGCGCACCAACACGCGCTTCTGGGAGACCAGCGGCATCCAGGTGAACATGAGCGCCAGCGGCGTCCAGGTGGACACCGAATCCTTCGTTTCCATGATGATCGGTGGCATCGCCTTCGGGGTTCCGGGGCACGAGCAACCCGCGGCCAAGGCATCCGAAAACACCCGCTTCCTTCTCTTCGACGATTTTGTCACCGCCGCCCAGCGGCAGTATACCATCAAAAGCCGCGGCATCATGTTTTTCAGTGATTCGGTGAGGGGCCTCGAGGTGGGGGCGCCCGTCGAGTTCCAGGGCATCAAGATCGGCGAGGTCATCGACATCGATTTGCAGTTCGACCCGGAGAAGGTCGAGTTTCAGATCCCGGTGACGGTTGAGATCGAGCCGGAGCGGATCGGGATGGGGTATTTGGAGCAGAGCCGAACCGAGAATTTGGCCATGGATCAGAAACTGCTCGACAAGGGATTGCGCGCCCAGCTCAAAACCGGCAACCTCCTTACCGGCAAGCTCTTCGTCGATCTGGATTTTTACCCGGACGCCGAGCCGGCGACCATGAGATCCATCGACGGCCAGACCGTTATTCCCACGGTACCGACCACCATCGAGGCCATCACCGCCAGCCTGAACCGCTTCATGAAGCGTATCGATAAGATGCCCCTGGAAAGCATCGCCCGGGATCTGCAGAAAGCCGTGGCCGGCGTGGACCGTATCGTCAATTCGCCTGAGCTCAGGGACAGTCTTGGTTCGCTGAAACAGATCATGGCCGATGTCAGGCAGCTGACCACGAGCGCCAATGCCGAAACCATGCCCCGGATCAATTCGGCACTCGATCAGCTCGACCGTACCCTGATCGAACTGAACGGGGTCATTAACGCAGACGCCCCCCTGCGGCACGATCTGCGTGCGACCTTGAAAGAACTCGCCGGCACCGCCCGGGCCCTGCGTGAACTGGCCGAATTTCTGGACCGGCATCCCGAATCCCTGATTCGAGGGAAAGGAACCGAATCCCCATGAAACGATTTCTGATTCGTAGCCTTCTGTTCTTTGTTGCCTGCAGCCTGCTTTTCCATGGATGCGGCGGTAAAAGCGGGCCCACCACCTATTACACCCTCAGCCCGATCGAGGCGGCGCCCGAATCTTCTCCCCAGGCCGCCATCGGCGAGGTGAACATCGGGGTGGGGCCGGTGACCTTTCCGACCGAGCTCGACCGCCAGCGCATCGTGACGCGCAGCGGCCGCAACCGACTCGAAATCAACGAATTTCACCGCTGGGGCGGCTCGCTGGAAGCGAACTTCGTCCGCGTGCTGACCGAAAACCTCTCGGCGCTGCTGCACAGCAACCGCATCATGGCGCAACCCTGGGAGCGCTACTTCACGCCCGACTATCGGGTGGTCATCGATGTGCGCCGTTTTGACGGGCGGCTGGAGGAGTACGCCAGCCTCAATGCCACTTGGATGATTGTGAAAACCGGCAGCGACAAACCCCTGGTCGTTCGCCAGACCATCGTCCAGGAGGCGGCATCGGCCAAAGGCTACGACGGACTGGTGGCCGCCCAGAGTGCGGCGGCGGCCACCATCAGCCGGGAGATCGCCGCGGCGCTGCAGGAGCAGATCCCCACTGCCCCCTGACGGTATGCCTGCCCGCTGTTTATCCAAGGCCGCCGAAAAAGGCGGATGACCGACCGCCCCACAGTCTGACCGCTATCCTGCATGTGCCCTGACCGACTGCAAACACGGCCATTGCCGCCACCGTAATTTATCCAATAATGTAAAATATGGTCTTTCATATTCCAAAAATGTCATATATATTTTTATATACTATTGGCTATCAATAGCATTTATCCATTTCATTACAATATGTTAGCTGATATCGCGGTTTGATTTGAGAACGGTACGACCTTTGCAGAAAAGTTCGTGATGATCGTTGGTGCATTCATGCGACCGAACTTTTACCGTCCGCACCATAATCGCAGTGGAAGCTGGTATGCGCAAAAATCAGGAGCTCTATGCCATTCTGGAAGTCAGCCGGGTCTTGACGGCTTCCTTCGACCTGCAAGACAATCTGCACGACGCCATGCAGATTTTGGCCTCCCGCCTCGAGATGCAGCGGGGGTGCGTTTTCCTTCTGGATTCTGCTTCGCGGGCCCTCAACATCGTGGCCGCGCACGGGTTGAGCCGGGAGGAAATCAAGCGCGGTCGCTATCTCAGCGGAGAGGGCATCGTCGGCCAGGTCCTCGAAAGCCGTGCGCCCATGTTTATTCCCAACATCGGCGCCGAGCCCAAGTTCTTGAACAAGACCGCATCGCGCCTGGACAAATCCGGCATTTCCTTTCTCTGCATTCCGATTATGCTGGAAGACAGTGCGCTGGGTGTCATCAGTGCAGACCGCATTTACTCCGAGGCCCACGGTAGCGTCGATGACGACCTTCGGGTGCTGCAGATCGTGGCCTCGTTCATTGCCCAGTTTGTCAAACTCTACGAACATTTTAAAAGCAAGGAAGATGAACTGGGACGATTGCGCCAGCAGCTGACCGAACGCTTCAGTCTCCCCAACATCATCGGGGAGTCACGTGAATTCCAACGCGTCCTGAAAAGCATCAAGAAGGTCGCCGCGACCGACACAACCGTATTGCTTCTAGGCGAAAGCGGCACCGGTAAAGAACTCATCGCCCAGACCCTGCATTACCAGAGCGCGCGTGCGGTCAATTCGTTTGTGGCCGTCAACCTGGCGGCCCTGCCCGAGAACCTGATCGAAGCCGAACTCTTCGGTGTCGAGCGGGGGGCTTACACGGGGGCGACGGCCCGTCGTGTGGGACGTTTCGAGTCGGCCCACAAGGGGACGCTCTTTTTGGACGAAATCGGTGAACTGCCGCTGGCCAGCCAGGTCAAACTGCTGCGCGTTCTCCAGGAGCGTTCCTTCGAGCGTATCGGTTCATCCCGTTCGCAGTCCGTGGACGTGCGCGTGGTGGCGGCCACCAACCGGGATCTGGAAAGTGAAGTGCGGCGCGGTAATTTCCGTGAAGATCTCTACTGGCGTCTCAATGTGGTGCCCATCGTACTGCCGCCCCTAAGGGAAAGAGTGGAAGATATCCCCCTGATTGCCGCACATTATATTCAGAAGTTTAACCGCACCTACAGTCAGTCGGTTCGCCTGGACGACGAGGCCCTGGCCGCGCTGGTCCAATACCGCTGGCCCGGTAATGTCCGCGAACTGGCCAATACGATCGAACGTTTCGTGATCATGGCGGATCGGGACGTGATTGGCCTCAGCGACCTGCCGCCCAACCTGACGCAAGACAGGCTGGTCTGCACCCCGGTATCGGAACCATCCAATGGCGACGTCGACAACCTGGGCCAGGAAGTTCAGAATCTGGAGAAAAAGCGCATCATCAAGGCGCTGCAGGAGAATAACTTCGTCCAGAACCGGGCTTCGCTGGCCCTGGGGATCACCCCACGGCAATTGGGCTATCGCATCAAAAAATACCAGATCGATCTGCGTAAGATATGAGAGGGGTTGGGGAGGTTGGGTTCCAAAGTTCCGGGTTCAGGGTTATAACCGCTAGAAAACCATTCATCCCGGAACCTAAAATGGAGAACCCAGAACCTTCCGTTATCATTGGGGCTTAAAAGGATTGCGGCTCTTGACGACATCCGAGACGACAGCCCCGGTGTTTTCATTGTCCACCCAGAATTTATAATACCCTGCCGCCTCCGTGGCGCCGGGGTAGAATTGACTGCGCACGCGGTAGCGCTTACCAGCCTCTACCCTGACCGACAGACGCGTAAAGGTCTTGATCGTTTTGATGCCCTGCGGAATCAGCGTAAGCGTATATTCTCCCGGGAGCACGTGGATACGAGTGTTGGCCACATATAGACCCTCAGGGGCGCCGGGTCTGACGTTGACGACCTTAGCGTTGAGAGCATGGATCTTGACGCCTTTGCTGGGGGTGATGACGGCAATCTCGCTTTCCGGCCGCGGTGGGCCGGCATAATCGTTGTATGCCCGGGTGCATGCCACCAGAAACAGAAGTAAAAGCATCAATCCCGCACGACGAATCCTGTCTTGTTTGACCATTCATAGTCCTTTCCAGCGCATCGGCGCCATCCGTCCGTCGCCAAGAAGAGTGGTCAGGCTGAAATCCTCATTATCTTCATCGCCGTTATAATCGCGCGCTGCCAATTTTGTCCACACTTTTGTCGCCGGCGACACAATTGTTCCGGTACGCGACCGGTACGCGAATAGACTAACAGCGGAGAAACGGTAACGCCGACATAGCGAAAATGAATATATCACATGAAAACAGTCAACTGGACGTTATTCCGCCGGTCCGGCTCACACCCTGGCACATTCCTTGATAGATCAAGTCTGCAATCGTACAGAAGTAAATACCATTTTCAAGGAGAAGAAAAATGCGAAAGGTAGCCATTTACGGTAAAGGCGGCATCGGGAAATCAACGACCACGCAGAACACGGTCGCGGGCCTGGCCGAGATGGGCAAGAAAGTAATGGTGGTCGGGTGCGACCCCAAGGCCGACTCCACCCGTCTGCTGCTGGGCGGACTGGCCCAGCGCACCGTCCTCGACACCCTGCGGGAAGAGGGGGAAGACGTGGAGCTGGAAGACGTGCGCAAGGAAGGCTACAGCGGAACCATGTGCACCGAATCAGGCGGTCCCGAACCGGGCGTCGGCTGCGCCGGCCGCGGCATCATCACTTCGATCAACCTGCTGGAGCAGCTGGGGGCCTACGCCGACAGCGAAGACCTGGATTATGTTTTCTACGACGTGCTGGGCGATGTCGTCTGCGGCGGATTTGCCATGCCCATCCGCGAGGGCAAGGCCCAGGAGATCTATATTGTCGTCTCCGGCGAAATGATGGCCATGTACGCGGCCAACAACATCTGCAAGGGCATCGTCAAGTTTGCCGAAGCCGGCGGGGTGCGTCTGGGGGGCCTTATCTGTAACAGCCGCAAAGTGGACAACGAAATGGAGATGATCCAGGCCCTGGCGGACAAGCTTGGCACCCAGATGATTCACTTCGTGCCGCGCGACAACATGGTGCAGCGGGCGGAAATCAACCGCAAGACCGTCATCGAATTCGAATCCGCGCATTCCCAGGCTGATGAATACCGTGCTCTGGCCAAGAAGATCGACGCCAACGAAATGCGGGTCATTCCGACCCCGCTGGCGATCGAGGAATTGGAGAAGCTGCTGATTGACTACGGTATCGCGGCCTAATGACGATCCGTATCAGCAAACGCGGCAAGCAATAAATAAGGAGAAAAACAAAATGATAATGATCCGATCCATCGTCCGTCCCGAGAAGGTTGATGACGTCCTGGCCGCCCTCATGGAAGCCGGTTTTCCCGGTGTCACCAAGATGTCTGTGGTGGGGCGCGGGAAGCAGCGCGGCATCAAGATCGGGGAGATCACCTACGATGAAATCCCCAAGGAAATGCTGCTCACCGTGGTCAAGGACAACGACAAAGAGTTTGCCATTCAAACCATCATCAAATCGGCGCGCACCGGCGACAAAGGAGCTTTCGGTGACGGGCGCATATTCGTCGTCCCCGTCGAGGAAACCTACACCATCAGTTCGGGCATCCGCGAAACCGCCGACGGCGCAACGGAAGAGGTGGCGATATGAAAGAGGTGGTCGCGATCGTACGCATGAACATGATGAACAAGACCAAAAGCGCCCTGGCCGAAGTCGGCCTGGGATCCATCACCGCCCGCAACGCCCTGGGCCGCGGTAAAGGTGTCGTCGACATGCAGTTGCTGCAGGGCGCCGAGCATGGCTACGAGGAGGCCATTGCCCAGTTGGGCCAGAGCCAGCGGTTGATTCCCAAACGGGCTATCCTGATGGTGGTCAACGACGACCTGGTGGAACGGGCCGTCCAGACCATTATCAAGATCAATCAGACCGGCAAATCCGGTGACGGCGTCATATTTGTGATGCCCTGCGCGGAGGCCATCCGTGTGCGTACGGGCGAACGGGGCGAAGACACCCTGGACGAAGGCTGAGCCCGGCCGCTAACCGCAGTAAATATGTATGCTTCGATTCGAAATAGGAGATTTCCCCATGGCTATGGGCGCAGAAAATAAAAAGACGGCAGGTGTCAACCCGGACCGCGTGGATCCCGAAAAGGCAAAGAGCCGGCTGCTGGCCAAGTACCCCCCCAAGGTGGCCCGCAAGCGCGCCAAACAGATCGTGATCAATAAAGTCGCGCCGGACGGCGAGGTCCCGGTAATCAGTTCCAATGTAAGAACCGTACCCGGCCTGATAGGTCAGCGCGGCTGCTGCTATGCCGGCTGTAAGGGGGTGGTGCTGGGTCCCACGCGGGATATCATCAATATCACCCACGGCCCCATCGGCTGCGGGTACTACAGCTGGCTCACGCGCCGCAACCAGACCGATGCGGACAGCGGCGACGGCCAGAATTTCATGCCCTACTGCTTTTCCACGGACATGCAGGACGAGGAGATCATCTTCGGCGGCGAGAAAAAACTGAAACAGGCCATCCAGGAAGCCTACGATAATTTCAAACCCAAGGCCATCGCCGTCTTCTCGACCTGTCCGGTGGGCCTCATCGGTGACGACGTGCACGCTGTCTGTCGCGAAATGAAGGCCAAGCTGGGCATCAACGTTTTCGGATTTTCCTGCGAGGGTTACAAGGGCGTCAGCCAGAGCGCCGGCCACCATATCGCCAACAACGGCATCTTCAAGCACGTGGTGGGCCTGGACGATACCGTCAAGGAGGGCCGCTACCGCATCAACCTCCTGGGCGAATACAATATCGGCGGGGATGCCTTCGAGATCGAGCGCCTGTTCGAGAAGTGCGGCATTACCCTGGTGGCCTCCTACAGCGGCAATTCGAGCATCGATCAGTTCGCCAACTCCCACACGGCCGATCTGAACCTGATCATGTGCCACCGTTCGATCAACTATGTGGCCGAAATGATGGAGACCAAGTTCGGCGTGCCCTGGATCAAGGTCAACTTTATCGGGGCGGCGGCCACGGCCAAGTCCCTGCGCAAAATCGCCCAGTATTTCGACGAGCAGGCGCTGAGCGACGCGGTCGAAAAGGTCATCGCCGAAGAGATGCCGGCCGTCGAGGCCGTCTGCGCGGAGGTGCGTCCCCGCACCGAAGGCAAGCGGGCCATGCTTTTCGTGGGCGGGTCGCGGGCGCACCACTACCAGGAACTGTTCGGTGAAATGGGCATGAAAACCCTTTCCGCGGGCTACGAATTCGGCCACCGCGACGACTACGAAGGCCGACGGGTGCTGCCGAACATCAAGGTGGATGCCGACAGCCGCAACATCGAAGAGCTGGAGATCGAACCCGATCCGGAGCGCTTCAACCCCCGCATCAGCGCGGAAGAAAAAGCCGCCCTGGAAGCCAAGGGCCTGACGTTCGGCGAATACGAGGGCATGATGCCGGAGATGGAAGACGGTGCGATGGTGATCGACGATCCGAGCCAGTATGAAACCGACGAGCTGATCAGGTTGTACCAACCGGATATCTTCTGCGCCGGCATCAAGGAGAAATACGCCGTCCAGAAACACGGCATTCCTCTGAAGCAGCTGCACAGCTACGACTATGGCGGACCTTACGCCGGTTTCAAAGGGGCCATCAATTTCTACAAGGAAATCGACCGCATGGTCAACAGCCGGGTGTGGCAGTACATGCGGGCGCCCTGGCAGGAGCACCCCGAGTTGTCCGCGACCTACGCCTGGGAGTAGTTTTTTGGAGATACCCGGGCGGGATGTACCACTGAATGAAACAGGAGAGAACAGACCATGTTGCTGAGACATACACCCACTGAAATCAAAGAACGCAGCGCGCTGACCGTCAACCCGGCCAAGACCTGCCAGCCCATCGGGGCCATGTACGCCGCGCTCGGTGTTCACGGCTGTCTGCCGCACAGCCACGGCTCCCAGGGCTGCTATGCCTACCATCGCAGCGCCCTATCCCGTCATTTTAAAGAGCCGGTCGTGGCGGCCACCAGCGCTTTCACCGAGGGGGCCTCGGTCTTCGGCGGACAGGCCAACCTCGTACAGGCCATCGACAATATTTTTTCGGTCTACAACCCCGAAGTCATCGCCGTGCACACGACCTGCCTGTCCGAGACCATCGGTGACGATGTTCCGCAGATCTTCGCCAAGGCCCGGGCGGACGGCAAGATTCCTGAGGGCAAGTTCGTCTTCCATGCCAATACGCCCAGCTACGTGGGGTCGCATGTCACCGGATTCGCCAGCACGACCAAGGCCATGGTGGACTACTTCGCCGAGTCCAACGGACACCGGGAAAAGACCGTTAACCTGATCCCCGGCTACGTCGAACCGGCGGATATGGCCGAGATCCGGCGGCTCGCCGAGGTCATGGGGGTGGCCACGATCATGTTCCCCGATACCGCCAAGGTTTTGAACGGTCCCCTGACGGGCAAGTACAAGATGTTTCCCGAGGGCGGCGTGACCATCGCCGACCTGAAGAAAAGCGGCTGCAGTACCGGAACCATCGCCCTGGGACGCACGGCCTCCATGCCGGCGGCCCGGGCCCTGGATGCCAAGTGCAAGGTGCCCTGCGAAATCCTGGAACTCCCGCTGGGGCTGCACGCTACCGACGCCTTCGTGGACACCCTGCGCAAAATGGCCGGGGTCAATGTGCCCGAGGTCCTGAACCTGGAGCGCGGCCAGCTGGTGGACAGCATCTCCGACTGGCACCAGTACCTCTACGGCAAGCGCGTGGCCATTGTCGGCGATCCTGACCAGGTCCTGGCCCTGACCCGCTTCCTGGTCTCGCTGGACATGCATCCGGTCCACATCGTCAGCGGCAGCCCGGCCGGCAAAAAATACGAGCAATCCCTGCACGCGGCTGTGGCCGAAGTGCCGGTGGATGTAAACGTCAAGGTGCCCGGCGACATGCTGCTCTTCCACCAGTGGATAAAGAACGACCCCGTGGACCTGATCATCGGCAACACTTA
>JASJCD010000005.1 GCA_030066135.1 Desulfobacterales bacterium | reverse complement strand
CCGCCCACGATCAGGATATCAACTTCACGCTCCTCGACTTCCGGATCCCGTACGGCTTTAAGTTCGCCAGTGGGTACATTCGGTAATGCCATATTGCTTCCTCCTTAGATATATAGATTCAGAGTGCTTTTTTTACAGGGGATACCCATCTCAATGCTTAGACCTTGGGCGTCGGGATGGTGTAACCATCAGCCTCTTCGGTCGACAGCAGACCGCTTTCGAGGTCGTTGCCTTTGAGATCGGTATAGGCATTGGCACCACCTTCAGGGGTGGTCCGGATGGGGAACTTGAAGCGTTTGACAACGCCGTTGCGGAACTTGCAGGTCCACATGACATCCTCGGTACCCATCATGGGCATGATGCTGCTTCCCAACGGCACGAAGTCGGCATAGCCGCGCACTTCGATGGCCTGGGTCGGGCAGATTTTGACGCAGGAAAAGCATTCCCAGCACTGATCCGGTTCCTGGTTGTACGCTTTCATCGCGTTCGGATCGAGAACCATCAGGTCGTTGGGGCAAATGTACATGCAGGCCGTCTTGTCGCCACCCTTGCAGCCGTCACATTTCTCATTAATCACATAGCTTGGCATGTAATAATCCTCCTAAGGTTTTAAATCGTGTGGTTAAACCAGCGGGATTACCGCCGCTCATCAGGGTACAACCGTTGTCTTTTACACCTCCCTTCCTCTTCATAATGTGGAAAGCGAATCTCTCCGGTGGGTCTATTTCCGAATCATCCATCGGGGTCGCCCCCGAATTAGGGCTGCTGGGTGTTGCCTCCGGCTTGACGGGCCCAAATGGCCGGAATATTAAAAATTTTGAACTATTTCAGGAGGATATAGTTCGAACGAGATAGATTTAATACCATCCACCTAGGGGGTTGTCAAGAATTTTCGATCAGGGGAATCCTTAGCCGTTTGCGGG
Source organism: Desulfobacterales bacterium (assembly GCA_030066135.1). Classification (GTDB taxonomy): domain Bacteria; phylum Desulfobacterota; class Desulfobacteria; order Desulfobacterales; family UBA5852; genus JABZFP01. Next base: position 39,654 of record JASJCD010000005.1, on the reverse strand, counting down.
TTCGCAGCCTTTCGGGTGCATGGAACAAGATCTTGAAACAGCGTATCAATTTAACACCACATGTGGTATGAAGACCAAGTTTTTGAGCGTTTACCTTATATTCAACACCCGGGCGCTGCCAACGGCCCTTGTTCATGACAAGCGCTCTGATTCGAATCAAGGAAAGAAACCATGGAAACCGATTTTATCCCCCTCGAGCTGGACGACACGTTCCGATTCGCCTGTTCACCGGAAGTCCCCTGCTTCAACCAGTGCTGCCGGGATATCAACCAGTACCTGACCCCCTACGATATTTACAGGCTCAAAAATCGGCTGAACATGACCTCAGGTGATTTTCTCAATCAATTCACGGTCGAGCATATCGGCCCCCAGACCGGCCTGCCCATCGTCAGCCTCAAGGCGCTGCCCCAGGAAGACCTGCGCTGCCCCTTTGTGTCAGACGAAGGCTGCCAGGTTTACGAGGACCGCCCCGCCTCCTGCCGTACCTATCCATTGGCCCGCGCCGTCAGTCAGTCGCGCGACACCGGCCAGCTGGTGGAAAACTACGCCCTGATGCAGGAACCGCACTGCCAGGGCTTCGACCAGGAGCGCGTTCAAACCGTGCGCGAGTGGATTGAGGACCAGGAAATTGAGCAATACAATCGTTTCAACGACATGCTGATGACGATCATCAGCCGCAAGAACCAGCACAAGCGCAGTCCGCTCGACCTGCGTGAGCAGCACCTGTTCCGCCTCGCGCTTTACGACCTGGACGCGTTTAAAACACATTTAGAGAAAAAAGGCTTCCCGGATGGTATCAAGCTGGACGGGGGCAAGCGTGAGGCCCTGCTGACGGATGAATTGGAACTGCTGGCCTTCGGCCACCACTGGTTGCAACTCATGCTCTTCGGCAAGGCCTGAAGACTGACCGGAAGGCAGCGGCACCAGGGGTAACGAAACCGAGTTGGTGACAGCGTCCGGCCGCATCTATATTTAAGGAAACGCCTGCCTGCGATTTCAACCAAGCGCTGGAGGAGATTGAATTGGCTGAAGAACATCGGGTGGCGCTTGTCCTGGGGGCCATCAAGGGCATCGGCAAGGCCATCGGTCTCGATTTGGCTCGGCGGGGTGTCCGCACCAGTCTCAACTATTTCGACTGGGAAGAATCCCTTCCCGGGATGCAGGCCGACTTCGAGGCCGTCGGCACCGCCCATGCTGTCTTCCGCAACGATCTCACCGATTGCGACGCCGCCGGCCGGCTTGTTCACGACACCGTTGTGCGGTTTGGGCGTATCGACATCCTGATCAACAATATCGAACGCGGCGGCTGGCCCGTCGTGCATGGCCCCTACCAGCCGGCCCAGTGGGATCTCGAGTTCAACACCACCCTGCGTGCCAAACAGTGGATCTTCGAGGCGGCCCTGCCATATCTCAGGGCCAGCGGCAACGGCAGCGTGATCAACTTCTCTTCCATCGCCGGGGTGGTCGGACGCAGCGGGCCGACCAGCCTGGTCTTCAACGACGGCTATGCCGCCGCCCAGCGGGGCATCCGCGCCCTGACCGAGATCTGGGCGCGTGCGGCCGCCCCCGAAGTACGGGTGAACGAGATCATGCTGGGGCTGATGGAGACTCGGCACGGTCCGGAAACGCGAGGCTGGGGGCTGCTGGACCCCGATCAGCGCCAAGCCTTGATCGAGCATACCCTTGTGGGCCGTATCGGCCGTCTGGAGGATGTGACCCGGGCCGTCTGGTTTGTGCTGAACGACGCCCCCTATATGACAGGCGGCGTTCTGCGCCTGGACGGCGGTTATGTCCTGGGAGGCGCGCCGGTGGCGCCGATGCCGCCGGGGGTGATCTAAGCCTTCACCGTAATTGTCGAAAGCTGCGGCGGCGGCATCGGGGGTACATGCCGCGACCCGGCGTCTAGCGTGGTCGAATCCATTTGGAGGGGATGTTCCAAACCGCCAGCTTGACCCATTCGAAGCCGAATCCCAACAGAGCCAGATCATCTTTCCGCATTTTTCGGACCCGTTCTTTTTTAACCCGATAGCGTTTCAGAAATGAACTCTCGAAAATAAAACTTCGGAACGCATCTATATTATAGGTGGCCATGAAGGCCATTTTGGCCTTGGCACCATAAGGCCCCTGCCCCTGCCAGGGATCCTGGTGGAACAGGGCCTTGATGGCCGCCCACCGGCGGCTCATGCGGTTATAGACCCGCGCCTCCTGATCGTCGGCCCAACGCTCGAGGGTCCAGGCTTTGTCCTCGTGCTTACCGAGACAGAAATCCGGCGGCCGGAAAAAGCTAACGGTTTCAGGTTCGCCCCCGTCCGGCCCGAACATGAGGCCGTGTTCGACCGGATATGTGCGACAGGTATCCGGACGGTCCCGGTAAACGGAGCACCCCTCTTCGTCCAGGAAGGAGCAGGTCCGATCATCGTTTTCGGCCATGCGCAAAAGCACTTCCGGGAAATGGCTCCCTTCGCGCAGTACGATATCGGTATAGCGATCCAGAAAAGCCTCGGCCGTCAAACCCAGGGCCAGCTTGAGGCGTACGATATCGTAGGGATAGAGAAAGAGATTCAGATTGCGGCAGCAGCGGTTGAAACAGCCGATACCCGGATAGCATCTAAACTGAAACGACTCACCTTTGTTGATGCGCCGGCCTTTAAGGCCGGCCACGTCTTCGTTCCTGACGGTTTTCATGGAATCCGATCGCACCTGCGGAAGAGAGGCGATTTATCTGTAATTGTCGGCCCGCCGATCGATTTCGGATTCGCCCCCGAAATCCAGGATCATATCGGCGATGGTCATGTTGACCGGCAGCCTGAATCCGCTTGCCTGTCGGGCCGTTCGTTCGAGGCCGGCCAGGGATTTGTAGATACCGGAACGGTCGAGCGGCCGGGAGGCCGACGAAGAGCATTGCGCCTCAAAGATGTGGCAGCCCGGCCCCTGGATCAAGCCTCGGACCGGATGGCGCAAGATGTGCGGCAGGCCGTGCAGGCGGCAGATCATGGGGCGAAAGGCATAGAGGATGCAGCGCCCCGCCTGGTTCAGGGGGCACCAGTGACGAAACGACGCACCTGTGGATTCAGCTTCGCGCAGGGCTTCGCGGTAGGCGTGTGCCCGGACGACAGTCCGGTTGCGCAGGGCGGTCTCCAGGCCTTCGAAACCCTTTTGCAGATAGGCATATTCAGCGAGGGTATGGTGTCTGAAGCGGGTCAGGCAGCAGTTATCTTCACATCCGTTGCACACGAACCCATACTGAACGGCTGTCGCCGCATAGGCCGCATCCATTTGTTCATAGACGGCGGCAATGCGATCGAAACAATCCGGGTTGCGACGGGACCACACCTGACAGGCATCACTTAAATCCATGGCTTTTTCCGATCTAGACCACCGGCGCCGGAAAGAAAATGCGTCGGTAGACAGCCATGGCATAGCGGTCGGTCATGCTGGCCAATAGATCGCAGACCAGGCGTTCCCTGGGCTGGCGGTGATAATTGCAGCCATCCATGTCCATGGCCGCCAGTTCCGCCTGCAGCGCCTGTTCGTCCTCCATCAGATGGCTGTAGAGATCCGAAAGGATTTTCTTGGCCTTGACAAACTCGTTGTGGACCCGGGCTGAGCGGTAGACGTTTTCATATAGGAACTGCCGCAGCACCAGCATGGCGTCATACACCCTGTCACTCATGCGGATGACGGGCTCACCGGTCATGGCCTCACTGTTGGCAATCAAATCCCTGATCATGGTGGTGGCCCGTTCCGAATGATTGCGCCCCAATACGGCCAGGCAGGCCGCCGGCAGCTGACTTGCATGCACGACACCGCTGCGCACGGCATCATCGAGATCGTGATTGAGATAGGCCATGATGTCGGCAAAGCGGACGATACAACCCTCCAGTGTGATGGGCAAGGCCTCGGGATTTTCGGGCAAAACCTTTCCGAATCCTTTGGAATGCTTGAGAATACCGTCACGAACCTCATACGTCAGATTAAGGCCGCGCCCATTGTCTTCCAGAAAATCGACCACGCGCAGGCTTTGTTCGTTGTGCCGGAAATCCGGCGAATAAATCTCCTTGAGCGCGGTTTCTCCGCCGTGGCCAAAGGGGGTATGCCCCAGGTCGTGGCCCAGGGCAATGGCCTCGGCCAGGTCTTCATTCAGGAACATGGCCCGGGCGATATTACGGGCGATCTGGGCAACTTCCAGGGTATGGGTCAGTCGGGTGCGATAGACATCCCCCAATGGGTTTAGGAAAACCTGGGTCTTGTATTTCAACCGGCGGAATGCGTCGGAGTAGACGATACGATCGCGGTCGCGCTGAAAAGCCGTGCGGACCGTACAGGCGGACTCGTGCTTTTCCCGCCCCCGGCTGGCCGAACTCAAGCAACCGTAAGGGGACATGAAGCGCTGCTCGCGACGTTCAAATTGCTCCCGGATGGTTTCAGGCGCGGCCGGGCGGTCTTCCCAGTTCTTTTTTTGCGGTACCAGTCTCAGATTCATGGTTTACACCGTTTGCGGTTGACGCTAACTTTGGAACACACCGCACAGCTTAGGCTGCGCAGGCGTTTCCGATATTATCCGTCCCGGACGGATATTGTAAAGCACTAAAGCTGGCGGCAACAACATGCAGGGGCCAAAGTGGGTGGACATCACCTTATAATGGGGGAGCTGACGGATCTGGTTACCGGCCAGACGCTTCCGGATACCCATGACGAACGCTATCGGCAGCGCATTGCCCGCCTGCTCATCGACACCAAGGGCTACCGGCGCGAGGCGATTCATCCGCGCTTCCCCATCCGTCTGGATGTGGATGACCGCTCGGCGCGCATCCGGCTGGATTTCGTGGTCAAACACGAGGATCGCATCGCCTTGCTCATTAAATACGGTCCCGGTTCGCTGGTCACGCGGCATCAGGTCGCCTATGCGGCGGCCCGGCTGGTGGCGCCGCACGTCGTGCCCTTCAGCATCGTCACCAACGGTGAAGACGCCCATTGGCTCGACAATCGGAACCGCACCCTTGAAAACCAGGGCCTGGCAGGTATCTGGGATTACCGCACCCTGGTCGAAAAACTGGCGGCGCACCCGGAACTGCGCGTAACGCCCTGGCAGATGACGATGGCGGCCCGTATCCTGATGGCCTATGAAGTCGATGGGCGCTGCCCCTGCGACGACACGGTATGCGATTATGAATCCTGAAGACGGTGCCATCGATCACGGCATGGAACGATAGCCCGAATGGACCATGAATATTTCATGCGCCTGGCCCTGGTCGAAGCCGACAAAGCCATGGCCGCCAACGAATTCCCGGTCGGCTGCATCCTGGTCTATGCCGGCCGTGTGGTTGCCAGCGGTTCCCGGCAGGCCAGCCGCAGGGATCAGCGCAACGAGCTTGATCATGCCGAAATGCAGGCCTTGCGACGCCTGGTGGAACACCCGGATGATCTTCCGCCGCAGCATCTCACCCTGTACAGCACGATGGAACCCTGCCTGATGTGCTTTGCGGCGCTTATGCTGGCGGGCATCGGCACCATCGTCTACGCGTATGAAGATGCCATGGGGGGCGGCACGAATTGTGACCTGGAGCGTCTGCCGCCCCTTTACCGCCGGCAGCGCCCCCGGGTCCTGGGCGGCGTATTGCGCCGGGAAAGCCTGGCGCGTTTCAAAGCCTTCTTTTCCGATCCGCAAAATGACTATTGGCGTGACAGCTTACTGGCCGAATACACCCTGGCCCAGGAATAGGTGGCCCCAACAAACTGAAGGACCTGTCGGCATCGATATCCACGTCGTCGAAACCCGCCTGATCCACGAGATTTTTTACTTGCATTTTTTACTTGCGTTTCCTAAGTTTGTCCTATATATGCCTCTTCTCCGATCTCTGCGATTGGTTACAATTTCGTATTGCCCCCCGGAGATTTCCCCTTAGCAATTCGGAGGGGAAGGCGGCCACCGGCCCCAGATCCCCGGCAGTTAGTAAAAAAATGAAACCCTATTCCGTTGGGAGGTGAACGTATAGCTCAGCCAAGAAGACCATTTCGGCCAAACCGATCGGACATGACCAATATCAACCGCAAGATCCGGGCCCGTGAAGTCAGGGTGATCGATCCGGATGGAGAACAGATCGGTGTCGTACCGATTGAAGCGGCATTGAAAACCGCTGCCGATCTCGGCCTTGATCTAGTGGAGGTTTCGCCCAATGCAAACCCGCCGGTTTGCAAAATTATGGATTATGGGCGTTATAAATACGAGCAGACCAAGAAAAAACAGGAAGCCAAGAAAAAACAGACCACTTTCCAGGTCAAAGAGATCAAGGTCCGCCCCAAAACCGGTGACCATGATCTTCAGGTTAAAATGGGCCATATTCGAAAATTTCTTGGCAAAAAGGACAAGGTCAAGGTTACCGTCCTTTTCCGGGGCCGTGAAATAACGCTTTCAGACCGCGGCCGGGAACTGCTCCAGCGCATTGCGGCGGAATTCGAGGATATCGCCGTGGTTGAGCAGTACCCCAAATTTGAGGGTCGGACCATGATGATGGTGCTCTCACCGAAATAGCCGCCAAAGCGCAAGGCGCGCCGATCTATACACAAGCATCACCCACGCGCGGGTGGTGATATTTGCCGGATACAACGACTTCGAATGAGCTGGCGTGGGCCCTGTTCGAAATGGCCGCGCCACAGCTTTTTTTTGGATGGCCATCGCCGGGTGGCCTGGAAATTAAATCGGCCAGACCGCGAGCCCTTGCCGCTCGACGACGATATGAGGAGAAACGAAAGATGCCGAAAATCAAAACCAATCGGGCCGCAGCCAAACGGTTTAAGAAAACCGGAACAGGCAAGTATGTGTTTTCCAAATCACATGCCAGCCACATTCTGACCAAAAAGTCACGCAAACGTAAGCGTGCCTTGCGCAAGGCCCAGATCATCGACAAGACCAATACCAGGGAAATTAAACTGCTGCTGCCCAACGGGTGATAGCGGCGGCGCGGACGGCCGCAGACCGTTTGGGCCGGGAAGCAGCCCCCAGGTTGCCCTTCGGTCGCAGGTAAGATCTGCGGGACCGCCCATTGAAGGAGAACGAGCATGCGAGTAAAAAGAGGGTTCAAAGCCCGGAAGCGACGAAAAAAAATTCTAAAACTGGCCAAGGGGTTCCGAGGCGGGCGCAGCAAGCTGATTCGCACCGCGTCGGACGCCGTCGACAAGGCGCTGATGTATTCCTACCGAGACCGGCGTGCGCGCAAACGTGATTTTCGACGCCTCTGGATCACCCGCATCAATGCAGCGGCCCGTATGAACGACCTGTCCTACAGCCGCATGATGAACGGCCTTAAGAAAGCGGGTATCGAACTGGATCGCAAGGTTCTGGCGGAACTTGCCATTTCCGACCCGGCCGGGTTTTCCCAGATCGCTTCATTGGCCTCGCAGCAACTCTAGTCTCGATTTCTTCGATAAAGGGGACCGGCGGCTGGATGCAATAGGCCGCGCGTCCCCTTTTTTGCAGACCGCGAACCTGATCCGAAACCCAACCGGGGCGTCAACGTGATACAAGCAATTCGTCAGATTGAGGCCGAAGCCCAAACGGCCCTCGCATCCGCCCGCAATGAAAAGGACATCGAGGCGGTGGCCATTCGTTTTCTGGGGCGCAAAGGGGCCCTGACCGGTTTCCTGCGCAACATTGCCCAGTTGCCGCCGGAGGAGCGTGCGGCCGCCGGAAAACAGGCCAACGAGGCGAAGAAATCGCTCGAGGCGGCCGTGAAGCAGGCCAAAAAAAACCTCTCTGGCAAGGATCGCCCGGAAAACGACACGCCGATCGATATCTCCCTGCCCGGACGTCGCGCCACGCCGGGCCACACCCATCCAATCAGCCAGATCACCCAGGAAATCTGCAGCATCCTGGAGCGCATGGGGTTCAGTGTGGCCGAGGGCCCGGAGGTGGAGACCGATTATTATAACTTCGAAGCCCTCAATGTCCCCAAATACCACCCGGCCCGGGATATGCAGGACACTTTCTATATATCGGACAACATCGTCCTGCGAACCCAGACCTCGCCCATGCAGATCCGGGTCATGGAAAAGCAGTCCCCACCCGTGGCGGTCATCGCACCGGGTAAAGTTTTCCGCTGTGATTCCGATCTGACCCACACCCCGATGTTTCATCAGGTCGAGGGTCTGCTGGTGGATGAAAACGTCTCGTTCGCCGACCTCAAGGGCACGCTGACCGCGTTCGTGCATGAAATGTTCGACAGCGACACGTCGCTGCGGTTCCGCCCCAGCTTTTTCCCCTTTACCGAACCCAGTGCGGAAGTCGACATCCTGTGCGTCATGTGCCGGGGTGCGGGCTGCCGCGTCTGCGGTCAGTCGGGGTGGCTCGAGATCCTGGGCTCCGGCATGGTACATCCCAACGTGTTCCGCAGTGTGGGCTACGATACGGCGCGCTACACCGGATTCGCCTTTGGAATGGGCGTGGAGCGTATCGCCATGCTCAAGTACGGCATCGACGATATCCGCAAATTCTTCAATAACGATATGCGATTTCTGAGGCAGTTCTAGCATGAAAGTCAGTCTGAGTTGGTTGAAGGCATACGTCCCGCTGGTGGACGACGTGGCGCAGTTGGCCCAAAAGCTGACCATGGTCGGTCTGGAAGTCGACACGATCGAAGATCGCTTTGAATATCTCGATACCGTCCAGGTTGCGCGCGTGGAAGTGGTCGCACCCCACCCCAATGCCGACAAACTGACATGCTGTAAGCTATCGACCGGCGACATTCAGGCGGATGTGATCTGCGGGGCGCCGAATGTGGCTGCGGGGCAGCTCGTGCCTCTGGCGCTTCCCGGTACGATATTGCCGGACGGCCGTGAGATCCGAGCCGCCACGATCCGCGGCGTGGCCTCGGGCGGTATGATCTGCAGCCGGGCGGAGCTGGAACTCGGCAGCGACCACAGCGGCATCTGGGTGCTGCCCGACGATCTGCCGCTGGGCGCCCCCCTGGCGGCCGCCCTCGATCTGAGCGATCACGTGCTGGATATCGACCTGACCCCCAACCGCCCGGACTGCCTGAGCATGGTCGGCGTTGCCCGGGAAATTGCAGCTTTCTCGGATCAGCCGCTGACCCTTCCGGATACTGGCGCCGAAGGGGACGGAGAGGCCATCCAAGACAAGACCACGGTCACCATCGAAGACCCCGATCTCTGCCCGCGCTATGCGGCGCGACTGATTGAGAATGTAACTGTCGGCCCCTCGCCGGAATGGCTGCAGGAGCGCCTGCGCTCGGTGGGACAACGGCCCATCAACAACATCGTCGATATCACTAATTTCGTGATGCTTGAAATGGGCCAGCCTTTGCATGCGTTTGATTTCGATCACCTCGCGGGCCAGCGTATCGTGGTGCGGCGGGCCCGACCGGGAGAAGTGTTCGTCTCGCTGGACAACAAGGAACGCCGCCTCGACGGGGAAATGCTGATGATCTGCGACGGTGATAAACCGGTGGCCATCGGCGGTGTCATGGGAGGGCTCAATTCGGAGGTCGAAAACACCACCCGGAACATTTTACTGGAAAGCGCCTGCTTCAACCCCGTGAGCATCCGCAAGACCGCCAAGGCGCTCGGTCTGCACACGGAGGCCTCCCACCGGTTCGAGCGCGGAGTCGATCCGGACGGTACGCTCGCGGCGCTCGACCGGGCCGCGCGGCTGATCGCCGAACTCGGCCGCGGCCAGCTGGTGGCCGGCACCATCGATGCCCACCCCGGCGCCCAACCCGTGAGCCCCATCGCCCTGAGCATCGCCGCCACCAATCGCCTGCTGGGTACCGACCTTGACGGATCCGACATCAGCCGCCTGCTTGCCGCCATCGGCATCGAAACCGAAACCGGTGCGCCCGGCGAAGACCGCATCACGGCAACGCCGCCTTCTTTCCGCGTCGACCTGACCCAACCCGAGGATATCATGGAAGAGGTGGCCCGCACCTGGGGTTATGACCGCATCCCCACGCGCATGCCGCATATCGCCGCCGGCAGCGCCCGGCAGAACCCCCTGCGCCAGACGAAGCTTTACCTGCGCCAGCTCATGACCGGCCAGGGTTTCACGGAGACGGTCAACTACAGCTTCATCCGTGCCGATGCCGCCGACGCCCTCCAGTTGGCTGCGGACGACACGCGCCGCCGCGGCGTTAAGATTCTCAACCCGATCAGCGAAGATCAGGGGGTCATGCGGACCTCCCTGGTGCCGGGCCTCCTGGAAACCTTGGGTCGCAATCTGGCCCGCCAGGTCAAAAGCCTCAAATGCTTCGAAATCGGCAAGGTGTTTACGGATTGCGGCCCTGACATGCAGCCGCAGGAGGAAGAAATGCTCGCCGGCCTGTGGACGGGCGACCGCACCGAGACGGCCTGGCACGGCAAACCCGTGCCCTGCGATTTTTATGACATCAAGGGTACGGTTGAAAGCCTCACGCAGGCGCTGCGCATCGGTCCGGTTGAATACCAGGCACCGTCCGCGGATGCCGCGCCCTATTTGCGCGCAGGCGCCGCCGCCGCGGTCATGGCCGATGGGCAGACCATCGGTTTTCTGGGGGCGCTGGCGCCGGCGGTCACCACGCGCTTCAACCTCAAACAGCAGGTGTTCGTATTCGAACTTGCGGTGGCGCGCCTGCACGCCGTGATCCCGGCCGGCATCACAGCGCGACCGATACCGAAATTCCCCTCGGTCGCCAGGGACATCACCCTTATCATCCCGCATGTGCTGGCCGCCGAGGCCGTCTGCCAGCACATCCGCAACAGCGGTGAAGCCCTGGTCGAGAATGTGCGCATCTTCGATGTTTTCGAGGGATCGCCGATTCCGTCAGGCAAAAAGAGCTTGTCCGTGCGGGTAACCTATCGCTCGTCCGAGGCCACATTGGAGGACGAGGCGGTCAACACGATTCACCAGCGTATAAGCGCCCAGCTGCTGGAGGTATTCCAAGCCCAGTTGCCGACGTAACCCCTGGCCTGCAACCCTTTCCGGATCGGGGTCATATGCCGCCCGAAACCAACATACCGGAAAAATTGTACTTTCGCATCGGCGAAGTCAGCGAAATCGCCGGCGTGCCGTCTTATGTCCTGCGGTTCTGGGAAACCGAATTCCCCTCCGTCAAACCCCGCCGCACGGAGTCGGGTCAGCGTCTTTACCGCAAAGTCGATGTCGAACGCATCCTGCTCATCAAACGTCTCCTGCACGACCAACGGTTCACCATTCAGGGGGCCCGCCAGTATCTCCGGCAGGCCGACCGGGGATTGACACGCGCCGACCTGATGGCCGAAATGGAAGCCATCCAGCGGGAACTGCGAACCATCCGCCAACTCCTTGAATAACGCACCAAAACTTATTGACAAAGGCTGTTTTTTGTCCTAACTAACGTTGGTCGGAAGCGGGCATAGCTCAGCTGGTAGAGTACAAGCTTCCCAAGCTTGGTGTCGCGAGTTCGAATCTCGTTGCCCGCTCCAATTTCCGCCTTTTGCAAAAAAGGTCGTAATGGGGACGCATTATGTATCGAATTGATTCGGCTAACCTTTTTCGTCTGGTAACTGGCATGAATACATAACGTCTCACTTTCGGTTACGCGTTTTAGGTGAATTTGAAACGGGCGGATGCCCGTTTTTTGTTTTTTTTACAAGGGAATCTCTGGAAGCATTGATGGTCACAGACCGGGACGACATACCAGGTGTTAACGAGGATACGCGGCAGCGCGACAAAAAGGTGGCCGCCAAGGTAGGCGCGCTGGCTGAACCGCTCTGCCGCGACGAAGGTCTCGAACTGGTCTACGTACAGTACCGGCGCGAATCATCCGGCCGCATCCTGCGCGTGTTTATCGATAAATCCGGTGGGGTTTCCCTGGAGGATTGCACCCGGGTCAGCCGCCAGCTAAGCGACATCCTGGACGTCAACCTGGAAGACCTGGGCCCCTATAATCTGGAAGTCTCTTCGCCGGGTGCGGATCGGCCCCTCGGCAAACCGGAAGACTTCGAACGCTTCAAAGGCCAGGCGGCGCGCATCCGCACGCTGCAGCCGATCGGCGGTCGGAAAAATTTTAAAGGTATATTGAACGGCATCACTGCTGACGGGGTCTGCCTGGCATGCGAGCATGGCGAGGCCGTGATTCCGCTTGAAAAGATATCCATCGCCAGGCTGGTCAATTAATGGAGAAAGCAAATGTTTGTAGCTGATATCAAACGCGTCGTCGAACAAGTAAGCCGGGATAAAGGTATTGATCGGGAGGTTCTCATCAGTGCACTCGAAGAGGCACTTAAGTCCGCCGCCCGGAAGAAATTCGGCAGTAAGATTGATATCGAGGTGCAATACAGCGATGAAACCGGTGAAATCGAAGTCTTCCAGTTCAAGGACGTCGTCGAAGAGGTTGAGGACCCCACCGTCGAAGTGACCCTGGAAGAAGGACGCGAGCTGGACGCCGAATGCGAAATCGGGGATAGCCTTGGCACCAAGATGGATACGTCCACTTTTGGCCGCATCGCCGCCCAGTCGGCCAAGCAGGTCATCATTCAAAAAATGAAAGACGCCGAGAAGGACGCCGTCTACGCCAATTTCATCGACCGCAAAGGCGAAATCATCAATGGGATCGTCCAGCGCATGGACCGGGGCGACATCATCGTCAATCTGGGTCATACCGAAGGCGCCCTGCCGGTCCGCGAGCAGGTTCCCCGCGAGGGCTACCGGCGCGGCGACCGTATTCGGGCGTACATCATGGATGTCCTGCATGAATCGCGGGGACCGCAGATTATTCTCTCCCGGGCGCACCCCGAATTCCTGGTGCTCCTGTTCAAAACGGAAGTGCCCGAGATCAGCGAAGGTATCGTCAGCATCATGGGGGCCGCACGGGAACCCGGCGTACGGGCCAAAATCGCCGTGTCGTCCAACAATTCGGACATCGACCCGGTGGGTGCCTGTGTCGGCATGAAGGGCAGCCGCGTGCAGAACGTGGTGCAGGAGTTACGGGGGGAGAAAATCGACATCATCCCCTGGCATGTCGATGCGGCCAAATATGTCTGCAATGCCCTGGCCCCGGCGGAGATCTCACGCGTGATCATCGATGAGACCAACCGCGCCATGGAAGTGATCGTACCGGACGAATTCCTGTCGATCGCCATCGGCAAACGCGGCCAGAATGTGCGTCTGGCCTCCCGCTTGACGGGCTGGCATCTCGACGTTCAGAGTGAGACCAAATACAACGAAACCATGCGCAGCGGTTACGAATCGATCGTGGCCCTGCCGGGGGTCGGGGTCAGCCTGGCGGACGCCCTCTATGAGAAAGGCTTTTTCTCGACCGAAGAGATCAGCATTGCCTCTATCGATGACCTGATGCAGGTGCGGGACATGACCGAAGAAACCGCTCAGGAGTTGATTGACGCCGCCCGCCAGGCCATTTTGGAGGCCGAGGCCCAAGCCGAGGCCGAAGCCGAGGCGGCGGCGCAGGCCGAAAATGAAGTCGCGGAAGACGAACAAGATGCCGTTACGTCGGAAGACAGTGATATGACCGACGAGATGGAGGCCGAGGCCGAAGCAGAGGCGGCGGCGCAGGCCGAAACTGAAGTCGCAGAAGACGAACAAGATGCCGTCACGTCGGAAGACAGTGATATGACCGTCGAGATGGAGGCCGAGACCGACAATCTCGAGGAAAATGAGGAACCGGTAACGGCTGAAGCTGAAACCGGAGAGAACGCCGCTACCAGCGCAGCACCGCCCGCGGACGACGACGAAGCCGTCGAGGGCGACGATGCACCGCGGTAAAAAGGGAAGACGGTCCTGCTAAGGGCATACGTTTCTGATGTGACCCGCATTTTGGATCGGGTTGTCTAAATTAGGGGGAAAGAATGGCGAAGATCAGGGTATATGAACTTGCCAGAGATCTGAACATGACCAACAAAGTCCTGATCGACAAGATGAGTCAGATCGGCATCGCCGTGAAGAGCCATATGAGCTCTCTGGACGATGATGCCATTGCGCAGGTCAAAGAAGCCCTGTTCGGCAAAAAGGCCGAACAGATCGAAGAAACGCGCATCAAACCCACGGTTATTCGCCGTCGCCGTAAAGTTGTCAAGAAGCCGGCCGAAGAAGTCGAAGTGATCGCACCGGAACCCGACGATGCAGCCGAGACGCCTGCCGCGGCAGATACCCCAGCGGCCGAACCGGAAGGGGCCGAGGCCCAAGCCCAGCCCGTTGAAACCGAAGCCGCTGAGTTAACGGTCGCTGAAACGGACGCGGCCCAACCTGTGCGCCCGAAACCCCAGGAAGCCGTAGCCAAAATTATTTCGCCGCCACCGGCGACCCCTGACGCCGAAGAAGCAGCGGCGGCCGCTACAGCAGCGGAAACCGCTGAAACCGCGCCCCCGGCCGATGAAGCGGCTGAACCTCAAGCGATACCCGACGGTCAGGCCGAGGAAGTCCCAGCCGTCGAGGCCGAAGCGGCGGCGACTGAGGCGGCGGACACCACCCCGGAGAAAAAACCGGCCGCCAAGGTCGTTAAAAAAGAACCGGCGGCTAAAATCATCAAGCTGCCCACCAAACCGGTTGAGCAGCCGGCCCGACCAGCCCGTCCTGCGGGCGTCGGGCCTGCGGGCCGGACAGCGGAAATGCCGTCGCCCCCGTCGGCTGAACTCCGGAAGAAAAAACGGAAGAAAAAAGCCGAAGAGGATCTCGATCGGAAGTTCTTCAAGAAGAAGATTTCCTTTCGCAAAAAGGCTGTGGTCGAAGGGGCCGACCTCTATGACGGCAAGGGCCGCGGACGCAAACACCGCAAGGATGCCAAGGTTAAATCGGCCACCGCGCAGAAGACCCAGATCACCACGGCCAAAGCCATCAAACGGCGCGTCAAGGTGGATGAAGCCATCGTTCTGGCCGAACTGGCCAAGCGCATGGGCATCAAAGCCAACGAAATTATCAAACAGCTGATGGGCATGGGTGTCATGGCCACCGTCAACCAGAGCCTCGATTTTGAAACCGCTACGCTGGTGGCAGGAGAGTTCGGCTATGAGATTGAAAAAGCCTCTTTCGAGGAGGAAACTTTATTGAAGGTGGAACAGGACGATCCCGCCAAACTGGCGGAACGCCCGCCGGTTGTGACCATTATGGGACATGTCGACCACGGCAAGACCTCCCTGCTGGATGTGATTCGCCAAAGCCATGTCACCGATACCGAGGCCGGCGGCATTACCCAGCACATCGGCGCCTACAGCGTATCGACATCCAAGGGACCCATCACCTTTCTCGACACCCCCGGCCACGAAGCCTTTACGGCCATGCGCTCACGCGGAGCGCAGGTGACGGATCTGGTCGTACTCGTTGTTGCCGCCGACGATGGGGTCATGCCGCAGACGCTTGAGGCCATCAACCATTCACGCGCCTCGGAGGTGCCAATCATCGTGGCCGTCAACAAGATCGACAAGGCCGGTGCCGAGCCTGACCGCGTGATGCGTGAGCTCGCGGAAAACGGTCTGGCGCCTGAAGACTGGGGTGGCGATACGATATTTGTCCAGGTTTCCGCCAAAGAGAAAACCGGCATCGACGATCTTCTGGAAATGATCCTGCTGCAGTCCGAGATGATGGAGCTCAAGGCCAATGCGGAAAAACTTGCCTATGGACACGTCGTCGAGGCCAAACTCGATTCGGGACGCGGCGCGGTGGCCACCGTTTTGGTGAAGGAAGGCACCCTTAAAAACGGTGATCCGGTGGTCTGCGGGATTCATCACGGCAAAGTCCGCGCCATGCTGAACGATATGGGGCAACCGGTAATAGAGGCCGGACCTTCCGTCCCGGTGGAAGTGCTCGGACTGTCCGGGGTGCCTGTCGCCGGTGACGAACTGCTGGCGCTCAAGGACGAGAAGGATGCCAAACAGGTCAGTACCCACCGCGGGCAAAAACAGCGGGTCAAGGAACTGGCCCGATCCAACCGCATGAGTCTGGAGAACCTGTTCGAACAGATGAAGGAGGGCGAGGTCAAAGACCTCAACCTGATTATCAAGGCCGATGTCGATGGCTCCATGGAAGCCCTGCGCGATTCGCTCACCAAGCTTTCCAATGAAGAGGTCAAGATCAACATCGTCCATTCGGCGACCGGCACCATTACGGAATCAGATGTTTCCCTGGCCGCCGTCTCCAATGCCATCATCATCGGATTCAACGTTCGGCCGACACCCAAGGTGCAAGGCATGGCCAGTGATGAAAACGTGGACATGCGCTACTACAACGTCATCTATGACGTCATCAAGGAAATCAAGAACGCCATCGCCGGTATGATGGAGTCCACTTTTGAGGAGCGGGTGCTGGGACGCGCCGATGTACGCCAAGTTTTTCAGATTCCCAAGGTCGGCGCGATTGCCGGCTGCTACGTAACCGACGGCCGGATCGAGCGCGGCCAACTGCTGCGCCTGCTGCGCGACGGCGTCGTTCACTACGAGGGCCGCAATTCGTCCCTGCGCCGCTATAAGGACGATGCCAAAGAAGTTCAGGCCGGCTACGAATGCGGTATCGGCATCGAAAATTTCAATGACATCAAAGTGGGTGATGTCATTGAATGCTATTACCTCGAAGAGATTCGCCCGGAGATCGACTGACCGGAGAGCATGTTATGGTAGTGGGCATGGGGCGCATCATATACCGGATTCACGACTGCCGCTCTTTGAAGGGCAAGCGCAAGGTGGTTAAAGCGATCATCGCCCGGCTGCGCAACAAGTTCAATGCGACCGTGGCCGAAGTCGGTGCCAATGACATCTACCAGCGCGCGGAAATTGGGTTCGCCATGGTTGGCAACGACCGCAACGTAATCAATTCCAAGGTCGATAAATTTTTCAACATGGCAGAGGATCTGGGCCTGGCCGAAGTCATCGATTCGGAAATGGAAATCTTCAACGCATGAAGACGTATGCACGCTCGGCGCGGGTCAGTCGTCATATCCGCAATACCCTGGCCGAGCTTCTAAGCAAAAAGATACGCGATCCCCGGCTGAGGACGGTCACCATCACCGATGTGGATTTATCGCCGGACCTGCGGATGGCCCGAATTTATTTCAGTACGGCCGGTGACAAACAGGCCGTGGCCGACGCGGAAGCCGGTTTCCGGAAGGCGCACGCCTATATCAAGCGGCAGATGGCCGCCAATCTGGGCTTGCGCTATATGCCGGAGCTGCGCTTTTTCCACGATGCCTCGCTGGCGTATGGCGCACGCATTGAAAACCTTTTGAAAACCCTCGGTGGGGAGAATGAAGAACCTCATAGCCCATCTGGAGAATAGCGCCACGGTTTTTCTGGCGACGCACGTCAATCCCGATGGCGACGCCCTGGGAGCGCTGCTGGCCATGGCGCGGGCCTTGCAAACCAGTGGCCGGGACATCGTCATGTACAACGAAAGTCCGATCCCGGCGGTTTACCGCTTCCTGCCGGGTATCGATCAGATCGCGCGTGAGGTGCCCTCGCCGTTTGATTTCGAAGCCGTAGTCGTGCTGGACTGCGGCGACCTGGAGCGGGTGGGAGCGGTTGCCGACCTGATCCCGGGCCGTGCCAAGATCATCAACATCGATCACCATGTGACCAATACCGGATTCGGCCATTACCGACTCGTCGATCCGACGGCCAGCTCGTCGACTGAAATCGTCTACCGGATATTGAAAGCCATGGACATCACAATCGACCGTGCCATGGCAACTTCGATCTATACCGGCATTTTGACGGACACGGGCTCGTTCCGTTTTGCCAACACCAACAGCCGGGCCTTCGAAATCTGTGCGGAAATGGTCGGCTGTGGTGTGAATCCTTATATGGTGGCGCAGCATGTCTACGGCACCTATTCGCTCGGGCGCATCAAGCTGCTCAACATGGCCTTGGATTCCATCGAGATTTCGCCCAACGGCAAGCTTTCGCTCATGACCCTGACCCATGCCATGTTTGCTGAAACCGACACCCAGCCCGAAGATGTCGACGGTATGATCAACTATGCCAAAAGAATCGAGGACGTTCGGGTCGCGGCCTTGATCATGGAAAATGCCAACGGCCATGCAACGGCCGCCAATGGCCACAAGCGCTATCATGTGAGCCTGCGATCGGACGGCTCCGTCGACGTGGCCCGCATCGCGGCTTCATTTGGCGGCGGCGGGCACTTCAATGCGGCCGGCTTCGGCTTGGACGGATCGCTGAGTGAATTGAAAGGCCTGATCTATACGATTGCGAGCACGCTTTGAAACGGAGACAAGGGGCCTGAAAAGAAGCGGTATCCTTGTATTGGACAAACCCGAGGGGCTCTCGTCCGCCCAAGCCGTCGGTCGGGTCAAAAAACTTCTCGGCGCCCGCAAGGCCGGGCATGCCGGCACTCTGGACCCATTTGCCACCGGGGTTCTGGTCTGCATGCTCAACCAGGCCACACGGCTTGGCCGCTTTCTGTTGGCGGGCAACAAGACGTACAGGGCGGTTCTGCATCTGGGGATTGCGACCAATACCCAGGACCGTACCGGTCAGATCATCGCCCGGCACCGCGTCGATGCCGGTATCGAGGGCCGCTTGGCAGATACGTTCCGGCGCTTTGAGGGCGAGATCGAGCAGTATCCGCCCGTCTATTCGGCCCTCAAGCACAAGGGCGTACCCTTGTATAAGCTCGCGCGGCGGGGCCGGCCGGTTCAGAAACCGCCCCGGCAGGTAAGCATCGCCGCCTTGACAATCGAGTCGGTGGATTTACCGGAAATTCGTTTCCAGGTTACCTGCTCGGCGGGCACCTACATCCGCAGCCTGTGTGCCGATATTGGACAGGAACTGGGTTGCGGGGGCCATCTGAGCATGCTGCGTCGCACCGCAAGCAGCGGCTTCGGACTTGATAAGGCCGTACGTTTGAGCGAACTGGAAGACGGGTTGCACCCGCAACAGGATCGGGTGGCGCTGATATCCCCGGCAGCGGCCCTGCCGGACATGACGCCGCTGGTTGCCGATGAAGCCGCCCTTTCCAAGATCGTCAACGGCGTCCGTCTGACGTGTAAGGATTTACCGGCACCCGTTGGCCGGACCGCCGCCAGGGGCGATAACGATGAAGCGCAGCACTACAAGATCATCGATTCACGAGAACGCCTGTGGGCTGTCGTTGTGCGGCCGCCCCTGGAGCAGAGTTACGACTATTGCTGTGTTTTCCCCCGCGTCGACAGCTGCTGAACGGCCGGAGCGGCCGATAATTGCAGGCGATCGCATCCGGGGAAAACAAAATTTTGTTTGGAGATTACCCCATCAAGGGTCACCAACGATTTGAATTCAAAGCTTTAGAGCACACTTTTTAAGAGGAGGATCAAAGACCGTGGTATTTACAACTGAGGATAAAAAGAGGCTCATCGATCAGCACAAGCTGCACGATGCGGACACCGGCTCGCCTGAAGTCCAGGCGGCGCTGTTGACACACCGGATTTCCTACCTGACCGAGCACCTGAAGATCCACAAAAAGGATCATCATTCGCGCCGCGGCTTGCTGATGCTGGTCGGGCGGCGGCGGCGGCTGCTGAACTATGTAAAAAACAAAGATGTCAATCGCTACCGCACGATTATTGAAACGCTCGGCCTGCGCCGCTGATCTGCTCCAGCGGCCGACGACGATCGGGTTGAATGACCCGCGCGCGGCGGCGGCTTGACATCAGCCCAAAATCAAAAGGTCGAATCCGATAACTTCGGGGTTCCCCCGAAATGGCTGCGGCCATCACGATTGAAACGCCAGACGCCGGCGCTCAATCGGAAGGAAACACAATGGAAAAAATATTTAAAGCAGAGATCGGGGGTAAGACCCTGAGCATTCAGAGCGGAAAACTGGCCAAGCAGGCTTCAGGTTCGGCTCTGGTTCAATACGGCGAGACCATCGTTCTCGTCTCCGCGGTTTCGGCCCGGGAAGAACGGCCGGTGGATTTTCTTCCGCTGACCGTTGAATATCAGGAAAAAATTTATGCGGCCGGGCGCATTCCCGGCAACTATTTCCGCCGCGAGATCGGGCGCCCGAGTGAGAAGGAAACCCTCACGGCCCGGTTGATCGACCGCCCCATCCGGCCGCTTTTTCCCAAAGGCTACCGTTATGAAACCCAGGTGATTGCCACCGTCCTGTCGATGGACCAGGAGAACGACCCGGATGTGCTGGCCATGATCGGCGCCTCGGCGGCCCTGGGGATTTCCGACATTCCTTTTGCCGGCCCCATTGCCTCGGTTCGCGTGGGTCGCGTCGACGGCGAGCTGCGGATCAACCCCCCACTGTGCGACTGCGACAACTGCGATATCAATATCATCGTCGCCGGCTCGCGTACCGGCATCGTCATGGTGGAAGGCGGGGGCAATATGGTCAGTGAGGCCGATATGCTCGAGGCCATCTTTTTCGGACATCAGGCCATGCAGCCGATCATCGATATGCAGACCGCCTTGCAGGCCGAGTGCGGGCAGACCAAACGCGACTTCGCCGCACCTGAACAGGATGCCGAGCTGGCCGCGCTGCTCCATGCCAAAGCCTCCGATCGCCTGCGCGAAGCAGCGGTCGTTCCCACCAAGGTCGAGCGTAACAGCGCCCTGCGCGCCGTCAAACAGGCCGTCTTGGACGAGCTGGGCGAAGAGATGCTCGAACGCAAAGGCGAAGTATACGGGATTCTGAGCGACCTTCAGAAAAAAATCTGCCGCCAGCTCATCCTGGAAGAGGGGCGCCGGCTGGACGGGCGACGGTTCGATGAAGTCCGCCCGATCAACTGCGAGGTTGGCGTGCTGCCCCGTCCCCACGGCAGCGCCCTTTTCACCCGCGGCGAAACCCAGGTCCTGGGGGTTCTGACCCTGGGCTCGGGCCAGGATGAACAGCGCGTCGAAACCCTCAGCGGGGAGGAATTCCGCCCGTTCATGCTGCACTATAATTTCCCACCGTTTTCGGTCGGAGAAGTGCGGCGCATCGGAGGCCCCAGCCGGCGTGATATCGGCCATGGCGGCCTTTCCACCCGGGCGCTGGAAAAAATCCTGCCCGACAAAGAGGATTTCGACTATACCATTCGCCTGGTTTCAGAAGTGCTGGAATCCAACGGCTCATCTTCCATGGGCACCGTCTGCTCGGGCACCATGGCCCTGATGGACGGCGGTGTGCCCATCAAGGCACCGGTGGCCGGCATTGCCATGGGGCTCGTCAAGGAAGACGACAATGTCGTCATCCTGACCGACATTCTAGGGGACGAAGACCACACGGGCGATATGGATTTCAAGGTGGCCGGCACGGCCGAGGGCGTTACCGCGCTTCAAATGGACATCAAGATTCTCGAGCTTTCCCGGGAAATCATGGAAAGGGCGCTGGAGCAGGCCCGCCGGGGGCGGATGCATATTCTCGAGGAAATGAAGGCGGCCATCGCGGCACCGCGCGAGAAGATCTCGCCCTACGCCCCGGCCATCCTGACCATGGAGGTGCATCCCGACAAGATCCGTGAAATCATCGGCCCCGGCGGCAAGACGATTCGCGGCATCCAGACGGAAACCAACACCCGGGTTGAAATCGACGATTCAGGGGTGGTCAAAATCGCGGCCGTATCCAAGGAAGACGGCGATGCGGCCCTCAAGATGATCGAAGAGATCACCCAGGAACCCGAGGTCGGTAAAATCTACGAAGGCACCGTTGTAAAGGTGATGGATTTTGGCGCTTTCGTCCAGATCCTACCCGGTACCGATGGCCTCTGCCACATATCCCAGCTGGCCACCCACCGGGTCAACAATGTATCCGACATCGTCAAAGAAGGGGACAAACTGCGGGTCAAAGTGCTTGAAATCAATCGGGACGGCAAAATTCGATTGAGCCATAAGGCAATTCTCGAAGAGGAAGGCAAGCGCTCCCATGGATCACGCCGTAAGTAAAACGGTTCTGTCCAACGGGATAATAATCCTGACCAAGCAGATGCCCCACGTGCATTCCGTTTCCATGGGGGTGTGGGTCAATGTCGGTGCCCGCGACGAGGCCCTGGACGAAAACGGTCTTTCCCATCTGATCGAGCATATGATCTTCAAAGGCACGCGCAAACGCAGTGCCTATCAGATCGCCAAGGAGTTCGATGCCATCGGTGGCCAGACCAATGCCTTCACCGCCATGGAAAATACCTGCTACCATGCCCGGGTTCTGGAGACCCACCTGGATACGATGGTCGATATCCTGACGGACATCTTCCTCAACTCGGTTTTCGATGCCCGTGAGGTGGAGCGCGAGCGCCCGGTGATCCTCCAGGAAATCGGGATGGTGGAAGACAGCCCCGAAGAGTTCATTCATCTCCTGAGCGGGCGCAACTTCTGGGGCGACAACCCTCTGGGCCGCTCTATTCTGGGCTCACCGGAGAACATCGTCCGCTTCGATGCCAAGGCCGTGCGCGGTTTTTTTCAGCGCTGCTACCAGCCCGAACGCATTGTGGTGGCCGCGGCCGGCAGCGTCGATCACCAGTCGCTGGTGGATCTGATCAGCCCGGCCTTTGAAAGCATAGAACCGGGCAACGGTTTTCCGGAGCGGGTCACGCCGGAAACCCAGCCGCTGGTGGATGTCTGTCATCGGCAGCTGGAGCAGGCCCATATCTGCCTGTCTTCGCCAGGTATCGCCACCACGGATCCGCGCCGCTATGCCTTTTCCCTCATGAATACCATTTTCGGGGGCAATATGAGCTCGCGGCTCTTTCAGGAAATCCGTGAAAAACGCGGCCTGGCCTACTCGGTTTACTCCTACATCAGCTCGTTTGAAGACACGGGCATGTTCGGCGCCTATGCCGGGGTCGAACCCGCCAAGGCCCAGGAAGTCGCCGCCCTGATGATTGCGGGGCTGCGCCGTTTTGAAAACGAAACCGTCCGTCCGTCCGAACTGCGGGACGCCAAGGAGTATACCAAGGGCAGCATGCTCCTGGCCGCTGAAAATACCGACAACCAGATGGTGCGCCTGGCCCAGGGGGAAATTAATTTCGGGCGCCACATACCGCTGGCCGACGTGGTCGAACGGATCGAAACCGTGCAGGCGGAAGACATCCAGGCACTGGCCGCCGACCTCTTCCGCAATGACCCGTTCGTATTGACGGTTCTGGGACCGCTCTCTGATAAAAAGGGCTTCGCGTCCCTCATCTGCTAACCGCCCCAGGGGTTAACGCTACATGCCGACTTCGCCCAGCCTGCCGACCCTTTCCTTTCAACGGATCCGCTCCGATGAAGATCAGGATATTCCCCTGCCGCGTTACATGACCCCCCAGGCCGCCGGCATGGATCTGCACGCCGCCGTGGACAGCGCGGTGACCATCGCCAACGGCGCCATCGCCCTGATTCCGACCGGTTTCGCCATGGCCCTGCCCTCGGGATTCGAGGCCCAGATCCGACCCCGCAGCGGACTGGCCGTAAAACATGGCATCGGCCTGATCAATTCCCCCGGCACGATCGATGCCGATTACCGCGGAGAAATCAAGATCGCCCTGATCAACCTGGGAACTGAAGCTTACACCGTCAGGCGCGGCGATCGCATCGCCCAGATGGTGATCCAGAAAGTATACCGTGTCCAACTGCAGATCGTGGAATCCCTGGAGGCGACAACCCGCGACACCGGCGGCTTCGGACACACGGGGATCCGCTAACTTGACGTTCACCGGCACAGCACGCTGACCATGACCGCCAACGATCACGACATAGTCCTTTGTGCCTTGGCCAGCGGCAGCCGCGGTAATGCGATCTACCTGGCCGGCAACGGCAATGCACTGCTGATTGATGCCGGACTTTCAGGCCGCGAAATCGAAAAACGACTCCGCCAGCAAAACCTCGACCCCCACAATTTAGATGCGATCCTCGTCACCCACGAGCATTCGGATCATATTCGCGGGGTCGGCGTTCTGGCCCGGCGGTTCAATCTGCCGGTCCATTTGACGGCGCCCACGCATCGCGCCGTCCAGGACAGACTGGGCCATTTGCCCGCCTGGCATTACTTTCGGCCCGGCGTGGGTTTCAAGCTTGCCGGTTTCCACATCCACCCGTTTGCCCTCTCCCACGATGCCGCCGACCCTGTTGGATTCACCTTTGCCTGCAACGGCCTGCGCGTCGGCATGGCCACCGATCTGGGTGTTGCCACCGGGTTGGTGGCGGAACGTCTCAAGGGCTGCCACCTGCTGCTGGTAGAAGCCAATCATGATATGGCGATGCTTATGGACGGACCTTATCCCTGGCATTTGAAACAGCGCATCCGCAGCCGCAAAGGCCACCTGTCCAATGATGCCGCCGGCGAACTGCTGACCCGAATCGTACATCCGGATCTGCGCCAGGTCGTTCTGGGGCACCTGAGCGAAACCAACAATTCTCCCCGGATTGCCCGCCAGACCGCCCTGAACGCACTGCGGGCCTCTTCCATTCCGATTCATGTCGCCCACCAGGACCACTGCAGCCCGGTCCTGCATCTCTCTTCCCAACAGGATTGATCCCTGGCCAATTATTTTTCTTTAGATTTTTGTATAAGTGTTTTCACCACATATAGTGTTCGCGATTCGACAGGGCCACTACAGAAGGGATGCAACCCTTCCCAGTTGACTATTTTGTAAGGAAAATCAGGGGGTCACGAAAGCCGCCCAGTTGAACTCAGAAGATTTCTATGTTATCTTTCCGACTTACGGGAAAAGTATTGATTGCATCGTCTGATCGTTACGGGGCCGCCATTAAATGATCTCGACATCGCGCTGATCTACCGGTTGAATGAAAGGTTTGGATGATGGAGCGGGCTTATCGCGACACCCCCGAAATGGTGCCACCGGCTGACACGGTTGATGAAAAAAATCATAGCACGAGGGGCCCCTCGGAATTAACCCCAGCAGACACCCCGAAAGAGCGGCCGCGCTACAGCCGCTCCTACCTGATCAACAAGCTCAACTACATTAACTTCCAGAACGGTACCATTCAGGTGGTGCTCCGGCACCACCGTTTCGACCAGACCACAATCTGCGCCGCCAGCCCGTTGCCCTGTGACGGCAAACGCCTGGTGTGCCACTGGTCGGATCCCGAACACGCCATACCCCTGCTTGAAAACCATGGCTTTGCGTCCCTTTACGTCAGCGACGGCCGCCATGCCCTGGAAGTCGTGCCGCAAGTCCTGCGCATGGATGGCCAGGGCCTTGAATTCGAACTGCCGGATGAATGCTGGGAAATCGCCAATCGGCGTGAAGTGCGCTACGCCTGCGCGCATATCCCGATCCAGGCCATCCAGAACAGCATGCTCTTCAGGGGTGAACTGCTCGAATTCAGCACCGGTGCGCTGCGGATCGCCTTGAAGATCTCCCCGCCGCAGACCTTTCAATGCCTGGACCATGACAAACCGCTGAACCTGATTGTCTACGATGCCAACGAGCTTGTGTTTACGGGTGACTTCTCCATCCTTAAAAGCGATCGTGGCCGGTATACGCGGGAGTTTGTCCTCAAACCGCTGATAAAATCCATCCAGCGGTACAATGCCCGCGTCTATCGCAGCCGCAGAATTGAATTGAAGCCGGCCCCCAATATCGTTTTCCGGCACCCCTTGACGCGCCAGATCGTCAATCTCAAAGTTCTCGATCTCTCCGGTTCCGGGCTGTCGGTGCTGGAAGGCGTCGGACATTCACTGCTGCTGCCGGGTATGATGTTGAACGAGGTTGAACTCCTCTTTGCCGACAGCCTGGCCTTGCGTTTCAAGGCCCAGGTTTTATACCGCAACCCGAGGGACGACGAAGCGGGTGAGGTGGTCAACGGCCTGGCCATCATCGACATGGCCAGCAGTGACCACCTCAAACTGCTGTCCCTGCTGCATCAGGCCGAAAACCAGGATACCTATATCAACACCCGTGTCGAGCTCGATGCCCTCTGGGATTTCTTTTTCGAAAGCGGCTTCATCTACCCCAAGAAGTATGCCTACATCCAGGCCAACAAGGAGCAAATCAAAGAGACCTACTGGAAACTTTACACCCAGAACCCCACGATCGCACGCCATTTCATTTATCAGAACCAGGGGCGCATCATGGCCCATATGGGCATGGTGCGCTTGTACGAGAACGCCTGGCTGATCCACCATCACGCGGCGCGTAAACGCTCGATGGTGCGCGCCGGGCTCACGGTCCTCAATCAGATCGGCTGTTTCACCTATGACTCCCACCGGTTATATTCCATGCACATGAAATATCTGATGTGCTATTTCCGGCCTGAAAATAATTTTCCCAACAGCGTCTTTGGTGGATTTGTGCGTTACGTCAACGATCACGCGTGCTGTTCGCAGGACGATTTTGCCTACTTCCACTTGGAACCCTCGGATGAATCGGATCGCCGGCTGCCGGCCGACTGGTCGCTCGCCCCCAGCGACGAGAACGACATGCAGGAACTGAAGCATTGGTTTCAATCCCAGAATGGCGGATTGATGCTGGATTGCCTGGATCTGGACCCCCAGCTGTTTGCCTCGCAGGAGCTGAACGAAGAATATCGCCAGCATGGCTTTGTCAAGGATCGTCAACTTATCAGCTTGCGCCGCAATAACCGCGTTCAGGCCTGCATTGCGATTCACCGCACCGATATCGGGCTGAACCTTTCCGATTTGACCAACTGTGTCAAAGTGCTGCTGATCGACCAGCGTCAACTGAGCCGGCGCATTCTTGAAACCGCCCTGCATCTGGTCTTTCAAAGCCATGCATTGGGTCCCGACATGCCGATCCTGCTGCACCCGGCCAAGTTTGCCGAACAGAAAGCCCTGCCCGTTGAAAAGAACTATTGCCTTTGGATCCTGAATACGCGTTATTCGGATAAGTATTTCGGTTTTCTGGACCGGATGTTCAAACTGGTGCGCGACTGATGCTGAATCCTTTTCCACAGGGGGTTGGCCCCCGGCCGTCCCGCGGAAGCGAAACGATCGCCGACGATCGTCCCGAGACCCGTGCCCCGTCCTCCAGCCCCGGCCGGCGTCCGCCCGCATCGGAAGCCATGATCGACGTGCCCCTGTACAACAGCCGGATCATCGACAATTATGTCAAGCTGATCAACAAGCGCTATCGCCATATCGACATCGGCGAGCTGTTGAAATACGCCGGCATGACCTCCTATGAAGTCGCTGATCAGGGCCACTGGTTCACGCAGCGCCAGATCAACCGCTTTCACGCCCGTCTGGCCGAATACACGGATCTTGATATTGCCCGTGAGGCCGGTCGCTATGCCGCCTCGCCGGATGCCATCGGCGTTATGCGCCAGTATGCACTGGGGCTGGTGGGGCCGGAAAAAGCCTATCAGAATATCAGCAAGGCTGCTGCGCAGATCTCCAAAGCGGCCAGCTATGAAAGTGTCAGCCTGGCCCCCAACAAGGTGGAAATTGTCGTCAAACCACAGGAAGGCGTCCACGAACAGCCATTTCAGTGTGAAAATCGCAAAGGCTTCTTTGAGGCCATTACCCTGGCGTTTACCAGCAAACTGCCCCGCCTGGAACACCCTGAATGCTACCACCAGGGGCACCAGCACTGCCGCTATATACTCACCTGGGACAAGACGTTTTCAACGCTCTGGGAACCCCTCAAGCGCTACCTGGTCGTCTTTTTCCTCGTGAGCGGCATCTTCATGGTTTCGGTTTATCCCAAGTTGCCCGTCAGCATTGTCTTTCCATGGATCGCGATCATCTTCCTCCTGCTTTCGCTTGTGGGCGAAAGCATGCAGAAAAACGAGGTTAAAAAAAGTTTGACCAACCTCTGGGATTCCACCGAGAAACTGGTCGATCAGATTTCCGTCAACTACAATAACGCCATCATGACCAATGAAATCGGCCAGGTGATATCCGGCCAGCGGCATGTCGAAGATGTCCTCACGCAGGTCGTGCGGATATCCAGGAATCGACTGAATTTCGACCGGGGTCTGCTGCTGCTGGCGAATCAGGACAGGACCCGCCTGGAGTACAAGGGCGGCTTCGGCTATTCGCAAGAAATGGAAAGCATGCTGAACACCGTCCAGTTCAGCCTGGATAACCCTGAATCGCAGGGGATCTTCATTGTCTCTTTCAGGGAGCAGAAACCATTTCTGATCAACGATATCAATAAAATCGAAGGCCACCTTTCACCGCGCAGCGTGGCCTTCGCCCGCCGAACGGGCACCAAGGCGTTTATCTGCTGCCCCATCATGTGCGACGGCCAATCGATGGGGATCTTTGCCGTCGACAATGATAAATCCAAACGCCCGCTCGTGCAGAGTGATTTGAGCCTGATCGTGGGGATCGCCTCGATTATCGGTATCAGCATAAGAAATATCGAATTGCTCCGGGGCAAGGAGCGCCTTTTCCGCTCCCTCCTCAAAGTACTGGCGACCAGCATTGATGCGCGCGACCCCTTGACGTCGGGCCATTCCGAAAAGGTGACTGCCTACACGCTGGGCATCTGCAATGAGATGGGCCTCAGTGCTGAATACCGGGAAATGATACGCGTCGCCGCGCTGCTGCACGACTACGGCAAAATTGCGATTCCGGATGCGATCCTGAAAAAACCCGAGCGTCTGCAGCCGGCAGAGTATGAATTCGTTAAAACCCATGCCCAGCACACACGCGAGATTCTTGAACAGGTCGACTTTGAAGGCCTTTATGTCGAAGTCCCGGCCATTGCCGGCGGCCACCATGAAAGATACGACGGCACGGGTTATCCCCAGGGGCTGGCGGGTGAGGCCATTCCCCTGGGCGCCCGTATTATCGCGGTGGCTGATTTTTTTGAAGCCATTACCGCCCGCCGGCTCTACCGCGAACCCATGGATACGGAAACCGCGCTGATGGAGCTCAACAAAAGGTCCGGCACGTTTTTCGACCCGCAGGTGGTCGCCGCCTTCCTGCGCTATTTCCACGCAAGTCCCTCCCAGAGCCAAATCCCGCTGGCCTCCTGACGGACCGCGTCCATCCGCCTGGCATCATCCGCAGGCGATGGGCGGGCATCCTTTTCGGCCGCCCTGTTTTACGCGCCGCGTCGGCGGCGATGATAACACTTGAAATGCTCGGACTGGTAGAAGGCTTTGCGATAGGACGCATTGAATTTGTAGGCCAGAAGGGTGGCGGTCGGACTGCGGGTATCCCGAAGCGTTCTCAGGGTCCGCCGGATGGTTTCCCCACGGCTGTAGTAGGCCTCTCGCAGATGGGTAAACCCCGCATAGACGTCTTCGCGGGTCATGTTTTCAGGTTCGTAAACCAGCTTGGTAAGCCGGTATTCTTTCCAGTCGTCAGGGAAATGCTTGTCCTTGATCCTTTGGTCACGCTCGAGTTGGTCCCAGAAACGGGTGCCGGGCAGCGGGGTCGGCTTGGTTAACTGGAGTATATCGATGCCGGTCTGTCGGATGAACCTGAGCGTGGCCGTGAAGACAGCCGGGGTGTCGGCATCATTGCCCAGCATGAAAGCCCCCAGAAAGGCAATCCCGCCGCGGCGAATCGTCTGGATCAGCTGTCGATAGCGATCCTGCTGCAAGCGTTTCAGATTGAGCTTTTTGTTCATGGATGCCAGGCTGCCGGGGTTGATGGACTCCATGCCGACCAGGACCACCCGCAGACCGGCGCGCCGGGCCAACTTCACCAGTTCGGGGTCTTCACCAAAATTCAGCGACACCTGGGCGAAAAATATTTTTTTGATCCGCCGCCGGATAATCTCGGAGAAGAACTGCTTGGCCCATTGCGCATCTTTCCGGCCGTAGCCGACAATATTGTCATCCACCAGGAGCACGAACCGCTGGGGGATGCGCTGCAATTCTTCGATGACATGCTTCAGCGGACGCCGCCGGAAACGATTGCCGTTGAAAGCGGTGACCGAACAGAAATCGCAATTCATGGGGCATCCGCGTGAAGTCTGCAGGCTGCCCCAGCGGTAATGCGAATTCTTGAGCAGATCCCGTCGGGGAATGGGCAGCTGCGCCAGCCCCAGCCACTGCCCTCGGTACTTGGGCTTCATCTCGCCGGCTTCAAAATCCCTTAAGACCTGGGGCCAGACCGACTCGGCCTCACCAATGACCACGGTCGTGCAGTAATCCAGGGCTTCGTCGGGCAGCATCGATACATGAATGCCGCCCATGACCACGGGCACCCCCTTGGACCTGTAAATCTGTGCGATTTCATAGCCCCGCGATACCGATGAAGTATAGGCCGTAATGCCCACAAGGTCGGCTGAAGATTCGGTAAAGGGCTCGATATTCTCGTCAATCAAGCGGATATCATAATGCGCCGGTGTCAGCGCGGCGATATAAGGCAGATTCAAGGGCGGCCAGGCGGTGGCCTTGATGTTGCCGAGACCCTTCTGCTTGTTGGACGGATTAATGAGGAGCAGACGCGGCATAGGATTCCAGGGTGTTTTTATCGGATTGTCGGTAAGTTGCCATTGCCCTCTCCCGCGATGCAGGCACATTCGGCGCCGCCGGCATCACCCATCGATCTGGCCCAAGCGGTCGCAGGTCCCCAGCAGTTGATCGATGTCGTCTTGGGCCAGCCCCCAGCCGCCGGGGTGTTCATCCCGACGCTGCCGGGAGGGCGGCGCCCCCTGGGCCGAGAGACTCGGATTATGCAGCAGAAAGGAGCAGCCTTCAAAATAGGTAAGGTTGGCGGCTGTCCGCGCAAGCTGCCATCCGGCCGCGTCAAGAATGATGGACTCCCCCACATGGGTGCCGATCTGGCAGGCGATATTCTTTTGCGCCGCCAGGCGCATGATCCTTTGCGAACGGATCAATCCGCCACACTTGGAGACCTTGATGTTGATGCCGTCGCAGTTTCGGGATGCGATGGCCCGTTCTGCATCCACGCGCAAACAAATCGATTCATCCAGGATGACAGGTATATTGAAGTCGGCCCGCAATTGAGGGAGCTTGTCGCGATCGGCCGCAATCAGCGGCTCCTCGACGCCACTGCAATCGAGATCGCTCAGGGCCTCGAGGTTGCGGCAAGCCTCCGGGTAAGTCCACTGCCCGTTGACCTCGATGCGCAAATCCACGCGGGGTCCAATCACCTGGCGAATATGGGCGGCCCGATCACGGTTGGATTTGATATCGCGGGACATGACGAGTTTGACCGCGGCCACCGGCAACCAGCGCTGGAGTTGATGCCACTTGTGCCCGATATCCCGGGGTGTGCTCAGCGGCAGGGAGAGCGAAAGCGGGACATGATCCCTCAAGGGCGCATCCAAGAATTTGGCGACGCCGCAACCATTGTGCTGCCCGAGCGCGTCCAGCAGGGCCAGATCGACACAGCCGAGCGCCGACAGGCGCTGGGCTGGGGCGCCGGGGGCTTTGCGTTCGATGGCGTCTAACGCATGCTCGATATCGGCCAGACTGGCGATAGACGTTTGAAACAGCACCGGCGCCGCTTGTACCTGGATGAAATCGCCAACCGAACGGATGGTCTCCCCGGTCACATATGCCCGGGGCGCACTCTCGCCGTAGCCGACGATCCCGCCGGTAAATTCCATCGCCAGAATCACCGAATCGGCGCAGGTTCTTTTGGTATGCGCGGATTTGAAGACAAATTCAAAGGGCCGCTTATAATGATAGAGCGTAAGCCTTTTCAATCGCATGGCTTAAAGGACCGCTCGTGCTCTGGGGCGGCATGGCTTTTCAATTGAATGTTCACCTCGATTAGCGGGAATTCCCTGCGGCCGTTTCAATCGGGATGCGGCGCTGATGGGATCCGGCATCCAACCCGGGCTATCCGTCTTGCCCCTTGGCCGACTGCGCCGCCAGGGCCGCCCGTTCCGCGGCAAGCTCCTTCAGCAGCGCCCGCAGCGTCCAGGTTTCCGAAGTCGGTGTCAGGGTGGCCCACAACGGCCAGGGCAGGCCCGCGGACCGATAGCCTTCCATGAGCTGATGGAGCTCGGCCTCCGAAATACCCGCCATGATCACCGCGGCCGGCATTCGGCTGGGTTCGCTGCGGCCGCTTAGATTTGCCCGTTTGAAAAGCACGCCCAGGCTGGTTTCGAGATCATCCGTGGCCGCGAAAACAACCACCAGGGCCTCGATCCGGGTCGCCTGGACCGCATCAAGCAAGGCCGTCTGGCCCTCGGCGGTGAAACCGCACACTAGCAGCGCCCGGGGCCCGTACAACCGCTTGGCGCTGCGCTCAACCCGATTGAATGTATTGGTATCGCTCATCGGCCTCCTGCTCTCCGATAATTGGCGGCCGCCGCACATGCGCAGTTGACCACCGAAGAATTTTTATGCCACAAGAAGGATATTTTAACAACGGTCGCGTATACCCGGCCATGAATTGACGCCCACCGGCTGGATTGCCGTCACGGCGACCGGGCCGCCAGGGAGAGTGCATCGATGGAAGACAAGATCATCCGGGTCGAAAGGCAGGCCAGCGTCGATCAGGAGGCGCTGGGCCGGCTGCTCATGCTGGTGCCGGCCCGTCATCGGGAAGACGAGCGGTTGGTGAGGTTTCTGGCTTTCCGCCTCAAGGTGGACGGATTTGAAAAAACCAGCGCCTTTGTCTCGCGCAAACTGATGGCCGCCGAACGCTGCACATTCCGTGGTTTGTTGTATGATTTTTTAAAGGATGATGAGGAAAGCAACGCCTGCCAGGACCGCTAGCCCGGTTACGGTCTTTCCTGGCTGTTGTTCGCGACGCCTATCGTGCGGGTGAAACGCGGCGGCGCATGGAACGCGGCGCTAGCCGGGCAGCACCATGGGCGCCGCCACTTCTTTGGCCTTGTCCTCACCACAAAGCAGCGCCACCAGTTGGAGAGCAAATTCAAGCGCCGTGCCCGGACCACGGCTTGTCACGCATTGACCGTCAACCACGACGCGCTCATCGGCACGGGTCTGATCGTCGAGCTGGTCGACAAAGGCCGGGTGGGCCGTGGCTGCGCAGCCTTTCAGGAGCGCGTGCGATGAGAGCACCACAGCCGGTGCGGCACAAATCGCACCCAGCCAACGCCCGGTCTGTTTCTGGTTTTTTAGAATTGCGGTCAGCACCTCGGAATCCCGCAGGTTCTCCGCCCCCGGGATACCGCCGGGCAAAACCACCAGGTCGTAATGTTGACCACGGCAGTCGCCGATCAGACAGTCGGCGACGATTTTTACGCCACGCGAGGCCGTAACCTGAAGCGCCCCCACCGAGGCGACCGTAACCGCCACACCTGCCCGCCGCAGGACGTCAATGATGCAGACCGCTTCGATTTCCTCCGTACCGTCGGCAATGGGGACAAGCACGTGGGGTGCGGCTTCGTCTACCATGATGGGCGCCTCCCTTCCCTTCAGCCAGCGGGCTGATAGGGTTCCAGATCCCGGGTGTAGGCCGTAAGCACTTTGAAACCCTCTTTTTCGAGACAGGCGGCGGCCTTGTCGCCGTCTCCCGCCGGCACCCGTACCACCAGATAGTAGACGCCGGGGTGGGTCTTTTCAGGCCAGGTGAAGAGGCTGCGGATGTTGATGCCCTCGGCCCGCAGGCTCTGGGAAATGTCCGAAATGACCCCGATGCGGTCCTTGACCAGGATGGTCAGCCGCGAGCTGTCCGTTTCGATGCCCACCGCTTCGAGCAGCACCCGCATGACGTCCCGCGAAGTGATAATGCCGACCAGTTCCTCATCTTCGATCACCGGCAGGGCATTGATGCGGTGCTGATTCATCAGCAGCGCGGCCCGCTCGATGGTGGTGGCCGCGGTGATCGTGAGGGTTTTTTTGGTCATGATGTCCGCCACCGTCACTTGGTCGAGCAGGTAGATGAGCTCGTTTTTGCTGAGTGTCGTCGCCGATGAAGCCCAACTCTTCTTCAAATCGCGATCCGAAACAATGCCCAGCAGCTCATTGCGGTCATCCACAATTAAGAGGTGATTGATTTTTTTCTGCTCTAAAATCTCCTGGGCAGCCACCAGGGTGGTATTCGGTGCAACCGTGGTAAGCTCCGTCCACATGACAGTCCCGACGTACATTGCGCCTCCTTCGCGTTTAAAAAGAACATGGCCTCAAGGGGTGCTGCCCGGCCTCCCGTTGGCGGCACCGCTTGGAATTTAGGCAATCCCCGCAGGGGTGTCAACTCCGTCGGCCGGCCGTCGCCGGAAGCCAGGCCGCCGCTCCAGCAGCCAGCATGGTGGCCAGCCCGATCAGCATGAAGGCACGACCGAAAGCGTTCGCATCGCCCATCCATCCCAGAAGGAGGGGGACGCCCCCGCCGCCGATCAAAAACGCCATGGGGATGGTGACGGCAATCATGATGTTCTGGTTGCGGCGGGTACCGAACCTGGACAGCAGACTGAAACCGGCCGGAAAAAAGCAGACGGCCAGGACGGGCTGGCAGAAAACAGCCACCGTCAGCCAAGGCCCGCGCAACACCCCCAGGGCCATGATCAGCAGGCCGGAAAACAAAAACACGGTCTGGATGGTCCGGCGCGAACCGAACCGGTCGGCGGCCCAGCCGCCGCACCAGGCCGCTGCCAGGGCCCCCACCCTGGAGAAAGCCAGCAGGCCGTTGGCCCATTGGCGCTCCATACCGTGCGCGCTGACCAGGAAGAGGGGCAGCATCGAATAAAGTCCCAGCGTGCCGGCAATACCGATGCCGAACAGGAGCATCATCAGCCACACGGCGGGCCTGGCGGCAATCGCCGCCATGGCCCGGCGATCGGGAATCGCACCGCAGAAATCAGCGCCATGGCCGCGCCAGCCGAAAAAGCCGGCCAGGACCACGGCCGCCACACCCAGCAGCATCAGGAGGCTGCGCCAGCCCATGACCCCCAGGGCGGCTTCCACCACCAGCGGGGCCAGCAAAAAGGCCGAATTGGGCGCCAGTTCATGAACAGCCAGAGCTTTACCCCAATGCGCGGCGCCCACGCGATCGGTGATGGAAGCGATCCCGGAGGGCAGATAAATGCCGGCGGCCAGGCCCAGCCCCACCAGACCGCCGTAGACACCGGCCAGGGTGGGCGCAACCGCAATGCCCATCAGGGCCAGCCCCACCCCGACACAGGACAAGATGATGACCCGGCGATGGGCCATGCGGCCGGCCAGGTGGCCGGAGCCGAGCAACGCCACAAAATAGCCGCAGGACAGGAGCAGAAAAAACCGCCCGGCACCGCTGTGGTCCAGGGCCAGGTCATCCCGGATGACCGGCAGGAGCGGGGCCATGATGATCCGCGCCATAAAATTCAAGAAAAAGATCGACGTCAGAATGAGGATGGGGGGGAGGGCGGCCCGGAAATCATCAGACGCGTGCCCGTCGGCGGGCAACTCACATCGGCTGTTTTTTGGTGACATGCCTGCCTGTCGCTCTTCCTCGCCGGCGGGGTTGCCGCCCGTCGTCTGGTCAGCCGGCATTCTCACAGAAGCCGGAAGCCCCCCAGAGCGCCCGTGCGAGGCGCAACTGTCCCTGGGCATTGTTCAAACGCGCATCCTGCTCGTTTTCGATCTGGGACACCTCACCCGGGAGCAAAGGGCCGATATAGTCCGCCAGTTCCCTTGAACCGCCCCCGGTGAGCAGCAGGTTGTCCAGGTCCCAGGCGGCCGCCAGCAGGTGGCCGATATTGTCGGCCAGCTGCTCCGCCAGCAGGCTGAACGCCTCGCGGCGCACCCTCTCGATGTTGTAGGTCTGGTCTTCGATGCGAATATGCCCCATGCGCACGGCCTGGTAAAGTTGGTCGAATGTGAGACTCCGGCCGGTTTCATCACGCAATTTGCGCTCTATCCGCTCGAATCCCCGGCTGATCCCCAGGTCGATGGAGCCGCTATAGCGGTTGCTGAAGCGCATCCGGTCCATCGCGATCACGTTGGTGCTGCGAAAACCGATATCGACCACGGCGATTTTGCGCTCCCTGAACTTTTCCGCCTGTAGCCTGCCGTTGGCATCCATGACAAGGCCACTGTAGGTGCCCATGGGGTGGGGAACCAAATGAAGCTTCCGGATATGGATATTCTTGGGGATCCGGCTGCCGTCCTTCTCCACCCAGACCAGTTTGTGGTAGCCGATCAGGCCTGCCTCGCAGGATGCCTTGAGAAGTTGAAAATAGCTCACGGGCAGGCCGAGCACCACATGCAGCGGGCTCTCCATTTCCGTATAGGCGGACAGCAGGGCCAGGACCAGATGCTTGCCATAAGCGCCGAAAAGGCGGTCCGGCTGACGGGGGAGCTGGGGTGAGCGCCAGTCGCAGTCGGCGCGACGGCCGACAAAATACCCTTCGCCGTTGATCTCAATGTGCAACCCGAGCCCGGGCGCGCCCTGCTCGGGGCCCGCCGCCTCTTCCGGTCGTCCGTGATGCGACAGAATGGATGGGAAAATGATCGGCAACTGCCCGTCGAATCCTTTGGCAAAGCCGAAACCGATATCCACGCCGATGAGTTTGGTGGGGTTTTTCATACGTCGCCATTGGGTGCAACCGCTTCAGCAGGCCCTGTGCGAAAGCCGCGGGTTTCTCCGTCCAGGGACCTTCGGCCGGGGTATGTCGCCTTCGCATTCACACGCCCCGGGATCGGGCCGGCGCAAAGGTCCTGAGCGGTGTGATCGGCAGGGGCCGATGCCGAGGCTGGCATTCAGAACCCCAGCGCTTCATTGATCAGCACGATCCGCACCCGCCCCGGGGGAAAACTCTTTTCCGTGATCGTCCAGGTGTTGCAAATGCGCTGCGGGCTCTTGCAGTCCTGGCAGACACCGGTCGCGGCGCAGGGGGTCTTCTTCTCGAGTCGCATGCTGTTGACCGGAGCGGCATAGGCCTTTATGCGCTCCCAGGCGCCCTCCAGGTCCGCCACCAGTTTGTTGCGGCCGG
Source organism: Desulfobacterales bacterium (assembly GCA_030066135.1). Lineage (GTDB taxonomy): Bacteria > Desulfobacterota > Desulfobacteria > Desulfobacterales > UBA5852 > JABZFP01. The sequence continues at coordinate 2,983 of JASJCD010000005.1, read as the reverse complement.
CGAGCACAAGGACGTTGCGGGGGCCGAAGGTCAGCGCCGCAATCCGGTTGCCGATCATGTCCAGATTGACCAGGTGGCCGTTGGCAGTGATCGCATTGGTGCCGGTGACAAAGAGGTCCACCAGCAAAGACTGGCGCCGCCGCTCCAGCTTTTCGTCGTCGGTGAGGGCCGGGTCATAGGTGTCCAGCACCGTGACACCGGAAGCCGCTTTCAATTGCGCGTAGAGACCGGTTTCCACGAATGTTTTGGAACCGCCCCAGGAGATGCTGCCCGGGGCGATCGCGGGCAGCAGCGTTTCCGTCACCAGTGTGGTTGCCGCTTCCCGGTCGGGGGCGATGTGGACTTCGAAATTATTCCTCTCAAGGGTTGCCTTGGCGAATTCCAGGCGTAGGTTCCAAAATTGCGTGATCGGATCCTGCATGCGCTGCTCCTGTGCTCTTTGCGGTTCGTTTGCGCCCCTGCTATCTATGAATTATCTAGCCCCAGGGTCAACCTGAAAATAGGAGGGCAACATGCAGCAGCGCCAATTGGGAACCAGCCCGATTTCAATCTCCACCCTCGTTATGGGCACATGGCAGGCGGGCCGCCAGATGTGGACGGATATCGACGACGCCGAATCCGTCCGCGCCATCCGCTGCGCCCTGGATGCCGGCGTAACCACGATCGACACGGCCTCGGTCTACGGCGACGGCCATTCCGAACGCATCGTGGCCCGCGCTGTGGGCGCGGATCGCAGCCGGGTGGTGATCGCTACCAAGGTTTTTGCCAACGCGATGAAGCACGATCAGGTCATGGCCGCCTGCGAGCGCTCGCTGGCCAACCTGGCAACGGACTATATCGATCTCTACCAGATTCACTGGCCCTCCGGGGCCTTCGGCAGCGATCAGGTGCCCATCGAGGAAACCATGGGGGCCCTTGTAAAGCTCAAGGCGCAGGGGAAAATCCGGGCCATTGGCGTGTCCAATTTCTCGGAGACCCAGCTGGCCGAAGCCCTGGAATACGGCGATATCGTGAGCCTGCAGCCGCCCTATTCCCTTTTCTGGCGGCACGTGGAGCAGGACGCCCGGCCCCTTTGCCTAGCGCGCAACCTTACGATCCTGGCCTATTCCCCGATGGCCCAAGGGCTATTGACCGGCAAGTTCGGTCCGGATCATCGTTTCAAGCGGGGTGATCACCGTGCCCAAAACCGCCTGTTTGCGCCCGAACACTTCAACCGGGCCCGGACGGCGCTCGACCAGTTGCAGCCCATTGCCGATCGTTACGGCGCCACCCTGGGGCAGCTGGCCCTGGCCTGGGTCATGGCCCAACCCAGCACCTGCGCCATCGCCGGCGCCCGGAATGCGGACCAGGCGGCCCAGAACGCCGCCGCCGCCCGGATAGCCATATCGACGGAGGATCTGGCGGCCATGGACCGGATCGGACGGCAGGTCACCGATCATCTGGATGACGACCCGGTCATGTGGAAGTGGTAAGAACGCTGATGCCGCGACCCTAGCGCCCCTTGAAGCGGGGCGGGCGTTTTTCCATGAAGGCCGTAAAGGCCTCGAACAGATCTTCGGAAGGGATGATATTGGCGCTCAGCGAGGCGTTATATTGCAGCCCTTCGTCAATCGTCCGGCCAATACCGTAGTTGAGCACGGATTTGCTGGCCTGAACCGCCAGGGGGGCATTGGCGGCAATCTCACGGGCCAGCGTTTCGGCACGCTGCGCAAGCGCCTCCCGGTCATCCAGGACCTCGTTGACCAGAAGCATTTCCCGGGCACGCCGGGCCCCGACATCACCGGCGGTGTAGGCCATCTCGCGCGCAAACCCCTGGCCCACGATCAGCGGGAGCCGCTGCAGGACGCCCACATCGGCCACAAACCCTACGGCCGCCTCCTTGACGGCGAAGACCGCATCCCGGCTGCACAGGCGGATATCGCAGGCCGTCACCATGTCCAGTCCCGCTCCCAGGCAGTACCCCTGGATGGCGGCAATCACGGGCTTGCGGCACTGTTCGATGCAGGTCATGGCCTGCTGCAGACGGCCGATCTTGTCAAGCAGGCGCCATTTCACCCCCCCGGTCTGGTTCTTATCCGTGATCTCGGCAATCGCGCCGGACATTTCCACGAGATCGATACCGACGGAAAAGCAGTCCCCTTCAGCGGCCAGGACGACGACCCGGATTTCGGGATCCTGATCGAGGTCGCGGAAGATGGGAATGGTTTCTTCCCAGGCCGGCGGGTTCATGGCATTTTTCTTGTCCGGCCGGTTGAGGATCACCCTGGCCAGCGGGGGTTCTTTTGCGACCCGATAGAACTGGTATGCATCCATAACACGACTCCTTGTTTTAGCGGCGGTCAATGATCATATTTCTAACCTAACATCGAATTGCCTGTCCAACCCCAAATGGCCACCGCCGAAGGCCTCATACTCGGTCGGGCTTAATATCCGGGGTTTTAAGCGGTCCTTTGCCAGGCAATAAAATCGATAACGAAAACAGGCACGGATGCCCGCACATTGCGGGGTCGCGCGCCTCCAGGGAGAGATTGCAAACTGCCGATCATCCTGATATGGGAAAGCCGAAATGTGCGACGGGCATCATGCACCGCGCACAGGCCGGGCGGCGGTTCAGCCACAAGTCTCCGGTAGCCGACAGCCGCCATTGGATCAGGTTCAGACACCCTATGGATATCTACTACGTCGACGGCGAATTCGTAGCGGCCGATCAGGCCGTCATACCGGTAAATGATCTGGCGGTTCTACGGGGGCTGGGGGCCTTCGAACTGCTGCGAACCTATGGCGGCCGACCCTTTGCCCTGGATGAGCACCTGAGCCGCCTGGCCACATCGGCCCGGAAAATCGGACTTTCGCTGCCGGGTGATCTCGACCACATTCGGCAGGTGGTGTTAGAAACCCTGGCGCGCAACCGCCGAGACGACGAAGTCAACATCCGCATCATCGTCACGGGTGGTTCCAGCCCCGACTTCATGACTCACCAGGG
>JASJCD010000032.1 GCA_030066135.1 Desulfobacterales bacterium | reverse complement strand
GGCGGGGCCGTCTCAAGGGCGCCTGGCTGATGGCCGGCGGGATTTTAGCAACCATTGTTGCGGCCGGCGTTCAGGCCGGTAGGCTGCTTGCATTCACCTTCATCTGGCCCTTTGACCACAATGGCGTTTACCACCTGATCCAAATGGCGGGGATTGTGCTGATCGTGGCCGGTCTGCGGAGAGGACTCCAATAGATCCGGTTTACGGTTAAGTCCGCCTGCCGCACCCGCGCCTCCAGATCGCCGGGCCGCAAATGTTCTTGTCCCAGGCGCTCGGAAGGCGGAATTGCTTTTACGATCGTCATCCCCATCTCTCCTTTTCCGGCGTTCCGTGCCTCCCTTTTTTATGCGTCTTCCCATCCTGCCGCGGTGGATAAGGTCGCCGGATAACCTTAACGATTTCAATTGGTGGGAATGATCCTCCGGATCACGGAAGGCACCTTTCCGACCCCGGAAAAATGCCGATTTTTGTCACCCGGATTGACAATATACGGCACCCCATCCGGGAATTTAGTGCCCGCTGGCTTTATGTGGCACTAAATATTGATGTTTTCCGGATTGCCTGTCCTGGTATGCATCTTGCGATCGATTTCAGGCGAATTATCGGCCCGTAATGGCCCAGGCGCATAAAGCTCCGGGGGAAAAGGTCGATAATTCCATGCAATGGCCGCTTGCAGACACCCGCACCGCTCTCTCATCTTCCCCGTTGAACTGCAGCGCATGGCCCCGAAATAGCCCTCACGGCCTTAAGCGGCCCTGAGGCGCGCTTGCTGATCCCTGTGGATAGACCAACGCAGCATCGAATCGCGCATTCAGGGGATCGCATGTCACCATCGATCGATTGCAACCAAAGCGACGAAAGGAGTTGGAAATGCCGTCTGGGTGGAAAAAAATAATCCTTGGCCTCTCGATGCTCTCTCTTTTTTCTCTGACGGCCTGCGCGACCAGCGGGGGTATCCCCAGCAATTACGACCAGCGGGCCGCCAGGGCCGCCGAGCTGCAGTCCGTCCTGCTGCTGACGCCCGACATCACGGTCAATTCGCTGAGTGCCGGGGACGTCAAGGAGGAGATGCCCGAATGGTCTGAGCAGGCGCGCCAGATCGTGATCGAAGCGGTCCAGGCCGAGATGGCGGCCCGCGGCCGCAAATTGAAGATCCTGGACCCCAAGACCCGCTACCGGAAGACCGTCGACGAGGTCAAGGACCTGCATCTGGCCGTCATGAGCAGCATCTACGACCACACGATCTATCAGCCGGGCAGCCTCGAAGTCTTTCCGCAGCGGATCGAGCATTTCGACTATTCCGTGGGTTCGGTCGAAAAACTCCTCCGGGCCTACAGAGTGGATGGAATGCTGATCATCCGCGGCGAGGACAACATCTCCACCGGCGGCCGCAAGGCGCTGGGGGTGGTGGCGGCCCTGAATCCCTTCAGCCAGGGGCAGATGGGCGGCATGACCTTTCTGGAGATCACCCTGACCGACGCCAGCGGTGATGTCCTCTGGTACGCCCTCAAGTGGAATGCCGGCGATTACGACCTGCGTGATTCCGAGGAAGCCATCAACTTCGTGCGTGATACATTCGAAGACTTCGAGGGGGACGAATCATGAATCCCAGAATAGGCATGCTCCTTGTGACGGTCGCCCTGCTCGCCGGCTGCGCCTCGACGAATATTCAGCCGGTCACCTCGGGCGCCTACGAGCAGCTTCCGGAAGAAAAACGGATCAACCGCATCTGTGAAGAAGAGCAGCAGCGTCTGGCGGACAGCGAGATGCTCTATGACAATGCGAAGCTGACGCGCTATGTGAATACCGTCGCCATGAAGGTCCTGCCGGAAGCGGCCAAGCGTGAAGTCGACATCAGAATAATCGTCATCAACAATCCCTACTGCAACGCCTTTGCCTACCCCAACGCCAAGGTGTACGTCCACACCGGCATCCTGGCGCGGATGGAAAACGAGGCCCAACTGGCCACCCTCCTGGGGCACGAGATGGCCCATGTGACGCACCGCCACACGCTGCGCCAGAGGCTCAACATGCGCAACAAGGCCGCCGGACTGGCCTCTTTCAAGGCCACCCTGGGCAGCGTGCCCCTGGTCGGGGAACTCTCCTCCGCCCTGGGCGAGCTTGGCACCATGGCATCCGTTTCGGGCTATTCACGGGAACTTGAAACCGAAGCCGACAACGTCGGCTTCGAATGGATGGCGGACGCCGGCTACGACCCGCGGGAAGCCCCCAAGCTGTTCGCGCATCTCATGGCGGAGATGGAAGCGGAAAAACGCGAGGAGCCTTTCTTTTTCGGCAGCCATCCCAAACTGGCGGACCGCCAGGCCAACTATCAGACCTGTATCGCCGCCCGGGGCGATGTGACCGGGGGGGTCATCAACCGCAAGGGATACGAAAAAGCGGTGGCGCCGGCCATCTACGAAACCGCCCGCCTGGACTTGAAGGCGGGGCGCTACGCCAAGGCCGTCAATGGCATCCAGCGCTATCTGAAGATCTACCCTCGCAGCGGCCGGGCGCATTACCTTCTGGGAGAAGTCCACCGCCAGCGCAACGACGGAAACGATCTCAAGAAGGCCATCGATTTCTTCAACCGGGCAACCAAACTCGACCGCAAGCACGCTGAAACCTACCGTTCCATGGGCATTGTCTACATGAGCGCAAAGGACAACAAGGCCGCCCGCCGGGCATTTCAGTCCTACCTCAAGTTGGCGCCGCCCGACGCCATGGATCGGGAGTTCATCCAGGAATACATCCGCCAACTGAAATAGAGGATAAAACCATGCGCAAAGTCTTTATAGGTATCGCTTTTATGCTGCTGCTGACCGGATGCATCAAACGCCCCTGGTCACCGACACCCACAGCCGAACACTTCGCGCCTTCACAGAATGTCAGGCTGACCCTGCCCGAAGGCTGGATGCTCAACAGCCGTGAAGATGTTCTGCTCGTGACGCGCGACGGCATTCTGCTCCAGAATGTCATCGTGGCCGCCGTCCACGTCGATGATGAGCTCAAATACACCAAGAAGAAGTTCAAACCGGGCATGCTGCCCATCGAGCAGGCGGGCGTCATTCACGACAACATGGCTTCCAATCCCAACCGTGCGGCATTCAAGGTGCTCAGCAAGAAGCCGGCCCAGGTCGCAGGACACCAGGCCTTCCGCTCCGAGGTGACCTACAAGGACGATGACGGGCTGCGCTACCGGGGCATTCTTTACGGCTTCATGCAGAATGACTGGTTTTATCTCGTGCGCTACATGGCGCCCGAGCGGCACTACTTCGCGCGCGACAAGGATCAGTTCGAGAATATCGTCCGCAGCATGCGGCTCGTGGTGTAATCCGTCGCCTGGTGTCTGGCTAATATCCTGCGGCAAAGGGCGCTTATAGGGGTATCCCATGGGCGCCTTTTGCCCGCCTAGTTGCTGAAAAGACACCGCGGTAGTCGACGCTGGCTGTTCAAATCGCCACACCAAATGGTGTACTAACGCCATCGCAGCAATATTCAACTGGTATCATGGACCGGCGGACGCGCAGCCGGACAAGGGGAAGGTCTGCCGGACAATGACAGGGCCTTTATCGCCAGGCGTTTCCCGTGAAGCAATCGCCTGACCGGTCCATTGGGTATCATCTTTCGCCCCCGCCCCCTCTTTTCGCCCCGTCCAAACAACGAAAAATCCCAAACTGCATTGGTTCTGCGCGCAACTGGCTATTCGGTGGCGTTCAGGTTTTTCTGCTGCAGGCGGGCGGTGCGCAGGGCTTCCTTGATGTCGGTATTCTCCGGGTCGATGACGAGAAGATCTTCCCAAAGCGCGATCGCACGACTGAGGTTGCCCTGGCGGTATTCCTGGAACCCCTGTTTGAAAAGGGTCTTTTTGCAGTGGTCCAGTTTCGCACTCAGGCTGGCGGAAGTGAAGGTGAGTTGCTGCTCGAACCCGCTGAAGCGGTCATAATTCTTCTGGAGAATAGCGTAGATCTTGCCGGCCTCACCGAACGCCTGCTGCTCCAGGGCCTGGTCGGCGGCGCCGGCTATCTGCTCCAGGCTGTTTACGTAGGCCTCGCGCAGGACTTTATCGCGCGGCGCCTTGCGGTACCTGCCTTGGTAGACGTCGATGGCTTCCTGGTAGTCGCCGGCCTGCATGTGGCTTTGGGCCCGGGCAATGGTCTGGCGGGAGATCGTGCGGTCATCGGCGGCCGGCGGAGGGGGTTGGCTGTGGGTTTTGGAAGATACCCACTCCTGCGTATCGGCGCAGGCCACCAGGACGGACAGGAACAGGACCGGAAGGGCCGCCTTTAACCGGCCGGAGACTTTCATCCCGCAGCTCCTGCAGCCGCAAGCGGTGCCGTCCGGTCACGCTCGGCTGCCAGCACGTCCTTGAAAACCGCCACCAGTTCCGGACGGAACTGGGTGCCCGCCATGCGTTCGATCCGGCGCAGGGCCTCCTCCTTGAAAATGGCCTTGCGGTAGGGCCGGTCCGAGGTCATGGCGTCGTAGGCGTCGGCTATGGATATGATGGCGGCAAACAGGGGGATATCCTCGCCCGCCAGCCCGTCGGGATAGCCCTGGCCATTGTGCCACTCGTGGTGGTGGCGGGTGGAGGGGATATATTTGCTCAGCGAGGGGGCCCAACTCAGGATGGATGCGCCGTGTTCGACATGGTGCATCATTTCCCGGAACTCCTCCTGGTTGAGCTTGGCCGCCTTGAGGAGGATGACGTCGGGTGTCTTGATCTTGCCGACATCGTGGAGCAGGCAGGCCACCTCGAGTTCCCGCAGTTCGGCTTCGGGCAAACCCAGCTGCCGACCCATACTGAGCGACAGCCGCGCCACCCGGGCCGAGTGGCCATGGGTGTAGGAGTCGCGTGCATCGATGGCAGCCGCCACGACCTTGACCATGGAAACGTAGGCTTCCTCCAGATCACGGGCATAACGGGTCAGTTCGCCGCGCTGGGTGGTGATCAGGGCCGTCATTTCGTTGAAACGGCGTGTCAGTCGGCCCAGTTCGTCCTGCGAATAGACCTTGAGGGGGCTTTGGGCCTTGCCATGCTTCAATTCCTCGACACCCGCCGAAAGCGCCCGGATGGGTCGGATCAGGAAAGAGGCCAGCAGCGAACTTACGAATATCCCCAGCACGGCAATGGTGCCGAAAACGAGCAGCACCATGCTGCTGACCTTGTTCTGGGCCTCCACCAGGATGGATTTGTCCATCCCGATGACCACGCTGCCGAGGGGTTTGTTCATGAAAACGACCGGGCAAAGAATTTCGAAGATGCTTCCCGACGCATTGGTCAACTCCGTTACCAGGGTGCCGTCGGCGGCCTCCCTGAAAAGGCGGCCCCGGGAAACGGGCTGGGTTTCCCCGATCATCTCGGCAGCGCTGTGGACAATGGTTTTCATATCCGGATCAAGGACGGCCACATAGAGCATATCGCTGTTGGCGGCCTTGGCCTTGTAGACAAGGTTGTCGAGGGCCAGCAGATCCTTGGACAGGAGATTGTAGCCGGCCGAGGCCGCGATACTCTTGCCCACGGATTCACCCCTTTTGATGATCTCGTTCAAAATGTAATTGTTCATGATCTGAACGGTAACGACCGAGAGTACAAAAGAGGTACTTGTCAGGAGGACCACGACCAGAAAGGCGATCTTAAAGCGCAGGCTGACCGAGCGGTAGCTCTGCTGCACCCTGAGCCATATGGTCTTGAAGATTTTCCGCACGTTGGACCGCTGCGCTAGTTTCTCAGCGCCGCATGGCGCCTGGGCGTTGTCATCATTTACTCCCGCCAGGGGTGGCCGGCTGGCACCGTGGCATTGAAGCGTCTATCGGGCAAGCATGACAAAGTTTCGGCAGCAACCACGCTGACAAGGCGTCGAAACTGCCTAATCCAAATTTCTATCAGGAAAACGTTTTAATGACAAGGATATGCACTTTAGAGACCGATGCCATAGCCACGGATCAGGCGCTGCCCGGGGCCGGCGCACTGTACGACGCGGTTGTTGCGGGACGGATGCAAAGCGGCTGCAAAGCCGTCGCCAATGCCCACTGGCAGCGCTGCCGCCGTCGTAAGACACGCCCATATGATCGAATCGGCAACGTTTTTTTTATCGGGCCGCGCTTTGACACGTGTACACGCCATGAGATCTTGAAACCGCCTTGCGGCATCGATCCTCATCCCGTGGCCAGCAAGTGGCCGCTTTGAAATTACCGGGTCAGAAACCGGCAAACACCGGATCATCCATATTGGCCATAGACATGGGCCGTTTTCCGGTTTCGATCTGCTTGATCATGGCCACCACCGCCTGGTTCACGGGGGCGGGCACCGCGTGCTCGACCGCCCGGTCGCAGATGTAGCCGTTCAGGTAATCGATTTCGGTGGGTCGCCCGCGCTCCAGGGACTGGAGGCTGGAGGAACGGATGCGGCGGTATTTTAAGCCAATGATGCGGATGACGAGGTGACGTTTGAACTGCTGCAGCCAGCCGTTGCCGGACAGAAAGGCGTAGTAATCCAGCTTACCGCCGGTGCTGGGCGCCACGCGGATGCCCATGGCATTGGCCACGCCCAGGGCCTCCTGCAGGAGGGCGATGAAAACGCTTCTGATCCTGCGCTCAGCGAGCAATTCCCCCAGAGGCCCGCCCGTAATGGCCCCCAGGGTGTTGATGCAGGCATTGATCATCAGCTTGGAATAGAGTTCCCCCATGATGTTGTCGGAAATGCGGGTCGGCTGAACCGCATCCAGCATGGGCTGAATCGTCTCGAGGCGCGCATCGGCCCGGTGATCGATGCTACCCAGGACGAATTCACCCGCCGACGTCACCTCGATCCTGGCGGGGCCGCTATTGGTGGCCCCCCAGCCCACGACACAGCCGGCCACCCGCTCCCGGCCCAGAACCGCCGCCAAGGCGTCTTCGCTGATGCCGTTCTGAAGCGAGACCACCATGGATTCGGCGTGCAGCCGCGGGCGCAGTTCACGGGCCACAGCCACACAGTCGTTGGCTTTGGTGGCATGGAAAACGATGTCGAGATCGCCCGGCAGATCCGCCACCGTCAGGACGGCCCGCAGCGGGACAATATGCTCACCCTTCAGGCCAGAGACTTCAAGCCCCGGATCGGTCACCTGCGCCAGGGTGCCCGCGTGTTTGCAAACCAGGATCGGATCCCAGCCAGCCGTTTGCATGAAGGCGGCGGTGGCCCCCCCAATCGCTCCGGCCCCGACGATGGCAATTTTAAGCGCTGGCGATGCCATTTGACCTGCCCGCGGTTAACCCAGGTGTCTTCCGGTATATTCTCAACCGGCGGCCAAGCCCTGGCTGACTGACGCCCGTGATCCAATTCGGGCTCGCTTCGCTGCCGCGGTCGGTGTAAGATATGGAATCGGCATTATGGCCGAATCGGTATCCGCATGCAACCACACATCTATGGACACAACCGGACACGTTAAGAGAGGCAATCACCAGTGACGCGACAATTCTGGATGGCACTTGTTTTCATCGGTATAACCAGCATGGCATGTCCACCTTGGAGCACGGCAGGCGAAACAGCACCTGAATCCGCAGGCCTTTCGATTCACCTGAGCGCCGGGGCGGGCTATATCAGCAGTAAGGACCAACTGCGGACGAACGACGGGAACAAACGCGTCCGGGATCTGGACGACAATGCCAACCGCTACGACGCGGTTATTCCCCTCGTGAACTTCGATCTGCGCTACACATTCGCCGCATCCGGCCGGCAGCTCTACCTGGGAACGCCCATGGGCGACGAGGGACCGCCCGGCTTGACACTGGGTGGTGTCTGGCCTTTTGAAGACGGTGGCAAAATCGATGCCGGCGTATTCGTGATGCCCTTCGGCGAAGTTTGGGAAGATCCCTATCTTGTCGATCGCGACAGGGATGAAACCGGAAAGGATGTATATGGTGCCAAGGTCGACTATCAGGGCATCCTGGGGACGGGATTCGAGGCCGGCTACAGACTCTCGTATATCGACATCGACGACGATGACATCGGCCAGCGCTTTAATGATCTCGAGCGTGACGGCTGGGTGCACGCCCTGCAACTCGGCCATGCATTTAAGCTTGGGGCGGGGCTGGAACTGGTGCCTGCAGCCGGATTCACCATGGGCGACATCGATGGTGATGCCAACCGCTATCTCGAATACCGCTTCAAACTCGGGCTGCGCCGCTACCGCGCCGGCAATCTGCTCAACCTGTCCGCGGGCATCGGCTACCGCGATTATGACGAGGATCATCCGATCTTCGACAAGAACCGCAATGATACGCTCTATAACGTCTTCGGCATGTACACCCGGTCAAATCTGCTGGGCCACAGCCCCCTGTTCTTCAGTCTCCTGGCAGGATACAGCCATCGCAGTTCCAACATCGATTTCCTCGAAGACGACACTTTCATGAGCGGGCTGCTGATCGGGTATCGATTTTGACGGCCGGTCAACCCCATGCGCGGTTTTAGGCTGGAAGGTATTCGCTGCCGGTTCTGGTGTTCCGGGAACCTAAACGCGCCCGCGAACCCCATAAAAGCCGCCCCCTCAGCATTTGAAGCGCTGATCCATCTCGCTTTTTGAACGCAGATGTAAACCGCGCTTATCGCTTGGCGGTATTGTTCGTCTGGTAAGTCCCCAGATAGATGGCAATCAGCGCAATTACCACGCCCGCCCAGTTGAGCAGGCTGGTGGGGCGCTGGAAGAAGAGCACGTCCCAGACGAAGGCCAGGGCCGGCTGCAACAGGAGAACCAGGCCCGAAAGGGAGGCGCGGATATGGGGCAGCGCATTGGTGATCAGCAGCCAGCCGACAAACTGGCTGAAAAGCCCCAGCGCGATCAAGGCGAGCAGGGTCTGGTTGTCGGGAATGGTAAATCCGGCACCGATGCGCACGACCTCGAGCGCCAGGTAGCCCGCGGTCGTCAGGGACACCACGGTGAGCACGCTGAAAAAGGTGATGCCCTGCTGGTCGCTCTGGAGTTTGCGGATGGAGAGCAGAAACCCGGCATAACAGGCCGCCGCGCCCAGACCGCAGAATACGCCCAGACGATAGTCCGCCGCCAGTGCCGGCCAGTCGACCCCCACCACCAGGAAAAGACCCAGCAGGGCCAGGGGCACCGACATCACATAGGTCAGACGAAGCTTTTCCCCCAGAAAGACCACCCCGACAGCCGCCAGGATGAAAACCTGAAAATTGGGCAGGATGGTGCCGAGTCCCGGTCCCACGTAGTGCACGGCATAATGGTAGAGCCCCAGGTCAAGGGCGAAGAAAAACCCGCACAGCAATCCCCAGCCCAGGAAGCGTCTCCCCTGCCAGAAGGCTTCGCGCTTCATGACAGCCACGACCAGCAGCATCAGGCCGCCGAAGAACACCCGGTAGAAGGCCGATACGGTAGGCGGCACGTGGCTGACCTTGACCCAGACCCCCGAGAAACTGATCATCACGGCACCGATCAGGAGATGCAGCAGGGCGTTGTTCTTTGGCAGGTTTATCACGGCGGATGGCTATCTTTCCGTGGGGCAGATGGAAATGGGAAACCGGTATTTTCTAAAAGCGTTCCGAAAGGCAGCCGATCTGTACAGCATTTTAGCAACCGCTGCAAACAAATTCAGGGGCTTCACTGAATCGGCTGCTTTTGGGCGCTGAATGCCCCGCTGCCGCATTAAAACCGGACTTGCTGAATACGCCGTTAGAGGCTATAGGCCCAGAGCACCGAAGCTGCCGTCCCGGCAGGCCAATGGTTGGCACATAGAGAGGAAGATTCGAACCGATGACCACTCCGGAAGCCAGAACGGCGCCTCCCCTGCGGGTGGCCTGGACCGTTTGGGGGCTGGGGGCCTCGTTTTATCTGATGGCCTTTTTCCAGCGCGTGGCCCCGGCCGTCATGACCGATGCGCTGATGCGCGAGTTCCAGATCGGGGCGGCCGCCCTGGGGAATCTCTCCGCCCTCTATTTTTACAGTTACGTGGCCATGCAGATCCCGACCGGCATCATCGCCGATGGATGGGGACCACGGCGGCTGCTGAGCATGGGGGCGCTGGTGGCGGCCAGTGGCATCTTGATCTTTGCGCTCTCACCGGGTTTTGCGCTGGTGGGGCTGGGACGATTTCTGATCGGCGGTTCAGTGGCCGTGGCTTTCGTGGGCTGTCTGCAACTGGCCAACAACTGGTTTCCCCCGCGGCTATACGGGCTGGTGGCGGGCATGGCCCTGTTCGTCGGGATAGTCGGCGCCGTCTGTGCCGGACCACCCCTGCGACTGTGCGTCAACGCCTTCGGCTGGCGCCCCACCATTCTGGTCTCGGGCCTGGTGACGGTGGCGATCGCTCTGGCCATCTGGGTTCTCGTGCGCGATCATCCCCACGAAAAGGGCTACGCCGGTCCAGCCGCGCCGACGGCCAAGGCGCCGCCCGTCGGGCGGATGTCTGTCTTGCACGGCATTCGGGCGGTTCTGCACTATCCCAATACGATGCTCCTCTTTCTGATTCCCGGCGGCGTGGTGGGGCCGGTGCTCGCCTTTTCGGGTCTGTGGGGCGTGCCCTTCCTGGTGACCCATTACGAATTGGACCCGACGCAGGCCTCGGCCCTGAGCACAACCCTGCTGGTGGCCTGGGCCATAGGGGGCCCCATCCTGGGCTGGCTTTCGGACCGCACCGGACGCCGCAAACCGCTCTATATCGGGGGCTGCGCCGTCTCGCTGGCCTGCTGGTTGCTGATGGTCTTCGTGCCCGACCTGCCGCTGGCGGTCCTCCTTGGTGTATTGATCGTTGCCGGTCTGAGTGCCGGCTGCATGATCATCAGCTTTGCGTTCGCAAAGGAATCGGTACCGGCCAACCTTTCCGGCACCGTAACCGGGGTGACCAACATGGGGGTGATGATGGGCCCCATGGTGCTGCAGCCGGCCATCGGCTGGATGCTCGATCACCGCTGGCAGGGCGCGCTCGAACACGGCATCCGGGTCTACAGCCTGGGCGCCTACCAGGCCGGATTCGGGCTCATGATCGCCTGGGCGGGCCTGTCCGTCGTCCTGCTGCTGTTTACGCGGGAAACATTCTGCCAGCCGCTGGGGGAATAGAAGGTATGCACAGGACACAAGAATCTTTGGAATCGTGTGCACTTCCTCGCCGACCTCTTGGGCCCTTATCCCCACGGTGCCTTGAATCCATATGGGTTCCTCAGTCGGCCCTCAAACCAGCCCAAGTTTAATCAATGCCACAAATACGAACACCAGCCCGATCCAGTCCAGAAGCTCCATCACCACCGCCCTGTCACGTTTTCGGAAGCGTTGCTTGTACAGCTGCTGATTTGATAGGTCGTTTCACCCGGCCTGGCGGTTACGTGGCCCTTCCCGGACCCTGACAAAAGACCAGGGCGGCATGGTGGCAGCCCTGGTCTTTCCTCGTTTCCTCAGGACTGCGGTTTAACGCCGACGGCCATGACCACCCCGGCGGTCGGGGCTCGCTCCGGGACCTCCCCGGCGGCCTGGAGGATTCTCCCAGTTCGTGCCGGGTCCCCCGCGGCGGCCAGGCGGATTGTTGTCGCGGTCCCAGCGACGGCCATACTGACGGTCAGGGCTAGCTCCGGGGCCTCCCCGGCGACCCGGAGGATTCTCCCAGTTCGTGCCGGGACCACCTCGGCGGCCAGGCGGGTTGTTGTCGCGATCTATCCGCGATCTGTGCTCCCGGCGCTCTTCAGGAGACATGTTTCGAAATCGCTCCCTTCGCTCGGCCCGTTCCTCGGGGGTCAGGTTCCGGAACTGCTCCCGACGCGCAGCCCGCTCCTCAGGGGTCAGGTTCCGGAACTGTTCTCGACGTTCAGTCCGCTCCTCCGGTGTAAGATCCCGAAATCGAATGGTATCGGTGCTTTCCATCGCTTCCGTCGTGTTATCCGTTGTGCTGTCCTGGGCAAGGGCCGGCACACCCGCCAGCATAAGGCCCATACAAATCAAGCCGGTCAGTAGATACGGTCTGCGCATGTGATGATCCTCCTGCATCGCCTCGAGAGGTAAAGTTTTTTGTCAAACGATTGCGGCCTCTATAGTGGGTACAAACGCGCACCAGGGCGCTGGGTTGACAACAAAAATGCAGGTGAAGCCTCGCCTAGGAATCTCCCTTAAAAAATTAAAGATTTCTTGCGCAGAGCAGATACCTCGATTAGACTATTTGAAACACAGTTATGACGCTAGCCGGCACTGTGGACCTCGCAGTACCCCGATGGACTGAAAACCAATTTAAATCCGAAATCTGCAGGACCTGTCCGGCCAGACAATGCCACCTGTGACCACACCGCAAGCAACGAGCCATGAAACGCGAGATCAGCGGCCGAATTACACGCACCCTGCTGATGTATGTCAGGGAAAATAACAATGGGTCCCTTGGCACCCTGCTTGATGGACTGGAAGCTGACGAAGCCTACCTCACCGATGCCAACAACTGGGTATCCCATGCCTTTCTTCAGCTGCTCTACGCACGCATGATCGATATCCTGGATGAGCCCCAGGCCGTCTACAAGATGGCCCTGGCGTCCGAGCGTTTTCAATCCTTGGGACTTCTCGACCGGATCGCCCGTCTGCTGGGCAGTCCCAGACTCATCTACAGGGCTGCCCCGTATTATAATCGGCTGTTGAAACAGAATGGCGACGTGATCATTCACGAACTGGGGGACAGCTGGGTGACCCTCGAGGACCGCTACCATGACAGCGCCCAGAAGACCCGCCATGACTGCGACTACACCCGCGCAATTCTGGCGGGTATCCCCACAGTGTTCGGGCTGCCTCTGGCCCGGGTGGAAGAAATCGACTGTCAGGTCGCCTCGGATGTCTACGGGACGCGAACCTGGCCGGACCACCCGCGCCAGGACCGCGCTGGATGTCTTTACCGTGTCCAATGGCAGGAAAACGGCGGCCTTTCCTTCTGGAAACGCCTGTTTCGGCGGCGGGCGGTTTACCGCCGGGCCGTCGAGGATCTCTTAGATGCCAACTATCGCATCCAGGAGAAATACGATGAAGCCATAAAGCTGGCCGAGGAACTCAAGATTTCCGAAAAACGCTACCGGCTTCTGGCCGAAAACGTCACCGACATCATCTGGACACTAGACCTGACCACGCTGAATTTCGGCTATATAAGCCCTTCGGTCGAACGCATCCGCGGGTTCACGCCGGAAGAAGCCTTGGCCCTCAGCCTGGAGGAAACGCTGTCGCCCGCCTCCCTCGAACAGGTCACCGCCAAACTGACGACGGAACTGGCGCGCGAGCAGGAGCCCGGTATGGACCCCAACCGCACCCGCACGATCGAAATCGAGCATTCGTGCAAGGATGGATCCTATGCCTGGTCCGAGGTCACGACCACGTTTATTCGCGATGCGCAGGGAAAGGCCGTCGGGATTCTGGGTGTCAGCCGCGACATCATGGAACGTAAAAAAACGGAAGAAGAAGCCCGGGCGCTTACCGCCCAACTGAATCGGGCCCATAAAATGGAGGCCATCGGCAGGTTGGCCGGCGGGGTGGCCCACGATCTCAACAACATTCTGAGCAGCCTGGTGGGCTATCCCGACCTGCTGCTCATGGAAGTCCCCGCAGACAGTCCGCTGCGGCCCACCATCGAGATCATCCAGCAGTCCGGCCAGCAGGCGGCGGCCATCGTACAGGATCTTCTGTCCCTGGCCCGGCGCGGCGTTGACGTGAACGAGATCGTGAGCCTGAATACGGTCATAAACGACTGCCGCTACTCGCCCGAGTTTGCCACGCTGCAGGAAGAGTATCCACAGGTCCGGTTCGAATGGGAACTGACCGAAGATTTGATGAATATCAAGGGATCCCGGGTTCACCTTTCCAAGATGGGCATGAACCTAATGGCCAATGCGGCCGGGGCCATGCCGGACGGCGGCAATGTCGCCGTCAAGACGTCGAACCGCTATCTCGATGCCGCCCTGAACGCCAATGAGCCGATTCCGGAAGGCGAATACGTCTGTCTGCGCGTTGCCGATGAAGGGGCCGGGATCGCACCCAATGACCTCAAACGCATATTCGAGCCTTTTTATACGAAAAAGAGCATGCAGCGCAGCGGCACGGGCTTGGGCATGGCCGTCATCTGGGCCACAGTCAAAGACCACAACGGTTATATCGATATCGCCAGCCGCGAGGGCAAGGGAAGTCGCTTCGAAATCTACCTGCCGGCCACGCGTGAGGAGGCCCTGGACCGGTCCGACAGGCCGGTTCTGGAAGACTGCGTGGGGAGCGAAATCATCCTGGTAGTGGATGACGTGGCTGCTCAGCGCGACATCGCCCAACAGATGCTGGCCAAGCTGGGCTACACCGTCAGGACGGCTGCCAGCGGCGAAGAAGCCGTCGCCTACTTGACTGAGAACCAGGTCGACTTGCTGGTGCTGGACATGATCATGCTGCCCGGCATCGACGGGCTTGAGACCTACCGGCGCATTATCGCGCACAAACCCCATCAGAAAGCCATCATCGCCAGCGGATTCTCCGAAAACAAACGCGTTAGCGCTCTCCAGGCGCTTGGCGCCGGCGCGTACCTGCGCAAACCCTACACCCTGGAAAAAATCGGCCTGGCCGTGCGCCGGGAACTCGATCGCTCCTGACCCCCGGGGCCGGAACGATCAAGCCCGGAATAAAGGACCGCGGATGTCAGCGTGCGGCCCTGAAGTTGGCGTCGACCTGCGCCCAGTTGATCACGTTGAAGAAAGCTTCGACGTACTCGGGACGGCGGTTCTGGTATTTGAGATAGTAGGCATGTTCCCAGACGTCCAGTCCCATGATCGGCTGTATCCCTTGGCTGTGCGGGCTGTCCTGGTTGGGGGTTGTTGTTATCTCCAGATCGCTGCCATTCCATGTCAGCCAGGTCCAGCCGCTGCCGAACAGAAGGGTTGCGGCGGATGTGAATTCAGTGCGGAACTGGTCCAACCCGCCCCAGCGGCGTTCGATGGCCGCCACCACTTCCCCCTCCGGGGCCACGTCCTTTTTTAGCAGCGGCCAGAAGAAGGAATGGTTGGCATGCCCGCCCCCGTGATTGCGCACGGCCGTGCGGATGGCCTCGGGAACGGTATCCAGGGCGGCGACCAGTTCCTGAACCGAGGCTTCCTGCAGGGCCGGATGGTTTTCCAGGGCGGCATTGAGTTTGTCGACATAGGTCTGGTGGTGCTTGGTGTGATGGATCTCCATGGTACGGGCATCGATATAAGGCTCCAGGGCATCATAGGCGTAGCCCAGGTCCGGCAGTGTATGTTTCATGGTGTTTCCTCCGAATATCTTTGACTGCGCACGTGATGCGCAGGGATGTCTTTTGGCGTTCCCGCCCCAACTGCCAGGTCGTACCCTGGCGGCCGGCGGGAGCAATAACGTAATGCCAATCGCCGGCCCTGCAACTTTGAGCACACCGATCACTAAGGTTTAAGGTTTCTCGTCAATATCATTCCAGTATTCTGGCGGGGGCGAAGGGCTTGGTGAGGGATGTCGGCCGTGAATCAGCTTATCCGCTGGTGCGCACGTACACATAGGGCAGGCCGAAACGGGGGACCAGTCCTGGTACGGCCGCGGGCAGGCGCTCCCGATGACCCACCACCAGAACGCCGCCCGGTCGCAGATGACCGATGATCGGCGCAAGTACCGCACTCTGGCCGGATCGCTTCAAATAGGTCAGGATACTGTTGCGCAAAAGCAGGAGATGAAATGCGGCCCGTAACGGCAACCTATCGATTTCGCAGCACAACCAGGTGATATGCGCCTGCAATTCAGGCCGGATGCGATACCGCCGGCCGCCGCGCAGAGGAATGAAATGGCGCGTGCGCCGTTCCGGGTCCAGTTCGCGGAAGCTGCTCCGGGGGTAAATGCCCTCCTGCGCGCGGGCCAGGCAGGCCGGGTTGCGGTCCGTGGCCAGAATGTGGAGCATGCATTGATCTGTACCGCTCGCCAGGGGGGCCGATCGCGCGCTGATGGCCAGGCTGTAGACCTCTTCCCCGCAGGCACAGCCGGCTGACAAGACTTGCAGCGGGTTTCCAAAACGGTCTACCAGATCCGGCAGGATGCGGGCAGACAGGGTTTCCCAGAAGGCCCCATCACGCATGATGCGGCTGATGGGCACGCTCAGGCGTCGCAGACACTCGCTGCGCTCGCGCGGCAGGGCCTCGATGGCCGCCAGGTAGCACGTGAGATCCTGGCAGCCCAGCGCCTGCATGTGTCGGCGCAGCCGTTTTTTCACGCCCTTGCGCACACGGTGGTAGCCTTCACGGGAAAAACCGAAGTGCGCGAGCAGCCGGTTAAACTGGTGGTCGTCCATGGCCGGATTTCCTTGCATCTTGGGGCCCAGGTGCTTAATATTCGGCACCATGAAACCACGCAATGAAAAAATACCGAATCCGGCCGAAATTGAAAAAGAAATCAGTGAATTCCTTTCCAAAAAGTTCGGTGAAAACGTCAAGGTGGTCTCGCCTCTGATGGTCACCGACCCGGATGACCTGGGAGACGCCGACAAGCCCC
>JASJCD010000031.1 GCA_030066135.1 Desulfobacterales bacterium | reverse complement strand
CAGCACCATTCACGCCAGGTATCCGGGGCCCTGGTCTACCTCCACCATAAAATGGTCGATCTTCTCCAGCTCAACCGCCGGCTCAATATCCGCTACCGCAACAAGGGCGTGGGCCTGGAGTACGAAACCATCGGCAATCCCGAAGACGACGTGCTGCCGCTGTTTGACGTCTTCCCGGAAAGCGGCCGGATCACCTTCGGCCAGGAAAGCTGGAAGAAGCTCAACGTCTCGATCGTGACCTTCGAGCAGATGAAGCGGCTCTCCCGCCAGGCCGAGTCCTTCGCCTGGGCCCGGGAGGTGGGTGCGGTGCTGGAAAAAGCCATTCGCGAAATCAAAAGAAGGCCCTGATGCCGGTGCCTTGTCTTCTATAATTTGGAGGGTGCTCGTATTTTTCCCGAACACCCGAGGTCGCAACACTTCAACTACGCATTTTTCGAGTGTGCCGGTTGGCCCCCTACCGCGCCGGGCGCCGAACCCGACCGATTCAACCTGGAGGGTTGATGCAAAGCTATCGCAAAGAACTCTGGTTCGAAGTGCCCACCCGCCGGGCGTTTATCAACATCACCCCCGACGTGCAGCGCTGCATCGACGAGAGCGGCATCTCAGAAGGACTTGTGCTCGTCAATGCGATGCACATAACAGCCTCCGTGTTCATCAACGACGACGAATCCGGCCTGCACCACGACTACGATGTTTGGCTTGAAAAACTGGCCCCCCACGCACCGGTCTCCCAGTACCGTCACAACGTGGGCGAGGACAACGCCGACGCCCACATGAAGCGGCAGATCATGGGCCGCGAAGTGGTGGTGGCGATCACCGCAGGCCGCCTCGACTTCGGCACCTGGGAGCGGATCTTCTACGGCGAGTTCGACGGCCGGCGGCGCAAACGGGTGCTGGTCAAAATCATCGGCGATTAGACGTGGTGTTTCATGGAACATTAAACGACGAATCACCGCTTTCATGGACAAAGCCTCATCCTCTCCGTTTTTCCGCAGCACACATCTGCCATTCGATCGCGCGCCTCTGATCGTAACGGCGGAAAAATCAAAATCGATTTTTCCTCAGGCCTGCCCCTGAGCAGTGTTCTCCACATCCCCGACCTTATTAGGACCGCCACACACCGCTTCATTTAATGAACCCAAATCATCAAATGCAGTCGATACAAATTAATGAATTATTACAGGCATATATTGCCTTTTCTCCGAGTCTCATTACCTTGACACTTAACAATTGGTTGTGGCATAAAGCGGAACTCTGGACAGGTGCGGACACAGAAAAGGCCAATTTTCTGAAAGTCGCCAAGGATGTGATTCAAACCCGATCCCGCCAGGGGTCGGCTGACGATAACCCACCGGTTTTTCACGACGCGCAAAGGAACGATTGATGAGCGAGAGCAGACTTGCCAAGATTCTCAAAGCCGGACAATTCGCTTTTACGGGCGAATTGGGCCCTCCCCGGGGATCCAATGTCGATGCGGTCCGCGAAAAGGCCAAGCCGCTGATCGGGATGGTGGATTCGGTCAACATTACCGACAACCAGACCGCCATGGTGCGCATGTCCAGCTGGGCCGCCGCCCTGATCGCGATTCAGGAGGGTCTCGAGCCCAACTACCAGATGGTGTGCCGCGATCGCAATCGCCTGGCCATGCAGGCCGACGTGTTGGGCGCCTACGCCCATGGCATCATCAATATGCTGTGTCTTTCCGGCGACCATCAACAGTTCGGCGACCATCCCAATGCCAAGGGGGTCTACGACATCGACTCGATCCAACTGATCGACATGGTGCGCAAGATGCGCGACGAAGGCCAGTTCCTGGGCGGCGCCAAGATCGACGAGCCGCCCCAGATGTTTATCGGCGCGGCGGCCAACCCCTTTGCCGAGCCCTTCGAGTGGCGGGTGCACCGCCTGGCCAAAAAGATCGAAGCCGGGGCCGATTTTATCCAGACCCAGTGCATCTACAACATGGACAAGATGCGTGAATGGGTGCGGCAGGCCAACGATATGGGCCTGGCCGACCAGGTCTACATTCTCGCCGGCGTGACGCCCATGAAGAGTCTTGGTATGGCCCGCTACATGAAGGCCAAGGTGCCGGGCATGGACGTGCCGGACGACATCATCAAAAGGCTGCAGGGCGTCGACAAAAAGAAGCAGGCCGACGAGGGTATCAAAATCGCCTGTGAGCAGATCGAAGAGTTCAAGGAGATGCAAGGGGTGGCAGGTGTCCATCTGATGGCCATCGAGTGGGAGCACCGTGTTCCCGAGATCGCCGAACTGGCCGGCGTGCTGCCCCGACCGGAAGTTTAAGGAGGCGATGTCGCATCCGGTCGCCCCGTGGTGATTGCGGCCGGAAGCCCAACCCCTTCACGGTCCGCTGGACCGACAGCTTCAGGAGATATTCATGTACGATTTGGTTCGGGGCCCCCTGGTTTGGGTTGCCTTTACCGTGTTCATCGTCGGTACCGTCTATCAGGTGGTCCGCTTCTATTCCCTGAGCCGGAAAAACCCGCAGTTTCGTTTGATCAAACCCACTGGCGGGCCTCCCAAGAAGGAAGATCCGCCGGCCGAACCTGTGCTGACCTTCGGCCAGCGCCTGCGCCTCAGCATCGCCGGCACCAACCCGGTGATGACCACGGTGACCACCGTCTTTCATGTGCTTCTGGTCCTGACGCCCTTTTTCGTGCTGGGCCACAATGTCCTCTGGGATCTGGCCTGGGGCATCAGCCCGCCCAGTTTTTCCGAAGCCTTCACGGATGTGCTCACAATCATCGTTATCGCTGGAGGGGTTTACTTTCTGTGCCGGCGGCTGTTCATGGCCCGCGTCCGCGCCATCTCGAGCACCTACGATTTTGTCATCCTGGCGATTGCCACCGCGCCTTTCATTACCGGCTTCCTGGCCTATCGCAACATTTTCGATTACGACACCGTGATCCTGCTGCATATGCTGGCCGGCGAGATCATGCTGGTGGCGATACCCTTTACCAAACTGGTCCATATGCCCTTTTTCTTCATCAATCGCTTCCTCCTGGTGCATGAGAACACATTCGGTGCCGGGGGATCGCGCATCTGGCGTTAGCCGCATTTCAAGCTGGAGACTTCGATGAGCAGCCCGAAAAACGATAACACGGTCAACACGGAAGCCATCCGGGAAGTGCTGGATACGCACCGCGCGAAGATGAAGACGGCCCTGCGCGTCTGCGCCCACTGCAGCCTGTGTGCGGAAAGCTGTTTTCTTTTTCACGTGCACGATGGCGACCCGCGCTACATGCCATCCCATAAATTCATCAATTCAATCGGCAGGCTCTACAAGAAAAAAGGCCGCATCGACCAGGAAGCCCTTGAAGAAATCAGTGAAATCGTCTGGCGGCGGTGTGTGCTCTGCACCCGCTGCTACTGCCCCCTGGGCATCGATATCCCCGAGATGATCGCCCTGGCGCGCAATATCTGCCGGTCCCAGGATGTTTATTTCACCTGGGACCAGCTCGAGCAGGAAGCTTAAGGATTCGGGATTCAACCTGGCAATTGAGGTTCAATAGAAAGGTAACGGCGACGTCAATGCATCGAACATCGAAAAAGACGCTCATTATGCTCGCCGGATTTATGGCGGTGGTTGCCCTGGGACTCTCCTTCGCTTATGCCCAGGAGGAGATCATCAACCTGAACGCTGATCCGGAGAGGGGGGGACAGCGCTCAGCGGTGGCCTTTTCGCATGACTTGCACATGGGTCTTTACGAGTGCCTGGACTGCCATCACAAATTTGAAAACGGCGTCAATGTCCTGGATGAGGATGATCTGGTGGAAGAATCCCCGGATGTGCGCTGCGGGGCCTGCCATGACGACGCGGCCTCCATCGACCGTCAGCGGGCCTATCATCGCCAGTGCATGGGTTGCCATATCCAGGCCCGCAAGGCCGGGGAACCATCCGGTCCGGAAATGTGCGGTGCCTGTCATTTACCGGAAGCCTAATGAGTGTTGTTCCAAAAACGGCATCTTTTAGCCCAAGCCGGCGTTCTCGCTTTTTTGAAATCCTCGACGTAGATCGGCTACGCCTGCGGTTTCAAAATCGCTGCGGCCTTGGCCTGAACCAAAATCTACCGTTTTTGGAAAGACACTAACTTTCGATTGCTAAATAGCCGACTGGGAGGTCGTTAACGTGGTCAAAGCCAAGAAAAAACCGTTCGAGGAAATCAAGCAGGCGATCGAGGGCTACACGCGGGTGTTGAACATCGGATGCGGCGGGTGCGTGTCGGTTTGCCTGGCCGGGGGGCAGAAGGAAGTCAATCTCCTGAACCTCCAGCTAAACGCCGCCTTCAGCGGCGAGAACAAAGCCACGCGGGTGGACAGCTTCACGGTGGAGCGGCAGTGCAACGAGATGTTCCTGATCGACCTGGATAAAGTTGTGCCACGCTACGACGGGCTCATGTCCATGGCCTGCGGCGCCGGGGTCCAGCTTATCGCCGAACGTTACCCGGACAAGCCCATTTTCCCGGCCGTGAACACGATCGCCGTCGGCGTCGATCGCCAGATCGGCATCTACGAAGAGCGCTGCCGGGCCTGCGGGGAGTGTGTCCTGGGCTATACCGGCGGCATCTGCCCGATCACCCGCTGTGCCAAGGGTCTTTTCAACGGCCCCTGCGGCGGCACCAACAAGGGAATCTGTGAGATCGGCAACGAGATTCCCTGCGCCTGGCAGGACATCTACGAGCGTCTCAAGGAACAGAATCGCGTGGACGACATCCTGAAAATCAAAACGGCGATGCAGTGGCAGAACCAGACCCGACGCATGATCGTCCAGGACGAATACGCCGGGCGCTACGAAGATAAAAAATAGGTTGACCCGCAACCCGGAAATGCCCGGGTGAACAGCGCTACACAACCAAAGACCCCGAGAGGTTCAGATCTCTCGGGGTCTTTGGTTTTCGATTGATCGATTCGTCGGTCAGCTCTCGGCACTGAGTTTCACGGCGCAGACCTTGAATTCGGGAATGCCCGAAACCGGATCCAGGGCGGCGTTGGTCAGTTTGTTGGCGGCCGCATGGGCGTAATGGAAGGGGATAAATACCGTGCCGTCCACCGCTTTGTGGGAAACCTTGACCAGGGCGTTGATGGTGCCCCGCCGGGAAGCGATATTGACCCGCGTGCCGTCCTCGATGCCGTAGGTGGCGGCATCCTTGGGCGAGATTTCGACGAAGCTCTCCGGGGCCCGGTCCATGAGGCCTTCCGATCGCATGGTCATGGTGCCGGTATGGTACTGGTAGAGCACCCGCCCGGTGGTGAGATAGAGCGGGTATTCCGCATCGGCCGTCTCGGCCGGCGGCTGCCAGTCGATGGCGTGGAACATGCCCTTGCCGCGTGTGAACTGGGTACTGTGCAGGATGGGCGTGCCCGGATGCTCCTCGTTGAGGCAGGGCCAGTGCAGCCCCTCCACCGCGATCCGTTCATAGGTGATGCCGGCGTAGGAGGGGGTGACCTGCCGGATCTCCTCGAAGATTTCTTCGGCATTCCCATAGGACATGGGATAGCCCATGCGGGTGGCAATCTCGCCGATGATCTTCCAGTCGTCCCAGGCTTCGCCCGGCGCTTCGACAGCCTGGCGCACCCGCTGGACGCGCCTTTCCGTATTGGAAAAGGTGCCGTCCTTCTCGGCAAAACAACGACCGGGCAGGACCACGTCCGCCATCTCGGCGGTTTCGGTCATAAACAGGTCCTGGACGACCATCAGTTCCAGGTTGGCGAGGCTCTTCTCGGCATGGTTGAGATCGGCGTCCGAAACCAGCGGGTTTTCACCGAGAACATAAAGCGCCTTGAGACGGCCGTCGTGGGCCGCCGGTATCATTTCGGTGGCTTTCATGCCCAGTTCGAGGGAGACGCCCTCCACACCCCAGGCGCCTTCCATCTTGCGGGCCACCTCTTCGCTGTTGACCGCCTGGTAGGCGGTATAGACGTTGGGTAGCCCACCCATGTCGCAGGCGCCCTGAACGTTGTTCTGGCCGCGCAGGGGATTCACGCCCCCGCCCGGCATGCCCAGGTTGCCGCAGAGCATGGCCAGGTTGGCCAGCGATTTGACATTGTCCGTACCGCTGGTGTGCTGAGTGATGCCCATGCAGTAAAGGATGCTGGCCACCTTGGCACCGGCGTACATGCGCGCGGCTTCGACCAGCAGGTCGGCGGGGATGCCGCTGATTTCCTCCACGTGGGCGGGCGTATATTTCTCGACGGAGGCCTTGAGTTCCTCGAAGCCCTCGGTGCGCTCGGCGACAAAGTCCTTGTCGTAGAGGTCTTCCTTGATGATGACGTGCATCATCCCGTTTAACCAGGCCACGTCGCTTCCCAGGTTCTGGCGCATGAAGATATCGGCAAAACCCGCAATCTTGATGTAGCGCGGGTCCACCACGATCAGCTTGGTGCGGCCGGATTCCACGGCCCGCTTGACCCCGGCTGAAATAACCGGGTGGTTTTCAGTGGTGTTGGAGCCCGTGATCAGGATCACATCGGCTTTTTCGGCACAGGCGACGGTGTTGGTCATCGCGCCACTTCCGAAGGCTGCGGCCAGACCGGCCACGGTGGAGCTGTGTCAGAGACGGGCGCAATGATCCACATTGTTGGTCTTGATCACCGCCCGGGCGAACTTCTGGGCCACGTAGTTCTCCTCGTTGGAGACCCGGGCCGAGGTCAGCAGGCCGATGCTGTTGGGGCCGTGATCCTTCTTGATTTGCCCCAGCTTGTCGGCCACGAAATCGAGGGCTTCCTCCCAGGAGGTTTCCTCCAGTTGGCCGTTTTTGCGCACCAGGGGTTTGGTAAGCCGGTCGGGTGCATGAATGAAATCGAAGCCGAAGCGACCCTTGACGCACAGGCTGCCGTAGTTGGGGGCCATGTCCTCCACCCCCGTCACTTTGACGACCTTGTTGTCGCGCACGTGCAGATGAATCTGGCAGCCCACGCCGCAGTAGGTGCAGGTGGTGCGCACCTGTTCGGTTTCCCAGGGGCGCACGTCGTAGCGCGGGTTTTTTTCCACCAGGGCGGCCACCGGGCAGACCTGGACGCACTCGCCACAGAAGACGCAGTCCGAATCCTTGAGGGGTTTGTCGCCGGCGGCAATGATTTTGGTTTCGGCCCCCCGAAATCCGAAGCTGATGGCTTTGTTGACCTGAATCTCGTTGCAGGCCTGAACACAGCGCCCACAGAGGATGCAGCGCGAAAAGTCGCGCACGATCATGGGGTTGACGTCCTCGAGCGGGTAAGGCGAAGCCGTGCCGGGGTGCCCCTCGCCATCTACCTGGTAGCGGTAGGCCAGATCCTGGAGCCGGCAGTCCCCCCAGGTGGGGCAGAGCTTGTTGCTGCCATCACCCGCTTCGACCGCCAGCTGGAAAGCCGTCCAGTCCTGCTCATCGGAGCCGCGGGCGGCGCAGTTGTGGTTGCCCGAAGCCAGCATGAGCTTCAGAATCGTGCGGCGGGCCTCTACCACCTGGGGCGACTCGGTGCGGATCACCATGTTCTTGCCGGCCGGGGTGGCACAGGCCGCCAGCAGGGTGCGGGCGCCTTCGACCTCCACGACGCAGATCCGGCAGGCCCCCGTGGGGGTGGCCCCTTTGAGATGACAGAGGGTGGGGATATCAACGCTGTGGCGCCGGGCCACGTCCAGGATGGTTTCACCAGGTTCGAAGGTGAACTCATTGCCGTTCATCACCAGGATATTTTGGTCTGTCATGGCGTCTCCGCTCTCCTTTGGGCAGGTTGGCGAGCCCGGTGAAGAACCGGGCGGGGAGGTGTGCAAGATTTAAATTTTTATAGAATCCACCTGCACTTGTCAACGGAGGAAAGCGCTTTACCCGCGGTTATGAGGTAGGGCCCGCCGGTGGTAGAAGAGGGCGCCGCCGGCCGCCCCAACCGAATCGGCCACCAGATCCCAGACATCGCCGCTGCGGCCGGGCACGAATAATTGGTGCACCTCGTCGCTCAACCCGTAAAAGGCGGCAAAGATGGCCGCGACCCACGGGATTAAACCGGCATGCGCTTTCCAGGGCAGGGTGGCAAAAGCCCTGGCGGCCAGCCAGGCCAGCAGGGCGTACACGGCGGCGTGGGCAAGTTTGTCGAGCCCCGGCAGGGAGGGGGTCGCGGGGGGCAGCGGCCCGGAAGACTGCCAGAAAATCAGCCCGCAGAGACCGATCAGGAGCAGCCAGGGCGTAATGATGTCGCGGAGGATGGCCGTCATCTGTTGCACAGGATCAGGGGTTGGCACCCGGGCCGATGATACCAGCGCTGAACGGACCGGATCAATCCGTGAAAAGTTCCAGATTCAACCGCCGTTCGCGCACGTGCGCGGCCACGGTGTCAAGAAAGACGTCGCGGCCGAGACCGTAGCGCACATTGCCGTCCAGGGTGCGCACGGACAGGTTGCCGGATGCCTTCTCCTTGGCGCCGATGGTCAGGATCAGCGGAATCTGGCTGAGCTGGGCCTCGCGGATCTTCTTGTTGAGGCTTTCGGCCCGGTCGTCCAGTTCGGCCCGCAGCCCGGCCTGCTGGAGTTCCTCCCGGACCGTTGCGGCGTAGGGGGCCAGCTCGTCGTTGATGGGCAGCACCACCGCCTGCACCGGCGCCAGCCAGATGGGGTACTTGCCGGCGAAGTGCTCGATCAGGATGCCGAAGAAGCGTTCGAGGGAGCCCAGCACGGTGCGGTGGATCATGATCGGGCGGCGGCGCTGGTTGTCGCGGTCCACATAGGTCAGGTCGAAGCGTTCGGGCAGCGACATGTCCAGCTGGATGGTGCCGCACTGCCAGGTGCGTCCGAGAGCGTCCTTGATATGCAGGTCGATCTTGGGTCCGTAGAAGGCCCCATCGCCCTCGTTGAGCTGGTATTCCTGACCATAGGCCTCGAGGGCGGCACGCAGGCCGCTGGTGGCCACTTCCCACTGTTCGTCCGTACCGATGCTCTTGTCCGGCCGGGTTGAAAGCTCCAGGTGAAAACCCAGTCCGAAGATCCCGTAGATCCGCTCCGTCAGGCGGAGCACGCCCAGGATTTCGGCCTCGATCTGATCGGGTGTCATGAAGATGTGGGCATCGTCCTGGTGAAAGGCCCGCACCCGGAAAAGGCCCGAGAGCACACCGCTCATTTCATGGCGGTGCACCAGTCCCACCTCGGCGGCCCGCAGCGGGAGCTCACGGTAGGAGTGGGGCCGGTTTTTATAGAGCAGCATCCCACCGGGGCAGTTCATGGGCTTGATCGCATATTCGATCTCGTCCACCTCGCTGGTGTACATGTTTTCGCGGTAGTTTTCCCAGTGGCCACTCTGCTCCCAAAGTCGGCGCTGCAGCATGATCGGGGTCTTGGTCTCCACATAGCCGGCCCGCCGGTGCTCCTCGCGCCAGAAGTCCAACATCAGGTTCCACATGACCATGCCCTTGGGGTGAAAGAAGGGCATGCCCGGGGCCTCGTCGTGAAAGCTGAACAATTCCTGGGCCTCGCCGATCTTGCGGTGATTGCGCTTCTTGGCCTCCTCCAGGAATTGCAGATAGGCCTTGAGGTCTTTTTTGTTGAAATAGGCCGTGCCGTAGATGCGCTGCAGCTGGGCCTTGCTCTGGTCGGCCCGCCAGTAGGCCCCGGATACCTTCATCAGTTTGAAGGCCTTGACGAAGCCGGTATGGGGCACGTGCGGACCCCGGCACAGATCCGTGAATTCCTCCTGGGAATAAAAGGAGATCTGGCCGTCCTCGAGGTCCTGGATCATTTCCAGCTTGTAGGGTTCGTCCTTGTAGAAGGCAAGCGCCTCGTCCTTGCTCACTTCGCGGCGGCGGATGGGCATTTTGGCTTTGACGATTTTTTTCATCTCGGCTTCGATCTTGGGAAAATCGTCTTCGGAGATGGGCGCCATGTCAATGTCGTAGTAGAAGCCGTCCTCGATCACCGGTCCGATGGTCAACTGGGCCTTGTCGCAAACCCGCAGGACGGCCTGGGCCATCACATGGGCGGCGCTGTGGCGCATGATTTCAAGACCTTCCGGGTCGCGGGTGGTGATCAGTTTGACGGCGGCATCCTTCTCGATGGGGCGGTAGAGATCGATGGTTTCACCATCGATTTCCATGGCCACGCAGTCGCGGGCCAGACCTTCGGAGATGCTGCGGGCCACGTCCAGGCCGCTGGGGATGTCATCAAACTGTTTTGCGCTCCCATCGGGAAGTGTTATATTGACCATCGTGTCCTCTTTTGAAGGTGTTTAGCAAGTTGTCGAAATCATGAAAATTAGGGTATTGATGCAGTCGGGTCAAGCAAAATAATGAAAAACGTGTCTTCGAACGGATACCGCCTGGTGGCCTCTCGCGATGCCCTGGCGCAGGCGGCCGAAGAACTCGGCCGTGCGCGACGGATCGCGGTGGACCTCGAAGCGGATTCCATGTTTCACTTCCAGGAAAAGGTCTGCCTGCTGCAAATGGCATCACCGCGTGCCACTTATGTCGTCGATCCGCTGCAGCTGAACGATCTCACGCCCCTCAAGCCGCTGATGGACGACGCCAAGATCTGCAAAGTGTTCCACGGGGCCGATTACGATATCCGTTCCCTTTACCGTGATTTCGGCATCCGCATCCAGAACCTCTTCGACACCGAACTGGCCTCGCGTTTTCTGGGTATCCGCGAAAGCGGCCTGGAGGCCGTGCTAAAGTCCAGATTCGACATCCGGCTGGACAAGAAATATCAGCGCAAGGACTGGTCGCGCCGACCACTGCCCACGGAAATGATGGACTACGCTGCCGGCGATGTGGCCCACCTTCTGCCCCTGGCACGCGAAATTCAGCAGGAGTTGAAGGCCAAACGCCGGCTGGGCTGGGTTCACGAGGAGTGCGCGATCTTGAGCGGCGTGCGCCCCCCGGAGGATAACGCGGCGCCGCTGTATCTCTCTTTCAAGGGGGCCGGGCGGTTGAAACCCCGGCAGCTGGCGGTTCTGGAAGCGGTTCTGCAGCTGCGCCGGCGCCTGGCCCGGGAGCGCGACCGTCCCCTGTTCAAGGTATTCTCCAACAAGTCCATGCTGGCCCTGGCCATGGCACAACCCACGACCCTCAAGCAGATCGAGCAGACGCAATCGCTCAGCAAGCGGCAGGTCGGCATGCATGGCCCCGCCCTGATCAAGGCCGTGGGCAAGGCCGTGGCCCTGCCTGCAAATAATCTTCCGGTCTATCCACGCAAGCGTGCACCGCGGCTGCCAGGCGGTGTGCCCGAACGGGTTACGGCACTTAAAGCCTGGCGCGACCGCAAAGCGGTGGAACTCGATCTGGACCCGGGTCTGCTGCTGAACAAGACCTTGATCCAGGCGATCGCCGTATCAAAACCCCAACGTCGCAAGGATCTGGCCGCCATCGCCGATATCCGCCAATGGCGCTGCCAGGCCTTTGGGCCGGAACTGCTAAGTCTGATGAAAACGCTGCGCTGAAGTTGCCCGCACGGCCTTCCTGCCTCCCAGGCAGATCTGATCGCCCGCTAGCGCGCCGACGCAGGTCGCACCGCAAGGGCATTGGAGCGGGGCAGGCCATACGGGCTTGTCAGGCAGCAACGACAGGAGACATCCATGCCGGTGTCACGCGTTTTATTTCACTCGGAGGGCTACGGGATCGAGGGTCGGCTGGCAACCGGCGGCGAGCGCGCCGTCGTCGTCACCCACCCGCACCCGCTATATGGCGGCGACATGGACAATGACGTCGTCACCGCCATCACGGAGGCTTTTGAGCAGGCCGGCTACACCACCCTGCGGTTCAACTTCCGCGGGGTGGGCCGCAGCGAGGGCCGCTATAGCGACGGTGTCGGCGAGCAGGCGGATGTCGGCGCGGCCGTGGACTACCTCAAGGATAGCGGCCATGGCCATGTTGAATTAAGCGGCTACAGTTTCGGTACCTGGGTGAATGCGCTTTGCGCCGGAAACCGCTTTCCGGATATTGGCATGACCATGGTGGCGCCTCCGGCCGCTTTCATGGACTTCGGTGCGGTGTCAAATATCCCGGGATTGAAGGCGGTCGTCGCGGGCAGCCGGGACGACATCGCCCCGCCCGACATGCTCAAACGCCTGACCGCCCTCTGGAACCCGTCGGCCCGCCTGGAGATTCTCTCCGGCGCCGACCACTTCTTCTTTGGCTACCGGGAGGCCCTGATCGCGCTTCTGACCGGCCTTGTGGGAAAGGGCGCGGCCAAGGATGCCCGCGCGCGCATTTCCTAACGCTGCTTTATAAGCTTCAGCGGCCGGATGACCGACCCATCCCGGCGTCATTCCGGGGGCGGTTCCCACACACGGCTGGCCAGGGCCTTGCGGCCCGGCAGACGCCGGTAAACTTCCTCTTGACCGGGATAGCCCATTGCAATGACAGCGCGGACGGACTCACCCGACGGGATGCCCAGCTGCTTTCCAATCCCGGGGTCGTTCTTCAAGGCCGAGACGGCAAACCCGATCAGACAGGTCCCCAGCCCCATGGCATGCGCGCCCAGGAGCATGTTCTGGGTGGCCAGGAGGGCGTCCTCCAAAGGGCAGGCCGCGCCCGGCCGCACACCCACCAGGATGGCCGCCGGCGCGCCGTGGAAGAGGACGTCGCGGCCTGAGCGCTCCCACTCCGACAACGCCTCGGCCACGGCATCGCGGTAATTACGGTAATAAAAGTCCAGTTCACGGCGACCGACCCATTTGAGGGCCTGGCGCAGCAGGCGCCGGTCCGCGGTGCGGTTCAAGCGGCGGAAGAAAGCGGCAATCAGGTCCCCCAGGCGGATCACGGCCTGGCGCGAGGGCAAGAGGGTAAACGACCAGGGCTGGCAGTTCGATCCGGACGGTGCGGTCAGACCGATGCGGACGAGATCCTGAAGAACGTCCATGGGCACGGGACGGTCGCGGTAATTGCGGCAGGACCGTCGTGAGCGCATCACCTGCACCAGGCCGGCGACATCCACGTCACCTGGTGCGAGCCAGTCCGTATGCCGATCAAAGGTTTGGAAATCCAGGCTGTCATTGTGCAGCGCGCGCACCTGAACGGCGGCCTCCGGACAGACGGCCTCGCAATGGCCGCAGGAGAGGGACTGGCTGCCGCTGACGATGGCCTTCCCGTCCTTCAGGGACAGCGTTTCCGAGGGGCAGACCGCGATGCAGGCCCCACAACCGATGCACCTGTCCCGGTCGATGGCGACCGACACGCTGCGATCCATCAATTTCATGCTAAACCTCCTCGGCGCCCCCTGGCCTTTTGTCTTCCGCGCCGGCGGGGAAGTATTTCAGGCCGGCGATAAAATTTTCCACGGCTTCGTCGTAGAGCGCCCGATGGCTGTCAGCCGCCAGCAGGGTGGCGCGCATTTTGCGAAACGGGATCAGGCCATGGATCAGCCCCCAGAACAGCAGGGCATAGCGCTGGGCGGGCACGGGTCGAAAGCGGCCGGCGGCGATGCCTTCGGCGATCACGGTTTCGACGCGTTTTAAAATGTGCTGGCCGTGCCGGTCGATCTGCTGTTTGACGGCCGGCGAGAAGACCACATCGGTGGCGGACAGAAAATAATGAATCACGTCGAAATAGTTCTTGTGCGCCTCGCTGAAGCGGTAATAGGCGTCGGCCACCCTGGCAAGCGTGGCTTCCGGGTCGGCTGTCGGCCGGCAGGCGGACAGAACGTCGCGGTGAAGGATCTCCAGCCCCTCGGCCTGCAGGGCCGCAAAGATATCCTCCTTGTTCTCAAAATAGAAATAGACCGTGCCGATGCTCAACTCGGCGATGCGGGCGATCTGGTTGACCGAAGTGGCGGCCAGCCCCCTCTCGAACAGGAGCTGGCGGGCGGCATCCAGGATCTGCTGCCTTCGTTCGGCCCGTTCGCGGTGTCGACGCTGTTTTACCCCATGGTTCGCTTCCTTTTTCTACATGGACCAACCGCATATGGTGCGATGCCGGGCCGGGATCAGAAGGATTCGCCGATGTCCACCATGACCTTGATCGCCTGCCCCGGATCGATGCATTCGCGGTAGACCTGCGGCAGCTGCGCCAGGTTCGTTCGATGCGAGATCAGCGGCCGGCCGTCCAGACGGCCTTCCGCCATCCAGCGCAGAATACGCCGGTTTTCCTCATGGGTGTTGGAGTAGCAGCCCGTCAGCCGGGCCTCCTTGAAATTGATGGTCAGGGGTATGATCGTGGCCGGGTCGAAAATCAAGCTGACGATGCACACATCCCCTCCTCGGGCGACCCAGTCCAGTGCCTGGGGCACACTCCCGGCGACGCCCGAGCATTCAAAAACGACGTCGAAGCCATGGCCCGCGGTGCGTTCGAATACCCGCCGTCCGGTGTCGTCCTTAAAAGGATCCATGGTTGCCTGGGCACCGAAAGCCTTCCCCAGCTCACGCTTGGCGGCCACCGGCTCGGAGAGCACGATCGGATCGAAATCCATCAGGCTGAGCAGTTTCACCAGGGCCAGTCCGATCGGGCCGCCCCCCATGACGAGGGCCGCGCCCCGGCGCCGCCCGACCGTGTTTATGGCGTGCAGGGCGGCGGCATAGGCTTCGGCCAGAGCGGCATTGCGGGCGTCGACCCCGTCGGGAACGGGGATGAGCATGGCGGGCAACACCCGCACGTAGGTCGCAAAGGCGCCGGGCATGTCTCCGATGCCGATGCTGCGCCGGGCGTTCTGGCAGAAATAGGGCCGCCCGCTGCGACAGTCACGGCACGCTCCACACGCGCTGGGGCGGATGATGACCCGCTGCCCGATCGCCACCCCGGAAACCGCCTCGCCACAGGCGGCCACCCGGCCACTGACTTCGTGGCCCAGGATGGTGCCTTCGGCCAGTCCGCCGGTTTTAATCAGGGCATGATCCGATCCGCAGAAGCCCGTGTGGGCCACCGCAACGAGCACACCATCCGGCCCGGTGGCGGGCACTGGTATCTCTTCCAGCACCAGCCCTTTGTGCGCGCGATAAACCACGGCCGGCATGCGCGGGGGAATGGCAATTTCCATGCTCAGGCCTTTCAATCAATGCACCTGGTAGACGTCGATCTTGTCGTTGTCGCCGGGCAGCCGCCGCCGACTGAAAAGGAAGGCGGCGGTGAGACCGGAAATGATATGCCAGATGCCCCACCAGGCCACCAGAATGGCCATGCCGCCCAAGCCATTGAAAAAATTGAATACCAGGACGAGCCCCAGGGCCGAATTCTGGATGCCGACTTCGATGGACACGGCCCGGCAGTCGCGCTCGTCAAGCCGCACCGCCCTGGCCGTCCAATAGCCGATGTTGAGGGCCAGCAGATTGTGTAAAAAAACGGCCAGAACGACCAGGCCGACATAGCGTAGAAAATATTGCCAGTTGGCGCCCAAAGCACCGCAGACGATCAGGATGAAGAAGCACAGCGAAAATATTTTAAAGGGTTTGCGCACACGGTCGGCCAGGCCGGGAAACAGGCGGGCCGCCGTCAGGCCGGCAGTCAGGGGAATGCCCAGGATCACGAAGATGGTCACGAAAACGTCGAAGGGGCTCAGGCTGACCTCGCGCAGAATGGGGGCCGTGGCGGGATTGAGCCGTCCCCAGAGCGCGAGATTGAAGGGCGTCATCAAAATGGCCATGGCCGATGAGACCGCCGTCATGCTGATGGATACGGCGCTGTTGCCCCGCGCCAGATAAGTCATGATATTGGACAGATTGCCCCCCGGGCAGGCCGCCACCAGGATCATTCCCAGGGCCATGCTGGGCTGCGGCCTGATGGCCAGGGTCAGCAAGAAGGTAAGGGCCGGAAGGAGGAGGAACTGGGCGGCCAGACCGATGCCGGGCGCCTTGGGGGACACGATCACCCGTTTGAAATCCTCCAGCTTCAGATCGAGGGCCACACCGAACATCATCAATCCGATGGCCATGTTGATGATGAGCAATCCCTGGGGGTTGAAGTTGAGCCGGACCTGATCGATTGCGGCCATGTCCATGGGGTCATCTCCATGCGCTGAAAGGGATGTGCGGTCCGGGCCAGGCGCCCGCACCGGACGGTGGTGTTACATCTTGCCGGACCGGGCCGCCGCCCACAACCAGTTGCCCGGGGGGTCCACATTGGCATCCGGATCCACGACAACATGGATCACGGCCGGTTTACCCGAGTCCCTGGCCCGCTCCAGCGCCGGTCGGAGCGCGGCCGCCGCTTCCACATATTCGCCGTGGCATCCCATGGCGATGCCCACCTGGTCATAGCGCACAGGGGCGTGATCATGACCGAACCAGGGGGCCTCCCGGCCGAACTGGCGCTGCTGGGCGCTTTTCTCCAT
>JASJCD010000030.1 GCA_030066135.1 Desulfobacterales bacterium | reverse complement strand
CCGCGGGCGGCGCCCACTTCGAGGGCGCGTTTGGCATGTTCTTGGCCCACCACGTCGAAAAAATTAGCCACGGCAGGGCCAGGGTCTTGGAATAGCGCCCCCCGATCGGTGCGAACCGCATCAAGTTGCGGGCCATCGGTAAAGTGTTCCACCACATGTGCCAGGGTCTCCGCCGGGTAGACCTTGATGCCATCTACAACCGCGGCTTCGTGGGCATTCTCGCGGGGCACGATGATGCTGTCATAGCCGGCTTGTCGGGCTGCCAGTGCCATGGGGAGCGATCCGGCGACAGGCTTGACCCGGCCATCCAGTGAAAGCTCGCCCAGAATCAAATGACGGTTCAGTCTGCTGCCGTCCAGTGCATGCGTTGCCGCCAGAAGGCCGACGGCAATGGGCAGATCGAATCCCGTGCCGTCCTTTTTGATATGGGCCGGCGCCAGATTTACGGTGATACGATCGTCCGGGAAGCGATATCCAGAGTTTTGAATAGCGGCTTTGACCCGTTCGCGGCTTTCCTTGACCGCGGTTTCGGGCAGACCGACAGTTGTAAAGGCGGGAAGTCCCGCGGCGATATCCACCTCGACTTCAACAATATAGGCATCAATGCCAATAACAGCGCTACATAAAATTCGGGCTAGCAAAGCAACTCCTGGGAACATTCGAATGATGAGAGCCGGCGCGATTCTCTCGGCCGACCCGCCAGCGACGGCCCTGGCATGCAGGATGTTTTCCTGTGGGCCGACAGGTCGGAAACCGCATTTGCGCAGGAGGGGGAATCCATGTTATGCCCTCCCGCCGGTGCGGCCTTCAAAACCAGGTTCTTCGCATTTTAATTGCTTGCGTACCTTTGGATGAAACCGCCGGTTATGCCAAAGGGGCCCCGCCCCGGCTTGAGGAAATCGTGCGCGGAAAGATGAAAGGCGCATCGATGGGCCGTGGTGAAAATTCCTGGGCAACTGTTTGCAAATGAGGACACCTGTGGTATGAAAGAAACACATTTTAACCGCTCACGTGAAGATTCGAGCAGATATAAAACCAACTACAAACGGCAGGCGCCGCCTGGCGGACCGGAGGCAAATCGTTATCACTGCTTGCATTCGGGAGGCCTTTCTAACGAATTGGTTGGCACCAAGTGATCACTGGTGGCCGCAAATTCGACGAACTTGCAACCTTAAGGGGGCCAATGCTTAATCCATACAGACAACGAACAGTGGCGCATGCGATTACATGCAGCGGTATCGGCGTTCATTCCGGTGAAAAGGTGAATCTGACGATCCGACCGGCGCGTGAAAATCACGGCATCCGTTTTGTAAGAACCGACTTACCGAACGCCCCCGTTATTGCAGCCCTTTTCAATCAAGTTGTCGACACCAGCCTGGCGACGGTGCTTGGCGCCGGCGGTTGTATTATTTCCACCATCGAACACCTCATGGCCGCTTTTTCCGGTTTGGCCATCGATAACGTACGGGTGGAGCTGGATGCCTATGAAATGCCCATAATGGATGGGAGTGCCCGCCCGTTTTTTGAACGGCTTCAAAAAGCCGGCATTGAGGAGCAATCCGCCCGAAAACACTTTTTTGTTATCAAGGATCCGGTGGAGTTGGACGATGGCGATCGGTTTGTTGGGGCTTATCCTGCGCGTTCGCAGAAGTTCACCTGCACGGTATCCTATGATCATCCCCTTATCCGCAATCAGTCTATAACGATTGATCTCAATGAGCAAGTTTTCGCTGAGCAGGTTTGTGCGGCAAGGACTTTCGGTTTTCTGCAAGATGTCGAAAAGATGAAACGCTTCGGATTGGGCCGCGGCGGTTCACTCGAGAATGTCGTCGTAATCGACGATACGGGTATCGTCAATCCCGAAGGTTTACGCTTCGAAGATGAATTTGTGCGCCATAAGGTACTCGATTGCATCGGTGATTTTTCTCTTCTGGGGATGCCGATCCTTGGGCATATCGTGACGCATAAATCGGGGCACGCATTCAATCTTGCGTTCCTGGACAAACTGTTCAATTCGAAAGATGCATGGTTTACATCCACACGGCCCGCCTATCCGGTCTCATCTCCTGCCAATATCCAGGAAGCACTCGCCATCTAAGATGGTCTATCATTATGATCCAAGACGTATGCTGGCTTTACTTGCTGGGGTTGTCTTTCTATTAGCGGCACCCGCGGCGGCTCAGGAAGCCCGCCTTAAAAATATAACCCTTTCCAGCACAGATGATCGCATGGTGGTATCCATGCGTGTCGAAGGGGCCTTTACACCGGAAATACTGGCGTCTATACAGGAAGGGGTAAAAGCGGATTTTATCTTCCGGCTCCGGATGTATCGTGATCGCCGAATGTGGTTGGATGAAAGACTCTTCGCCGTCAACCTGACCCATTCCTTGTTATTCGACCCGGCCCGCCAAGCATATGTGGTTCATCGCTCCTGGGCCCAGCCACCATCGATGGAGACACGATCGTTGGCGCACGCGCAGGCGTTAATGACGCAGATTGAAAGGTTCGATATTCTGCCCCTGGATCAAATGCAGAGAGGTGAAGGCTATGAACTGCGCGCCAAGGTCGAGCTTTCCCGGGTCACCCTGCCGTTCTATCTGCGCTATGTCTTTTATTTTGTCTCCTTCTGGGATTTTGAAACCGAGTGGCACTCGGTCTTTTTTGTTTACTGATTGGCAGGATTAATAGTTCTGTATGGATATGAAGCAAAGCACTTCAAAACTCTTCCGGGCCCCAAACCCCGCCAATGAGCTTCGTCGGCGCAGGCGGGAAATCATCCTCATCCCCTGTATTCTGGCGCTTGTTGGTTTACTGACGTTTCTAGAGACGCAGCTGATCCAGTTTGGCGCCGATATCCCCATCTCCAACACCATCCTGATGTTTACTCTCTTAAACATCAATTTGTTGTTGCTCATTCTTCTCATTTTTCTTGTATTTCGCAATCTGGTCAAACTTTTGTACGATCGCCGCCGCCGCTCTATCGGGGCCAATCTGCGAACCCGTTTGGTGATAACCTTTGTGGCGCTGACCTTGCTGCCCACGACGGTGTTGTTTGTTTTTTCGATCAATTTCATCTCCGCCAGCTTGGAATTCTGGTTCAACGCCCCGGTTGAAAAGGCCCTGCAGGGATCGTTTGATATCGGCCAACGCAGTTATGAGCGGCTGGAAAGCGACAGCCGCGCGCTCATCAAACGAATTGCCGCGCAGTTCACGGCCGATCGGGTGGGGTCACGGAACAACCCTCAATTTGTAAAGGACTATCTCCAAAACTTACAGCAACAGCACGACCTGGCCGCCCTGGAGATTTACACGCCAGGCCTCAAACGTGCGGCACTGGTCCAATCGCCGCGCATGCAGGAAAGGCCTTTGGGCCTGATCGATGTCAATCAGTTGCCGTCCCCTGCGGGCATTACGTCGATTAGGACAGCCATGGAAACGGTTCCCAACGGTGAGTTGGTCCGTGCGTTTGTCAAACTGCCTCCCGCCGCCGGATCCCGGTATAAGGATGCTTACATCGGCTTGGCAAAACGGGTGCCGGCCGCGCTAACAGCGGATATACGTGCTATTTCGAAAAGCATCGATGAATTTCATCAGATCAAGCTGCTGAAGAAACCCATTCAGACAACGTACTACATGTACTGGTCGATCGTGGCCTTGCTGGTCATGTTCTGTGCGATCTGGTTCGGCTTCTATCTGGCCAAAAGCATGACCATTCCATTGATGGAATTGGCCGAGGGGACACGACGCGTGGCCAATGGTGATTTGACCGTCCATCTTGATCTAAGTGCCGGGGATGAAATCGGCGTGCTGGTGGACTCGTTCAACAAAATGACCCACGACCTGCGCTTAAGCCGAGAGCAGTTGGAGTTATCGGCCGAGATGCTGCGCCAGCGTAACACGGAGATAGAGGCCCGTCGCCGCTACATGGAAATTGTTCTAAAAAACATCTCGGCCGGCGTTATATCGCTCGACGCCACCGGCGTCATTTTGACAATGAATACCTCGGCGGAAAAAATGCTTTCGCTCGATGCCGAGAAAATCATCAATCGCCGCTATGATGACCTGCTGTCATTGCCCCTCCTCGATAACGCCCGGTCCGTATGGCATGAAATCCAATCAGCGACAGGCCGAACCGTCGAAAGACCGCTGCGCCTCAATATTGAGGGACGCTCCCGCAGTTTTCTTGTAAGTTTGGCCGCCTTGCAGGATGACAGTCGTCGTCCGATTGGTGCAGTCATGGTATTCGACGATTTGACCGAGCTTGAGAAGGCGCAACGCATGGCCGCCTGGCGCGAGGTGGCGCGACGGATCGCCCACGAGGTAAAAAATCCGCTGACCCCAATCTCGCTATCGGCACAGCGACTGAAAAGAAAATATGGTCACCAGATCGGTGATGCTGTTTTTGAAGAGTGCACCCGCATGATCATTGATCATGTCGAGCTTATCCGCAACCTGGTGAATGCCTTTTCAGATTTTGCGCGTTTTCCTTCCGCCAACCCGCAACCATGTGATTTGGCTCCCATCATTGAGGAAACGGTGGCGCTCTACAAGGAAGGCCATGAGCGCATCTGCTTCCGTTTGCAAATTGAAGGCGATTTGCCCATTCCGCTTTTATCGCTCGATCGCCAGCAGATCAAACAGGCCATGATCAATTTAGTCGATAACGCGATCACGGCCCTCAGGGGCCAGGGGCAGATTGAAATCCGTTTGCGCCACACAAACACGGCCGACTGTGTTGAGATCCTTGTAAGCGACAATGGCCCCGGCATTTCCGACGAAGACAAGTCGCGTTTGTTTGAACCGGACTTTTCAACCAAAAAAACGGGAATGGGACTGGGATTAACGATTGTCAACACGATCGTCGCCGAGCATGACGGCACGATCCGTGTTGAAGACCGCGACCCACACGGCGCACGGTTTTCCATAGCATTGCCAATTGAGCGCAAAACGGGCGCCTGAGAACATCCGCGAAGGATAAACCTTTAATAGTGAGCCAGATTGATGTTTCCGACAATTCTGATTGTGGATGATGAACCATCCATTGTGCAATCAATGAAAGGTCTGCTTTCGGATGAGGGCTTTGACACGCTAACGGCCTCGAATGGATATGAAGCCCTGCAGATGATTGATAACGAATCACCGGACCTGGTTTTGCTGGATATCTGGATGCCGGGTATCGATGGCTTGGAAACGCTCAAGGCCATCAAGGCCGGCAATCCCTTTATTCAGGTTATTCTCATCACGGGGCATGGCAATGTCGAAACGGCCGTCAAGGCCACCAAGCTGGGGGCTTTCGATCTCATCGAAAAGCCTCTGTCATTCGACAAAGTCATTGTGGCGATCAACAACGCCTTAAACTTTAGAAGATTGGAGGAAGAAAATCGATACCTTCGCAAAAAGACGCTGGAGAAGCACTCGATCGATGGCCGCAGTGCCCCGATCCTAGCCTTGAAGCAAAAGCTTGTCGCCGTTGCCCCCAAAGACTCCTGGGTGCTTATCTACGGCGAAAATGGCACCGGTAAGGAACTCGTCGCACGGACGATTTATCAATTGAGCACCCGAGTTGAAAAACCGTTCGTGGACGTAAACTGTGCGGCCATCCCCGAAG
Source organism: Desulfobacterales bacterium (assembly GCA_030066135.1). Classification (GTDB taxonomy): domain Bacteria; phylum Desulfobacterota; class Desulfobacteria; order Desulfobacterales; family UBA5852; genus JABZFP01. The sequence continues at coordinate 10,713 of JASJCD010000030.1, read as the reverse complement.
AGCGGATCGAGAGTGATCTTTTCGGTCATGAAAAGGGCGCTTTTCAGGGGGCCACCAGCAAAAAACGCGGCACTTTCGAGCTGGCCAACGAAGGTACGATTTTCCTTGATGAAATCAGTGATATGAGCCTGATGACCCAGGCTAAAATACTGCGTGTACTCCAAGAGCAAAGATTTCAGCGCGTGGGCGGCGGGCGGGTTCTGAGTGTCGACGTGCGCGTCATCGCCGCCACCAACAAGAACATCAGGCGTGAGATTGACAAAGGTCGTTTTCGCGAAGACCTCTATCACCGCTTGAACGTTGTTCCGTTAGAAGTGCCCAGCCTGCGGGAGCGTGCCGATGATATTCCTTTATTGGTCGATCTTTTTTTAAAAGAATGTGCGCGCTTAAACGGTGAGCCGCGCAAGTTTCTGGCGGACGAAGCCATGGATTTATTACGGCACTACCCCTGGCCGGGGAATGTACGCGAATTGAAAAACCTCGTTGAGCACCTGGTCATCCTGGCGCCGAGCGAGACCATTCGGCCTGACGATATCCCGCGCAGTTATCATACCGATGCGACGACCGAAGTGATGCAAGCGGGCCGATACCTGGCCATCGATAATTTCAAAGAGGCCAAGAAAGCTTTTGAAAAGTCTTATATCCGAAGCAAATTGGCGCACAATAACGGCAATATTACCCGTACGGCCATGCAAATCGGGGTGGGACGAAGCTACCTGCATAAAAAGCTGAAGCAACTCGATCTATAGACCCAAGCCTATGCGTGTAATCGCAGGAAAATATAAAGGCCGTCGCCTGCAGGCGCCCCGCGGGCGCGAAATTCGTCCAACCTCCGATCGTTTGAGGGAATCGATTTTCAACATTATCGGCGCGGAGATTACCGGACACAATATCATTGATATTTTTGCCGGTACGGGGGCGATGGGGATTGAGGCGCTAAGCCGCGGCGCTGCACATGCCGTGTTCATTGACAAGCATTCCAGGGCTTTAGACGTCGTGCGCGCGAATGTGGAAGCGCTGAAAGCCTCCCACCACGGGGATATCATCCGCTGGGATGCCGGTTTAAACCTACGCTGCCTGGCCGCGCTGGATTTAAGTTTCGGTTTGGCTTTTATAGATCCGCCTTACAATAAAGGCTATGCCGATCAGGCGCTAAAGCATCTGGCCGCATCCAATGCCATGGTACCGGGGGGGTTGGTTGTCCTCGAGCACCATCACCTGGAAGGCATTTCGCTGCAGGACAAGGGTATGGCGCTCCAGGATCAGCGCCGCTACGGAAAAACCCTTGTCACGTTTTTACGCATTATGGTATAGCCCCGGAAGCAATATCCCACCGGCGGCCCCATAGCAACCAAATCGCTGTAAATCGCCTCTGCCCTGAGTCTGGAAGGAAAAAAGTCGGTATGCCTTCGAAATTGGCAATTTATCCTGGCTCATTCGACCCCGTCACCAACGGCCATATTGACATCATCGTAAGAGGACTGAAAATCTTTGACCGGATTGTTGTCGGCATATTAAACAACCCTGCCAAGAACGCACTCTTCTCGGTAGAGGAAAGAAAAGAAATGCTTCGGGCCAGCCTGAAGGGTTTTACCAGTGTCGAGATCGACACCTTCGATGGCCTGCTCGTGGACTATGCATTGCAAAGAGGCGCCCAGGCCATATTACGGGGTATGCGCGCGGTTTCCGACTTCGAGTATGAATTCCAGATGGCACTCATGAACCGCCGCCTGAATCGCGAAATTCAGACGGTCTTCCTGATGACCGGCTTACGCTGGATTTTTACAAGTTCTTCAATCATTAAAGAAGCCGCCCGTTTCGGCGGCAACATCAATGGTATGGTGCCCAAGATCGTCCAACACAAGCTGAAGCAAAAATTCACACCCGCCAGTCACTTGCCCTGATGGATTTATGGCAGCTTCAAATTTTCTGCAAAGTTATCGAGCTTAAGAGTTTTTCCAAAGCGGCCCTGGCGGTGCATTTATCCCAGCCTACGGTCAGCAGTCACATCAAAGACCTCGAGCAGCATTTTGATTGTATCTTGATCGACCGCTTGGCACGCCAGGCCGTACCAACGCAAAGCGGCAAGATTCTGTATCGCTATGCGAAGCAATTACTGCGCCTGCGCGATGAGGCCGAAAAGGCCTTGGCCGACTATCATGGCCGCTATCAGGGTGACCTGCCGATCGGCGGAAGTACAATCCCCGGTAATTATCTGCTCCCGCGGATCATCGGTACCTTTAAGAATCGATATCCCCAGGTTCGACTTCACCTGGCCGTCGGCGATACGCGTGAAATCGTTGCCAAGGTTTTCCGCGGTGAGGTTGAAATGGGCCTGATCGGTGCGCGTGATGACGAGCGCCATCTTATGTATACGGCCATTGCCACGGATACCATGCGACTGATCGTGCCGCCCACCCATCGATGGCATCAGCGTTTGTCGGTGCATGTGGATGAACTGCGGGCGGAGCCGCTGATTGTACGTGAATTAGGCTCCGGTACCCGCAGGGCCTTTGAGCAGGGGCTTCATAAAATTGATAGAAAACTGGAAGACTTCAATATCATGGCGGAGATGGGAAGTACCACGGCTGTCCTGCAGGCCATAAAGTGCGGCATGGGAATTTCTATTTTATCCCTGCTGGCCGTCAAAGAGGATCAACGCCAGGGCCGATTGCAGGCCCTCGATATCGAGGGTTTGACATTGGAGCGCCAGCTCTACCTGATCCGGGACAAGCGGCGCACAGCATCACCGCTGGCGCGTGTTTTTCAAAACCATCTTTTTGAATCCCTGCAAAGCGCCTGCGAGGATGCTGTCAGCGGTGAAGCGGGGCACCGGACTCCAGGGGGCGGCGGATTTTCAGAATAGAACCTATCTCAAAAAAAAATCTAAGTGCCCCTGGCGGTGTTCTCCGCTTTGCTGGATTCCTCGCCTATTTTTATACATGGTGGTGAGTCCCCGCGTTGCGGGATTCAGCTTCGATCTTTTTTTCAGTCGGTGCATCGTGAACCGGCTCTTGGCAGAACCGCAGGGTCCCTTCCCCACGAACCTGCTTACATACTGCGTGTATGCTCCGCTTTTTCACCGTTACACGCCGTCCAGAAACCCTGATCTTAATTTTGAGATCAGGTTCTAATCTGGCGGCTTCGATCGTCATCTATCCGGATGATGTGATGGGGAGCGCTTTGCGGCACACAGGTCAGACCGGCGCGGGCGGATCAGACGGTGCCCCAACCTTCCTCGCCGATCAGTTTTACAAAGCGGCAGCCGCCAAGACTTTGCTGCTGCACCCCGCGCGCATCCTTTGTTATTTTGATGAGATCCTGAGCGTATTGATCTCCCACCGGGATGATCATGCGCCCCCCCTCGGCGAGTTGGTCGATAAGGGTCTGGGGTGCTTTAGGAGCCCCGGCGGTAACGATGATGGCATCGAATGGGCTTTGTGCTTTCCAGCCCTTGGTGCCGTCCGTATAGCGCATCACGATATTGTGGTACTGCAGTTGATCGAAGAGGCGGCGCGCCTGAACATAAAGCGGGTGAAGGCGCTCAACCGTATAGACGCGGTAGGCAATCTCGGCCAGAATAGCCGCCTGATATCCGGACCCCGTGCCAATCTCAAGCACCCGATCGCCGGGGCCCAAGGAGAGCGCCTGGGTCATTTCGGCCACGATAAAAGGCTGGGAGATGGTCTGCTGCTCCCCTATCGGCAGAGGATAATCCTCATAGGCTTTATGTCGCAGGGCTTCGCTGACGAAAAGATGTCGTGGCACTTTGCGCATGGCTGCCAGGACAGCCGGGTCGGTAATGTTGCGCGCCTCAATCTGACGCCTGACCATCTCCTCCCGTCGCCGGGCGTATTTCACATCATCCCACGACATATGTTTTCCCTTTAACAGCCACTTCCGTGTTCGTCAACCAGTCACGCCGGCCGATGCGCTAACGTCCGGCCGCGTTACGGTTAGCGGTAAATAGCCATTGATTTTTTACAGGCATTTACCCTATTGAACAAGCATAATTTCAAAGGGGACTGCAAGCGACCCATGAACAGTGCGCGCCATCTTATCGTTTCTTTCGTCCTGGCTTTTATGATTCTGATTATCGGCACGCTCGGCTATATGATGATTGAGGGCTGGGATTTCATGGATTCACTCTATATGACCGTTATCACCGTGTCGACCGTCGGGTACGGAGAAGTGCGTCAGGTTGACTATCCCGGCCGCATCTTCACGATCCTGATCGTCTTAACGGGGGTTGGTTTCAGTGTGTATGTTGCCGGGGCGGTTGTGCAATTTATGGTGGAGGGGCAAATCCGGCAGATCATGGGGAGAAGAAGATTGGATCAAAAACTGCGAAGACTAAAAAATCATTACATCATATGCGGCTATGGTCGCATCGGTCGTGTGCTGGTCCGAAATCTGCGGCGCAATATTCCCAATCTGGTCGTCATCGACAACAATCCCAATCTCATATCGGTAATGGAAGAAGACGGTGTGCTTTATATCAGCGGGGATGCCACCGAGGAATCCACGCTTATCAAGGCGGGTATCGAAAAGGCCCAAGGTCTGGTCTCCGCCCTGGCCACCGACACCAACAATGTCTTTCTGGTGCTGACCGCGCGACAATTGAACCCCGATCTTGACATCATCGCCCGGGCCGGAAGAGATCGATCCAAAGATAAGCTTGAGGCCGCCGGGGCCACAACGGTGGAGAGCCCATACGAAGTGGGGGCGCTGCGCATGGCGCAGAGAATCTTGCGTCCCAAGGTCACCAGCTTTCTCGATTTTGCCCTGAGCGCCAAACGCCAGGATATCCTGATGGAGGAGCTCCCCGTCAGTCCTGAATCATCCCTGGCCAATCTTACCCTCAAGGATTCCGGGATTCGGCAGCGCTACAATTTAATCGTGATCGCCATCGAAAAAGCGACCGGCGAGATGCTGTTCAATCCTTCTTTTGAAGCGGTCATCGCAGCAGGCGATACGCTGATTGCCGTGGGTGAGGAGCCCAATCTGCACTCCCTGGCCGGTGATTTGAATCCGGGCGGCTAGCCGCGCCGCGCCGGGCATGCACGCTTGGTGATCGTCGGGGGTTAAATTTTGTAAATGACCCTTTTGTTCGTGACAATGATATCAACGTATTTGTCATGGGATTCCATGGGTACCTGCTGGAATATCTGATCCTCTATGGCCAGGGCCACCTTGCGTGTCGTGATGGGTAATTTGGGGATCAAGCGATCATAATAACCGTCCCCGGCGCCGAGGCGACCGCCTTTTTCATCGAGCGCGACCCCGGGAATGATGGCAATGTCGATGCACTCCAGCGGGACCTTCCGGCAACGCTGTGGATTGGGCTCGAGGATTTGCCGCGGGCCCATGATGAGGTCGCGTTTGGGGTTGTCGATCTTCATCAGCTTGATACCGCTTTTCTGGACATCGAAGGCCGGGAGGACGACGATTTTGCCGATCTCGACGGTTTTTTGAATAATCTCCATGGATGGCACTTCATTCGGGGCATTGACATAGAGCAGTACAATACGGGCTTCCAGAAAATTGGCGAAATCAAACAACCGTTCCTGGATGGTTTCGAGCTTCTGTTGGCGATCCTCAGCTTCAAGTCCGTTGATGGCCTTTTCGACCTTGGCCCGCAACTCCTGTTTTGCTTCCCGAACTTCCTCCATATTTTGTCCCCCGCAGCGTTAAGGGTTGTTGCATTCCCGCAGAGATGACGACCTGTTTCAACCCGCAATAATAATTGACTAAAATTAACGCAGGTGTTAGCCTTTTTGACCTTGCCGGCCCGGCATCATCAGATTAAAAATTAAAATAACCTACAATTATAGGCATAAATATGCTTGATATCAAGGGCATCCGTAAAAATTTGGTGCATCTAAAAGCTTCGATTGCCAACCGTGGCGATGCGATCGACTGGGACGAGCTCATCGCCCTCGATGACCGCCGCAAAAAAGATCTGCTGGCCATTGAAACCCTTCGTCACCAGCGCAATGTCGTGTCCGAAGAAATTGCGGCCATGAAAAAAGAGGGCCTTGCAGCGGACAAACCGGTCCGTGAGATGCGCGAAGTGGCCAATGAGATCAAGACGCTCGACAGCCGATTGGCCGATACGGCCGGCAAGATCCAGTCGGTTTTAATGCGTATCCCCAATCCACCGCACATCAGTGTCCCGGTGGGCCAAGATGAAAACGACAATACCGAGATTAAAACAGTGGGCTCACCCCCCTCGTTTGACTTTGCGCCTGCCGCCCATTGGGATATCGGTGAACACTTGGGGCTCCTTGATTTCAAACGTGCGGCTCGCATCACAGGGGCACGCTTTCCATTGTATCTAGGCGCCGGCGCGCGCCTCGAACGCGCTCTCATCAGCTTCATGCTCGACCGACATACCAGGGAAAACGGGTACACTGAAGTCCTGCCGCCGTTCATCGTGAACCGTCAGAGCATGACCCATACGGGGCAGCTGCCCAAATTCGAAGAAGATCTTTTCAAGTTGGAGGGTTGGGATTATTATCTGATTCCCACAGCGGAAGTTCCGGTGACCAATATACATCATGGCGAGATACTGGCCGAGGAGCAACTGCCGATTTACTACACGGCCTACACGCCCTGTTTTCGCTCTGAAGCGGGATCGCATGGCAAGGATACGCGCGGTCTGATTCGGCAACACCAGTTCAACAAGGTGGAGTTGGTCAAGTTCGTTTTGCCGGAGACATCCTACGAAGAGCTCGAATCTCTGCTTGCGGACGCCGAAACAATTCTGGCCATACTTGAACTGCCCTACCGCGTCGTCAGCCTGTGCACGGGCGACCTGGGTTTTTCGAGCGCCAAGACTTATGATATCGAGGTCTGGATGCCGGCCCAGGGCGTTTATCGCGAAATATCATCCTGCAGTAATTTTGAAGACTTTCAAGCGCGGCGAGGCAATATCCGGTTTCGGCGCAAAGGGCAGAAAGGCACCCAGTTCGTCCATACCCTGAACGGCTCGGGCCTGGCAGTGGGGCGCACGTTGGCAGCGATTTTGGAAAACTGCCAGCAGGCCGATGGCACGGTCATCATCCCGAAGGCCCTCAGGCCGTATATGGATGGTATTGAAAAGTTGGCACCATGAGACACGACCATTTTCCGGAATTCATAAAGCCCTATCTGATTCCCGAACCCGAGGGGGACCTGGTCTATCGCTGTCTGGGCTGCGGCGATACATTTGGCATTGGGGCGCTGCACTATGTGTGCCCGCGATGCCAGGCTGTCCTCCTGATCGAAGATGCCGGGTTTGAACGCCACAAGCGCCGTGCGGCCGAGCTCTGGCACCAGATCTTTGACTATCGCAAAATGCTGTCGCTGCCTGCTCTTAAGGGTATTTATCGCTTTCACGAATTTATCGGACCCGTCATACCGCTGAAAAGCATTGTGTACCTGGGTGAAGGCCACACCCCCATGATCGAAGGCAATCCGGGACTCCAGGCATCCGTGGGTTTACGGTTTTTTTTCAAGAACGACGGCCAAAACCCCAGCGCCTCCTTCAAAGACCGGGGGATGGCCAGCGCTTTCAGCTATATAAAATATATGCTCGACACCGGCCAGGTCTCCGATGTTCTGGCGGTCTGTGCGTCGACCGGGGATACGTCTGCCGCGGCGGCCCTGTATGCCGCTTATCTGCAGGCCAACATCAAATCGGCGGTCCTGCTGCCGCACAAGAAAGTCACGCCCCAGCAGCTTTCGCAGCCTCTCGGCAGCGGCGCGCGCGTGTTTGAAATTCCCGGCGTATTCGATGACTGCATGAAAGTGGTTGAAAAGCTGTCGGATGAATACCGGGTCGCCCTGCTCAATTCCAAAAACGCCTGGAGAATTCTGGGACAGGAATCCTACGCCTTTGAAATTGCCCAGGATCTGGAATATGATCTTCAGGATCTGGTCGTCGTGGTACCCATCGGCAATGCCGGCAATATCACGGCCGTCATGCGCGGTTTCATTAAATTTTTCGATGCTGGCATCATCCAAACCCTGCCCAAAATCGTCGGGGTTCAATCGGTGCATGCCAATCCCGTTTACCGGTACTACAGCGAACCCGACCCGGCCAAACGCCATTTCAGCCCCGTTACCGTCAAAGCCAGTGTGGCCCAGGCGGCAATGATCGGCAACCCGGTTTCCATGCCGCGTGTCATCCAACTGGTGGAGCATTACAACCAAAGGGCGGATGCCCAGCGGATTTGCTTTATCGAGGTCAATGAACAGGAAATCATGGACTGGGAATTGCGCGCCAATCGAAACGGCCACATTGCCTGTACGCATGGTGGGGAGTGCCTGGCAGGACTGGCGCGCGCCAGGGAACAGGGGCTGATCCGCCATGATGAAACGGCGATCGTGGACTCCACGGCCCATGCGCTGAAATTCGGCGGGTTTCAGGAAATGTATTTTGAGGATCGCTTCCCGGAAGAATTCCGTGTGCAACCGCGAGCGGAACTTATCAACAGGCCGGTTCTGGTAAAGCCGGAGGGACTAAAACGGTTTCCAGCGCCAGGCAAACCGCTTGAAGGCGAGGCTCTGGAAGAATTCATCGAACAGGTTTCACACGAGATTGCGACCCTTCTGGAGCTGGTTAAACGCTGATGGTCAGAGACCTGTTCGATGGTGATTTTTCTATGGATGCAAAACGGCGTGGGGTAAATGCGCCTTGCCCATAACTGAGGCGGGGTGGTTCCGGCCGGGAGAATTTAAACCGGATTTGAGGAAGGTGGTTATGAATACGACCTACAGAGCAATGGTCCTGCTGATGGTTTCGGGCCTGCTGATTTTTTCCGGCTGCGCCACCAAGTACAAAACCGAAAAGGCCCGCAAGGACGCAGAAGCCCACCGTCGGCTGGGTGACGCTTATAGCCGCCAGGGAAACATAACCCGGGCGCTGCGGGCCTACCTGGATGCACTGGCCATCTATGAACCGGACCCGGAAACCCACTACAGCCTCGGTCTGGCATATCAGCAGAAAGAGAACTACCAGAAAGCGATCGAGCATTTCGAACGCGCGATTGAATTGAAACCCGACATGGGGCCGGCCAAAAACAGCCTGGGGGTGGCCTATATCAAAATCCAGGACTACGACCGCGCCATCGAGGTGTTGCAGAAGCTGATCGAAGATCAGGGTTTTGATATTTACCTCACACCCCATTATCCAAAATATAATCTGGGCCTGGTCTATTACCGCAAGGGCGAGTATGAAACCGCGCGGAAGTATTTAAGGGAGGTTTCCGACTATTTTGCTTCCGGTATTCCCAAAGATCGGATCTATGTATTGCATTTGCGGGTTTTCGGGCTGACCTATCTTGACACCGGGGACCCTGCCGAGGCCTTGCGGTATTTCGACAAGGTGACCGCCGTGGCGCCGCGGTGGCCGGATATCTATCTTGATATCGCGCGCGCGCACCGTATGGCCGGCTTTAAGGAGATGGCGATGACCAACTACCGCAAAGTGGTAGAACTGGCCCCGGATTCGACCCTTGCCGATACGGCCAATCGAGAGATGGCGATTCTCACCCCCTGACAATCGCAAGCGCCTATCGTGACTGAAAGCAGCCTTCCCGGTATGCCGGAAAACGCGCACAAATCCGGACGATGTTCGTTGTCGTCGTCGGGTTCCTGGGGCGAATGGCGGGCCACGGGCACCATTGGCTGCAGATTTGAGTGGTCCCTGATGGATCCGCCGCAGGCAAGCGACAAGCTGAGATGCGGTCGGGTGCAAAAGCCCGGCATTGGCAATGGCGATACCTGATCCATTCACCCAATGGTCGCAAGGCGGCCAGCAGATATTCGGTGCGCTTTAAAACAGCCTATCGCCGGAAGGGTTTCACCGGTTGCATCCCAAACAAATCCCGACCAGCGTTATACGCGCAAAACAAAACCCCCGCCTTTAAGAGGGCGGGGGTTTTTTATGTTCGAACCCGTGACGGTGTGGCGGTCACGGGCGTGTATGGCCGCGATGGGTTATGGGGTCTCCCCTATATTGGCGGTCTGAACTTCGCGTTGCGCCAGCTGGACGATCTCGGGGGTCAGAAAGATCAGCAGTTCGGTCTGGTTGTCGTTTTTGTTGCTGAACCCGAAGAAGAACCCCAGGGCCGGGATTTTGCGCAGACCCGGAATCCCCTCGCCCGCCTCCGAGGTGTTGGCTTTCATCACACCACCAATGACGACGGTTTCGCCGTTTTCCATGAGCAGTTCCGTACTCGCGCTGTTGGTGCTCAGGGGCGGCTGGGTGGCGGTGACATCAAGAACGTCGTCTTTCTTTATGTCCACTTTAAGATTGATACGATTATCCGGCGTCACTTTGGGCTGCACGGAGAGTTCCAGATCGACATCCTGAAATTCGACCGAGGAGCCACCCGCGGAATCACGCTCCAGATAGGGAATCTGGAAACCCTGCTGAATCCGGGCGACACGCCCGTCGAGGGTCAGAATCTTGGGAGCGGAGATGGTGCGGGTTTTTCCTTCGGTTTCACCCACCTGGATACGGGCATCGATGATATCGAAGGAGGTTCCGGAGATTTTGCTGAGCCCCCACTCAATGGCACCGTTATCCAGAGCATCCGAGGGGATGTTGTCGCCTTCGAAGTCGATGCCGGTAACCGTGAAGGCATCACCCAGATCGAATTGTCCGATGGCGACGGTTCCCCAGTCGAAACCGACATCGCGCCTGAAATCGCTGCTGGCCTCGAC